>JBDTTF010000193.1:0-3985 GCA_039930765.1 Gemmatimonadota bacterium | reverse complement strand
CAGGGTGAAGCCGCGAGACGGCATCAGCCGGCCGCCTCGGATTTGCGATAGAGGACGGTGACCAGGAGCTCGCGTGATGGGGCGGCTGTCCTCGCCAGGCTGACCCGAAAGAGGGCAGGTTGGGGTCGCTCGATCGTGACGGTGAACTCGCCAACCTCGTGGCCACCCAGCCGCTGATCCAGCTCGGCACGCCGGAGCAGCGAGATCGCCGTTAGCAGTCGTTCGGCATCGGCGGTAGCCCGCTCCTCCTCGGCACTGGCCTGCTCGCTCCTGATAGCGGTCTGGGCCAGGGTCACAACACTCACGCCGACTGTCGTCACGACGGTCAGTGCCACGAGGGCCTCAAGCAGCGCAAAGCCTTGCCGATTGGTGTTCACGGGGCCAGCTCGGTCGCGAAGGTTGTATCCGTGACGGCGCCATTCCTGGAGTCGATGCCCGGACCGGCGGCGCGGCCATCAGGCCAGAACCGCCAAGTCCTCAATCGGCCGGTCGCATGATCGGGAATGGCCACGGCCACGTCGCGGGCGGACACAACCGCGGCGCGCCGTGCTTCCGAGAGATGGCTGGCAATGGTCGGCCGCTCAACCCTGGTCAAGCTGGGTAACGCCGCCACACTCACGCTGGCCAGGACGCCGAGGATGGCGAGGACGACGAGCATTTCAACGAGGGTGAAGCCGGCGCTGCGCGCCGGCGGGGGGGCAGGGGGGCAGGGGGGCAGAGATGACGCCACCACTCCTCGGGGTGTGTCGCGCCGTATTGCCCGGACGAATGGCCTTGCCCCGATCCGTGAGGAGTGACAACCGTGATTTCCTTTGGCACGAGCTGTTGCCGCCCCGCTCCTCTCAAGAAGGCCTCAACGAGTACACCGCCTGCAGTAACGCCGCCGCCACGAACGCCACCATCCCTCCGAACCCGACAATCAGCGCCGGTTCGAGCAGGCTGACCAGCGTTGCCAGCCGGCGCTCGGCGTCCTTGGCGGCAAGGTCGCCGGCGCGAGTGGCCATGAGCGCCAGTTGGCCGCTCGACTCGCCAATGGCAATCACGGGCAAGACGCCGGGCGCGCAGGCGGATTCACGCTGGAGGGCAGTCGACAGCGCCTCGCCTCCGGCGACCCGCTCGCGTGCCCGGCCGAGACGCAATCCCACCACCGCGTCTCCCACGGCGTCACGGGCAGCATCCATCGCGGGTAGGATCGGCAGTCCTGTGCGAAGCATCGCGCCCAATGCTCGGCCGAGCCGAGCGCTGGCCAGGGTCAGGCGGAGAGGCCCTATGAGGGGGAGTTCGATCAGGCGGGCGCTCCACCAGGCGTCGCCATTAGGCGTCCGAATCCAGGCAACCATGGCGGCGAGCCCGGCTGAGCAGGCAATCAAGAGGATCAGCCCGTCGTGCTGGACGAAATCGGAAAAGGCGATCAAGAGACGCGTGGCCGGGGGGAGTTGCTGACCGAGGTCGCTCAGCAGACCGGCGAACTTGGGTAGGACCAAGGTCGTGATCACGAGGACTGAAATGAGGCCGGCGCCGGCGACCAGGGCGGGGTACGCCAGTGCCTGGCCGATCCGTGCCCGGAGTTCGGCTTCCTGCTCCAACTGGGTGGCGGTCTGTTCGAGGGCCAGATCCAATTGGCTGCCGCGCTCCCCGGCCCGGAGCATTCCGGTAACCACCCCGGGGATCAGCCCTACCGGAATGGCCATGGCCGAGGAGAGGGAACCACCCTCGCGGAGGACCTGGCGCCAGCGCTCGAGGTGAGGCGTCAGCCGCTCCGAACTCACTGCGATTGTCGCCCCCAGCGCCTTTTCGAGCGGCACGCCGGCACTCACCAGCGAGGCGAGGCTGCGGAACACGATCGCCAGTTCGCGTCGAGGCGCCGGCCGGACACCGGAGCTGGCGCGAGCGCTCTCGATGTCTAGAGCGAACAAGCCCTGCACCCGCAGCAACGCGGTCGCCGCGGCGGCGTCAGGCGCCGCGATAGTGCCTCGGACCGATTGGCCGTCCGGCTTGGCGGCCCGATACTCGTACTGGCTCATCGGGTAGTCGTTCCGCTGGCCGGTGCCCGCCCACTCCATGAATTCACGTCGGCATCTTCACCGGTTCCACCAGGCTGACCATCCCGACCATAACTGATCAGGTCGTAGCCGTCGGGGTTCACCGTTCCGGGGCTCTCGTAGTGATACGGCTTGCCCCACGGATCGTCGGGCAGTGCCTGGCGGAGATACGGGCCGCGCCAGTCTCGCGGGACCGGGTCGCCGAGCGGCTTGACGATTAGCGCCGCCAGTCCCTGGGCGGTGGATGGGTAGCGGTCGTTGTGGAGGCGGTAGGTGTCGAGGGCCAGGCCGAGCAGTTCGATCTGGGCCTTGGCGGCCGTCGCCTTGGCGTCGCCGACGTTGCGGAACACCATCGGGGTCACCAGCCCCGCCAGAATCGCGATGACGGTGATGACGACGAGGATTTCGATCAGGGTAAAGCCGGACCTTCGGTCCGGCGGCGGGGCAGGGGGGCAGGGGGGCAGGGAAACAACAGAGCGGCTAGAGGCCTTCCTCGGCCGCCTAGCCTCACCCCCTGTCCCCCTCTCCACTACGTGAAGAGGGGGGACGCATTCCGGGAGTCTCGTGTGAACACGAGGAGCGAGGTGCCAGCCGCAGTGCATCGCTTCAGCGATATCGTGCCGAGCCGCGGCTTTTGGCCGCGGACCAACGTGCTCGACGTGCGATCCTGCCTCACCCCCTGACCTTCTCGTGGACAACCGGAGGTTGAGGACGTGACCCGACGTTTCTGCCCCCCCGCCCCCCTGCCCACTCTGCCCCCCCTTAGTCTCCCGCCACACGCAGCACCTCCTCCACAGTCGTGATCCCCGCCTGGACCTTGCGCCAGCCGTCCTCCTGCAGCGTCACCATCCCGCCCGCCTTCGCAATACCGCGCAGCCTGGTCGAATCCGGCCGCTCCACCAGGGCTCGACGCAGCTCCTCGCTCATCGGCAGCAGTTCGTAGATCCCGGTGCGGCCGCGATAGCCGGTCTGGCGGCAGGCGGTGCATCCCATCCCCCGTTCGAGCGTGACCTCACCCACAGGCTGACGGGCCAGCAGCGCCACCGCCTGCGGATCCGGCTGATACCGCTGGCGGCACTCGGTGCAGATCCGCCGCACCAGCCTCTGAGCCAGAATTCCTTCTAATGAAGAGGCGATCATATACGGTTCGACGCCGAGGTCCGCCAGGCGGGTGATGGCGCTGACCGCGTCGTTGGTATGCAGGGTCGAGAAGACCAGATGACCCGTCATGGCTGCCTGCACGGCGATGCCCGCTGTCTCGGTATCGCGCATTTCACCGACCATCAGCACATCGGGATCCTGCCGCAGCAGGCTCCGCAGCGCCGCGGCGAAAGTCACTCCCGCCTTGGCGTGCACCGGTACCTGGGTCACGCCCGGCAAGTGGTACTCCACCGGATCCTCGACCGTGATGATCTTCTCGGCGGTCGGATCGCGCAGACCCAGTGCGGCGTAGAGGGTCGTCGTCTTGCCGCTGCCGGTTGGACCTGTGGCCAAGACGATGCCGTGCTGCCGGCGGGCGAGGCGTTCAAACGCCGCCAGGGTGTCAGGGGCCAAGCCGAGTTCCGCCAGCGTGGTCTGTCGCTCACCCCGATCGAGCAGCCGCAGCACCACCGACTCGCCATGCAGCGTCGGCACCGTGGCCACGCGGAGATCAAGCTCCCGCGCCTCCAGCCGGATCCGAATCCGGCCATCCTGTGGCGCCCGCCGCTCGGCGATATCGAGCTCGGCCAGCAGCTTGATCCGGGAAACAATCGCTGCCTGGAGGGCCGGCGGTGGTCCCGACCATGGCGTCAGCACGCCATCGAGCCTCAAGCGCACCCTCAGGCCTTCGCGGGTGGCGTCGAGATGGATGTCGCTGGCACCGGCATCAGCCGCCTCGCGAATCAGCAGGTTCACATACCGGATCACCGGCGGCTGGTTGGCCAGATCCCGGACATCGGCCA
>JBDTTF010000192.1:0-18262 GCA_039930765.1 Gemmatimonadota bacterium | reverse complement strand
GTTCACGGTTCACGGTTCACGGTTCCTGGTTCCTGGTTTGGTTCAGGGCTCCGGGCTCCGGGTTCCGGCTTCCGGGTTCCGGGTTCCGGGTTCTGAAGGTTTGGGTTGTCGGCCGAGGAATCGCCAGTCGTTCGGAGCATCCCCTCCTCCCTCCTCCTTTCGCTTTTCGCCTTTCGCCTTTCGCGGCTCCCCTCCGCCCTCCGCCTTTCGCGGCTCGCCTCTCCCCTCTCCCCTCGCCCGTCTCCCTTCTATCTTATGCTCCATGGCCATTTCCACTCCGACCCCTCTGCGGGTCGCCATCGTCGGCTCCGGACCATCCGGCTTTTTTGCCATCGAGCACCTGCAGCGCAACCTGCCCGGTATATCCATCGACCTGTTCGATCGCTTGCCAACGCCGTTTGGCCTGGTCCGCGGCGGCGTGGCGCCCGACCACCAGAAGATCAAGGCGGTCACCCGGGTGTACGAAAAGCTGGCGGCCCAGCCCGGCTTCCGATTCTTCGGCAATGTCGAGATCGGGCGCGACCTGTTCCGCGACGAGCTGCTGGCCCGCTACCACGCGATTATCTACGCCTTTGGCGCCCAGTCCGACCGGGCACTCGGTATCCCCGGCGAAGCGCTGGCGGGCAGTCATGCCGCCACGGAGTTCGTGGCCTGGTATAACGGTCACCCCGATTTCCGCGATCACCATTTCGACTTGAGCCAGCCGGCAGTGGCGGTCATCGGGATGGGCAATGTGGCGGTCGATGTGGTCCGCATCCTGGCGCGCACGCCCGAGGAACTGGCCCGGACGGACATCGCGAGCTACGCCCTCGAGGCGCTGGCCGAGAGCAAGGTGAGGGACATCTACATGATCGGCCGGCGTGGCCCGGTGCAGGCGGCGTTCACCAATCCCGAGGTCAAGGAGCTGGGTGAACTCCCCGGCGCCGACGCAATCGTGCATCCAGCGGAACTCAAGCTGGATCCCAGTAGCGCGGAGATGGCGACGGCGGGCGATCACACGATCGACCGGAACCTCCAGACGCTGCACGCCATGGCCGACCGCGGCACCACCGGTAAGTCCAAGCGGGTGCATATCCGTTTTCTGCTGAGCCCCCTGGCACTCGAAGGCAACGGGCGAGTCGAACGGATCCAGCTGGCCCGGAACCGCCTGGTGAACATCCCCGGTCACGATGTGAGGGCCGAGCCCAGCGGCGAGACCGAATCGATCGACGCTGGGCTGGTGTTCCGCTCGGTCGGATATCGTGGCACCGGCATCCCGGGAGTTCCGGTGGATTCCGGGCGCGGCATCGTCCCAAACGCTGAGGGCCGAATCCTCACCTCGCCCGGCACTCCGCTCCGCGGCGAGTACGTCGTCGGCTGGATCAAGCGGGGACCCAGCGGAGTCATCGGCACCAACAAACCGGACGCGGTAGAAACGGTCGATCACCTGCTCGCCGATTATGCGGCTGGACTGCTGATCGATCCTGCCGGCGGCGCCCCGGTCGAGCAGTTGCTCGCCGAACGCAACGTTCGAGTGGTCGATTGGGCCGACTGGCGCGCCCTCGATGAAATCGAACGCAGCCGCGGCTCGGCACTCGGGCGGCCCAGGGTCAAGTTCACCCGGATCAGCGAGATGCTGGCCGCCCTCGATGCTGCCCGCACCCCGACGATTGCCTGATCGATGCCCGCAACTCTGATCGACACTGCCCGTCTGACCCTGGCGCCGTTCACTCCCGAGGCCATCGACGCCCTCCTTCGTGGTGACCAGACTCTGCTGCGCCAGCTGACCGATGCCAGCTTTCCGATGCCCCTGCGGCCGCCGCCGCTGATGGAAACCCTGCTGCCCCAGGTCAGGGATCAGGTGCGGGCCCAGCCCGAGTCGGCAGGCTGGTGGACCTGGCTCGCCATTCGGCGAGACACTCGCGATGTCGTGGGTGCGCTCGGCTTCGGTGGGCCGCCCGACCCTGATGGAGCGGTGCTCCTGGGGTATGCCACCTACGCCGAAGCCGATGGCCGTGGCTTTGGGACGGAAGCGGTCGGCGCGCTCATCGGCTGGGCACTGGCACAGCCGGGCTGCCGACGAGTCTGCGCCAATATTCCGCCCGACAACACCGGAGCCCGCCGGGTGGCCGAAAAGGTCGGCATGCGGCTGGTCGGCAAGCTGTGGGACGAGGACATCGATGAGGTGCTGGTATACGCGGCTGGCAGCGGGGAGCTGGCCGGAGAACCACCATATCCGGTGCCGCTTCCCGCGGGCTCCCCGAACCCGGCTGCGTCGGTGCCCGACACCACCCACTCCCGCATCTATACCAAGACCGGCGACAAGGGGGAAACCGGGTTGTTCGGTGGCGGACGGGTACCCAAGGATCACCCGCGGGTCTCGGCCTATGGTGATGTCGACGAGCTCAACAGCGCGATCGGCGTCGCCCGGGCGGCACCGCCCGCGACACTGCACGACGAGCTGCTCCAGTCGATTCAGCGCGATCTCTTTTCCATCGGTGGCCACCTGGCCACCCCCGACCCAGACCGGGTACGCAAGGCACTGGAAAAGGCCGAACTCTCGGCCAGCCGGATCGCGGAATTCGAAGCCGCCATGGACGCAGCCGACCGCGAGCTGCCGCCGCTGAGAGCCTTCGTCCTGCCCGCCGGCACCCAGAAGGCCGCCGCGCTGCACCTGGCCCGGACCATCTGCCGCCGTGCCGAACGAAACCTGGTGCACCTGTCGCATCAAACCGCCGTGCCGGAGCTGTTCATTGTCTACCTCAACCGGCTGTCAGATCTGCTGTTCACACTGGCCCGCCTGGCCAATCGACGGAATGGGACGGGGGATGTGACGTGGTAGGAAGGGCGGGAGAAGGGAGATAGAAGAAGGGAGAAGGGAGAGGAAAGATGGGATCTGCGAATAATGCGCTGATGGCACGCCGGTGAATACCCGAAGGGATGAACCGATGCCGGAGCTGAGACCGCTGTGGATGTGGCGTGCACTGCTCGCCGCGGCGGTAGTGATAGCCACCTTGGCCATCGCGGCAACGCTACCTGATGTGGTTGGCGCGGGCTGGGGGATCGTCAGAGAAAATGGCCTCATGGCCTTCGAGTACTGCTGGCCCACGTTAGTGGCCTTTTCAATCATGTTCGCGGCTGCCATCTGGCGCCCCGAACTCTCGACCGCGCGGCAGGTTCGATTGGCAGTGCTGATGTGGCTGGGCTCCGCCGCGGCCTACATCCTCCCCACTACCGGGGCGCACGGTTGGCAGGATGTCGGAGTGGCCTCGATCTTTTCCGGTACGGGAGTGGTGGTGTTCGGATTGCTTATTCACTTCCTGTCACTTGGTAGTCTTCGGCGACCCGTTCGAATTTGCATCGGCCTGAGTGCTCTCGTAGTGATCACCTGGTTTACGGCCCCCCTTGCAGTCGTGCTGGGCTGTGGCCTGCAGGGAGCCTGTCCGTGATACTCAATACTCGCTGACAAGGCGCCGACAGTAGTTGTTGGGATAAAACAAGACCGCAGTGCAACCATGATCGGCGAGCGCGCTCACTGCCCCCCGCTCCCTTCTCCCTTCTCACTTCCAGTCTGGCGTCGTAGTCTTCCGACATGTCCCCGATCACTGTCAACCACTCCCAGGGTTCCTACCAGGTTCACGTCGAACCGGGATTGCTGCTGTCATTGCATTCGCTGTTGGTCGAACCGCTGGCGGGGCGGCGGCTGGCACTGATCACCGACGACACGGTGGCGGCGTGCTACGATGAATGGACCAGCGCCACCACCGCGCACCGGGAACTGGGAGCCCGGGCCAGCGACGCCGGGATCCGACTCAAGCCGAAACTGCGCCTGACCTTCCCGCCCGGTGAACAATCCAAGACCCGCGAAACCTGGAGCCGGCTGTCCGACCAACTGCTGGCCGAAGGCTTCGACCGCCACAGCGCGATCGTGGCTCTGGGCGGTGGCGTGGTGGGTGACCTGGCCGGTTTCGTGGCGGCGACCTATCTCCGCGGACTGCCCTACGCTCAGGTGCCGACCACCCTGCTGGCAATGCTGGATGCCTCAGTCGGCGGCAAGGTGGCGGTGGACACCGCCCAGGGAAAGAACCTGATCGGCGCCTTTCATCCTCCGGCCATCGTGGTGGCCGATCCGCTGACCCTGCTGACGCTGCCCGAACGGGAATACCGAAGTGGGCTGGCCGAGGCGGTGAAGCACGGCCTGATCGCGGATGCCAGCTATTTCGGCTGGATCGAAACCAGCGTCCGGCAGATCGGCAGCCGGGAGCTGCGGGCCCTCGAGCGGCTGATCATCCGCAGTGTCGAGATCAAGGCCGCGGTAGTTGAGGCCGACGAGCACGAGCGGGGCCGCCGGGCCATTCTCAACGCCGGTCACACCGTGGCCCATGCCATCGAACAGGTCAGCCGCTATACCATTCCACATGGTGAAGCGGTGGCCATCGGGCTTGTCGCGGAGTGCCGGCTGGCCGAGCAACTCGGCATCCTGGCTGGCGGCACCGCGGACCGGGTCACCGCGCTGCTGGCCAGGTTGTCGCTGCCGATCGCGCTGCCGGCGCCGATGGCGGTGGCCGAGCTTCTGCCGGCCATGGCCAGCGACAAGAAGAATCGAGACGGCCACATCCGGCTGGCCCTGCCGGCCGCATTGGGGACCATGCATCCCGGTTCCGGCCACTGGACCGTTCCGGTCACCCCGGACGATCTCCGGCCTGCACTTCGGTCGGTTGGAGCCATCTAACCCCTTACTGCATAGTACTTTGGGTCTAGTTCCCCTGCTTGACTTACCCACATTGGGTGTGGAAGGTCGATAAACGATGGAACTGCATGGACGGTAACAATTTGTGATGTTGATAACATTTTTTGCTTGACCGCCTTTCCCCGGTTTCCTATATTGGCTCTCCTCTTTGCGGCAAACATACGCCGCATTCCCAAGACAATTGAGTTGGCCCGATCTCCTTCGCAGGGGTGGACATGGCTGCTACACGCGTGAGCAAGACCAAGGCGTACTTCCGCCCTGTCGCCTCCGGCTCGTTCGATCAATACCTGCTCGACATCCAGAAATTGCCCATGATCACCGACATCCGGGAAGAGCGCCGACTGGCCCGCCTGGCCCAGGACGGCGATCCCAACGCTGCCGAACGCCTGGTGACGGCCAATCTCCGGTTCGTGATCTCCTACGTCAAGAAATATCAGGGGCACGGACTCGAACTCTCGGAACTGGTCGCGATCGGCAATGAAGGACTGCTCAAGGCCGTCAGAAAATTCGATCCGGACCACGGTGTGAAGTTCATTTCGTACGCGGTGTGGTGGGTCCGGCAGGCCGTCCTCAAGGCCCTCGCCGAGCAGACCCGCAGCGTGCGCATTCCGCTCAATCAGAACAGCGCCCTCATCAAGATGTCCAAGGCCGAGTCGTTTCTGTCCCAGGAACTGGGACGGGAACCGACCGACGCCGAAATCGCCGTGGCCCTCAACGACAGCGTCGAGAATATCCGCTCGGCCCGGCGGATGACCTCGGCCGAGATGTCGCTCGACGCGCCGTTGGAACGGTCCGACCGCAGCAGCGGCAACCTCGGGGAGCGGGTGGCCGGCGTGGCTGGCCACGATATCGAGGACCGCACGGATGCCGGGCTCACCCGCGAGTTCATCGACCGGCTGTTCGAGCGCTATCTCACGCCGCGTGAGCGCAAGATCCTGTATCTCTACTACGGGCTCGAAGAGGGCTCCGAGGCGCTGACCCTCGAGCGGATCGGCGAGCTGCTGGGGGTCACCCGGGAGCGGATCCGCCAGATCCGGGAGCGCGCCTTTGAAAAGCTGCGCCAGTCGCCTGACGTCAAGGGCCTCAACGGGTCCTGGATCGCCGCCTGACCCGGTGGGGCGGCTCGAGCGGGATATATTCCCCGCATGGCCGCCCCGCTTGCCATCTTTCCGCTGGACGTCGTTCTCTTCCCCGGCGCCCTGCTCCCACTCCACATCTTCGAGCCGCGGTATCGCCAGCTGCTGGCGGACTGCCTCGAACGGCACCAGCCGTTCGGACTGATCCAGCCCGCGCCTGACGGCCACCGCCCCGCCCCGGGTGGCGTCGGTGGCCTGGCTCACGTCGAGCACTACGAGCAGCTGGCCGATGGGCGCAGTCATATCCTGGTTCAGGGCACCGGACGATTCCGCCTCGATCGCTACCTGGACTCCGACCGGCTCTATCCGCTGGCCGAGACCACCGGCGTGGTCGATCGTCCGGAATCGACTCCCTCCCCCGCCAGCCTGGCCGAGCTCCGCCTGATTGGCGAGCGCTACCGCCAGATCGCGGCGGCGCTGCACGACATCACCAGCAGCTCGGGCGCCTGGTCAGAGGATGCCGAGCGGCTCTCCTTCCAGGTGGCGGCAGAGCTGGAGCTGAGCGGCTCGACCCAGTGGCGGCTGCTGGAGCTCGACCGCACCAATGCCCGGGTCACCCAGCTGCTGGAAATCGCTCCCAGCCTGCTTGATGAACTGACGCTGCGGGCCGCGATTCACGTCGGAGCGCAGAGCAACGGCAAAGGCCACCACCTGCCATCCCCGGGGCCACAATGAACGTCGAGGAGGTGGCGCATGCCCTGTCGGGAATCGTGGGGCCGCGGTGGGTGCGGACCCGGCGCGCGGAGCTGGCCACCTTTCGCGCCGATGGCCTGCCGACCCATGAGTCGACTCCGGGGCTCGTGGTACTGCCGGCCAACCGGGCTGAGGTGATTGCGGTGATGCGCCAGCTGGAGCACGACGGGATCTCGTTCGTGGCGCGGGGTGCTGGCACCGGGCTGTCAGGCGGAGCGCTGGCCGATCCAACCACCGTCCTGCTCTCGCTGACCCGGCTCAACCGGATCCTGGGCATCGACGCGGTCAATCGCCGGGCACGGGTCGAACCAGGCGTGGTGAATGCCCGGCTGTCGGAAGCGGCGGCCCCGCTCGGGCTATTCTACGCGCCGGATCCCTCCAGCCAGACCGCCTGCACGCTCGGCGGCAACGTGGCCGAGAATGCCGGCGGACCGCACTGCCTCAAGTACGGGGTGACCACCAACCATGTCGTGGCGCTCGAAGTGGTGCTGACCGACGGCAGCGTGGTCAGGCTTGGATCCGCCCAGGGCGAATGCTGGGGTCCTGACCTGGTCGGCCTGTTCGTCGGCAGTGAAGGGATGTTTGGTGTCGTCACCGAGATCACGGTACGGCTCGAGCCGATTCCGGTCAGCGTGCGCACCATCGCCGCCGACTTCATGGCCCTGCGTGCCGCCGGTGAAACGGTGACGGCGATCATCGCCTCGGGCGTGGTCCCCGCCGCGCTTGAGATGATGGATCAGTCGTGCCTCAAGGCCGTCGAGGCCTCGATCTACGCGACCGGCGCACCGACCGACATTGCCGCGTTGTTGTTGGTTGAGCTGGACGGACCGACCGAATCGGTTGAGGCCGAGAGCGCGCTGGTCGAGGCCTTGCTCCGGCGCCATGGCGCCCGCGACATCCGGGTGGCGGTCCAGGCGTTGGACCGGGCCCGGCTCTGGCAGGGGCGCAAGAAGGCCTTCGGCGCCCTGGGCCGGCTGGCGCCCGATCTGGTGGTCCAGGACGCCGTGGTGCCGCGCTCCGAACTGCCGGATATCCTCGACCGGATCGCGGCGATCCGTGACCGGCTCGGACTGCAGATCAGCAATGTATTCCACGCCGGCGACGGCAATCTCCATCCCTGCATCAGTTTCGACCGCCGAGATCCGGAGCTCAGCGAACGGGTCGAGCTGGCCAGCCGCGAAATCATGACCGCCTGCCTCGACGCCGGCGGCAGCCTGACCGGGGAGCATGGCGTCGGCGCCGACAAGATGGCCTACATGCCCGCCGCGTTTACCTCCGCGACCCTGCACGCGATGCTCGATGTGAAGCGGGTCTTCGATCCCGGCGGGCGGGCCAACCCCGGCAAGGTGTTCCCAACCCATGTCTGCCGTGAATGGCGGCGAGGCCACGCCGCATGAGCGCCGCGCTGTTCGCCCGGCTGGGAGAGATCGCGGGCCCGGGTTCGGTCGAGAAGGATCCACGGGGGCTGCCGCGGGTGGCGCCCGATTCCGAGGAGTCGCTGGCGCTGGTCTGCCGTGAGGCGCACGCCCAGCGCTGGCGAATCCGGATCGAAGGCCGTGGCAGCTGGCTGCCGGCTGATGCCCCGGCCGATTTTGCGTTGAGTACCCGGTCGCTCGACCGGATCGTGGCGGTCAGCGCGGCCAATCTCGTCGCCACTATTCAGGCCGGTGCCAGTCTCGAGCGGGTGCGCCGCACGCTGCATGATGCGGGACTCTGGCTGGCCATCGATCCGCCGGGCAATCCCGAGCGGACCCTCGGCTCGGTCGTGGCCACCAGCACCGCCGGTCCGCTGCGGCAGGGATTCGGGCCGGTGCGCGATCATGTCCTCGGGCTCCACGTGGTAACCGGTGACGGCCGGGTGCTGCAGGCCGGCGGCCGGGTGGTCAAGAATGTGGCGGGGTACGATCTCACCAAACTGCAGGTCGGCGGCTTCGGCGCCTTTGGCATCGTGACCACCCTGCACCTCCGGCTCCGCGCCCTGCTCCCGGCCGATGCCACGCTGCTGCTGGCCGGGGCCCGTGACCGGCTCACCCTGATCGCGCGCGAACTGGTGGCCACGGGCATCCCGTACGCCGCGCTGGAACTCTTTTCCCCCGCGCTGGCCGCGGGCGCCGAGTGGACGCTCGCGGTCCGGCTGATGGGAGCGCCAGAGGCGATCGAGCCGGAAGCGGCCCGGCTGATCGGCAGTACCAGCAATTCGTGGCATCGCCTGACACTCGATCGGGCCACCAGCTTCTGGAGCCAGGCCTCGAGAGGCATTCTGGCCGGGGCGGTCACCATCCGTCTCGGCAGCGTGCTCGACGGGCTGGATGAACTGCTCGACCTGCTGCATCAGCAGATCGGCGAGGGACTGGTCTCGGCCGGGGCCGGCAGCGGCAGCGTGCGCTGGTCCGGGACCGCGGGGGCCGATCGGATCCGTGAACTCCGGCGGCTGACCGCGGCCCGGGAAATTCCCCTGACGCTCGAACGGGCGCCGTGGGACTTGCGGCGGCGGCTGGGGCACTTCGGCGCGTACCGCGAAGGAGTGGGGCTGCTGGTCGGTCGGCTGCGCGAAGCGTTTGATCCCACCGAGCGGCTGCAGGTCGCGATAGAAGGATCCGATGGCGACTGAGATCGAGCCGGCCCGGGGCTTCCGGGCGCTCGATCCCTGTGTGCACTGCGGATTCTGCCTGCCTGCCTGCCCAACTTATCTCGCCACCGGGGATGAAGCCGACAGCCCGCGAGGCCGCATCGTGCTGATGCGCGCCCTCGAGCGGGGCGAGCTGCCCGCCGACGATCCCGCCCTCAATGAACACCTCGATGCCTGCCTCGGCTGCCGAGGCTGTGAGCCAGTCTGCCCGGCCGGTGTGGGCTATGGCCAGGGCATCGAAGCCGCCCGCACCCTGCTTGCCGCCCGCCGAGGGTTGCCGATCAAGGCGCGGGCCGTGCTCGCCGTGTTCAGGTACCGGTGGCTGTGGCGGCCACTGCTCACGATGGCGCGGTGGTTTCGGGATACGGGCCTGGCCCGGAGACTCTCCGGCAAGCACCAGTTCGGCTTCAGCATGGCGATGCTGGCCAGCTCACGCGAAGGATCGTCCGACCGTTGGACCGCCGGACCGCCGGAAGACTCGCACTCAGGGATCGTCTCGCCCGTCTCATCCGTCTTACACGTCCCACCCGTCGTTACGACTGTCGCGCTGTTCACCGGCTGCGTCATGAGTGAGTTGTACGGGCACGTTCACGCGGCCACCCGGCGGACGCTGCAGGCCAACGGGTATCGGGTGATTGAAGTTGCCGGCCAGGTCTGCTGCGGAGCGCTGCACGCCCACGCCGGCGATCAGGCAGCAGCCGCCGCGTTGGCTCAGCGCAATCTGGCCGCCTTTGACGGACAGGCCGACTTCGTCGTGGTCAACAGTGCCGGATGCGGCGCGCTGCTCAAGGAGTATGGCCACCTGGTTGCGGGAGCGGCGGCGGCCGGTTTCGGATCCCGGGTCAAGGACATCTCCGAGCTACTGGCGGAGCGTGGGCCGAGGTCGGGGGCGGCCCTGAACCTTGATGTCGCTTACGACGCGCCCTGTCACCTGCAGCACGCCCAGCACATCCAACTCCCGCCGCTGGCGGTGCTCGGCGCAATTCCCGGCGCCCGGGTGCGCCTGCTATCCGGCTCCGACCGATGCTGCGGCAGCGCTGGGATCTACTCGATGCTCGAGCCGGGGATGTCCCGTGCGGTCCTGGCGGACAAGATCGCGACGATTGCAGAGGCCGTTCCACGACCCACGGTGGTGGCCACCGGCAACCCCGGGTGCCTGATGCAGATCGGGGCCGGGCTGATTGTCGATGGGCTGCCGATGGAGGCCCGGCATCCGGTCGAGCTGCTGGACGAGTCGTATCGAAGGGCGGGGTTTTATACGACGTGAGAAGTGAAAGGTGAGAGGTGACAGGGAACAGCCCCCTCTCACTCCTTACCTCTCACGCCCTGCTGGTTCCCCTTATCTTTCTCCCATGCCCCAATCGATCCTGTTTGACTTCAATGGCGTCATCGCCGATGACGAGCGGCTGCACTGCGATGCCCTGATCGCGACCCTCGACACCTTCGGCTTTCCGCTCGACCGTGACACGTACTACCGCGATTACCTCGGCTTCGATGACCGGGCCTGCTTCCGCCATGCCTTTGAGCGGATGGGCCGCCGGGTGGACGACCGATCGATCGAAGCGGTGATTGCGGCCAAGGGTGCCCGCTACGAAGCGGCCATGTCGGCCTCGATGGCCCTGGTCCCGGGTGCTGTCGAGTTTGTGCAGCGGGCTCACGCTGACGGAATCAGGCTGGCCATCGTGTCCGGTGCGCTGCGCCGGGAAATCGAACTGGTGCTGGCACACACCGGGCTGACGTCGTGCTTCTCGACCATCGTGGCAGCCGAAGACGTGCCGGTGTGCAAGCCGGACCCAGCGGGGTTCCGCCTCGGGCTGGCCCGCCTGGACGCGGACCCGCACCAGACTGTCGTGATCGAGGATTCGCTGCCCGGGCTCAGGGCCGCTCGCGCCGCCGGACTGCGCTGCGCCATGCTGACCACGTCCCACCCGGGCAGTGAGCTGACCGGGGCCGACCTGATCTGGGATGACCTGGCCGGCCGCACCCCATCGGAACTGCCGTGGGGCACCACATGATCTCCGGTCCGACCCTCGGCCCCGAGCACCTGCGCCGGTTGCGCCAGGATGCGGTGATGGTGGCTGCCCCGCTGTCGGTCGTCCGCATTACCGGACCCAGGGCGCTCGATTGCCTGCAAGGATTGCTGACCAACGACCTGGCCAGGCCCGGTGCTGGCAGCATCACCTATGGGGCGCTGCTGACCCCGAAGGGAATGCTGGTGGTCGATGCCTGGGTCATTCGGCTGGCCGAGGAATTTCTCTGGCTCACTCCGTCAGCAAGGAAGGAGCCGACCCTCGACATCTTCCGGAAGAGCCTGCCGCCACGGCTCGCGTCAGCCGAGGATCAGAGTAGCGGTCGATCGGTCCTGGCCATCTACGGCGCACGGGCCATTGCGATGCTCGCCGATGCCGGGATCACACCCGCGCCTGAGCCCGGAAAAGCCATCGAAACCGCCTTCGGTGGCTGGCCCCTGATCCTGGCCCGGCCGACCATCGCACCGTTTGCGGCCCTGATGATCGTCGGCAGCGAAGTGGTCGGGTCGCTGACCAATCACCTGATCCGCTCCGGCATCAGCCTGGGCGATGACACCGACGTCGAAGCGGCCCGCATCCTGGCTGGTTGGCCGGCCCTGGGCAGCGAGGTCGATGAGAAGACCCTGCCGCAGGAAGTCCGCTACGACGAGAACGACGGAGTGTCCTACACCAAAGGGTGTTACGTCGGCCAGGAAACAGTGGCCCGGCTTCACTTTCGAGGCCATGCCAACCGCGAGTTGCGGGGATTGATCTGGCACGGCGGTCCCCCTCCGGAAGCCAGCGTGATCAGGCCTGATGGCAAGCCAGCCGGCGAGATTTCCTCGCTGCTGCAGCTGCCAGACCGCACCCTGGGTCTGATCAAGATCCGTCGTGAGGTCCTCGAGCAGGGTGTCACCGAACTCGATGCTGGTGGCGCCGCCGCTCGCCTGGTGCCACTGCCGTTTGCGGCGAGCGACCTGACGGAATGATCTTCGTGACCGGCGGCACTGGGCTGGTCGGCCGCCACCTGCTTGAAGCGCTCCGCACCCGCGGCCTCCCGGTGCGAGCACTGGTTCGGAATTCCGCCTCCGCCGCACAAGTCCGAGCCCTTGGCGCCGTCCCCCTGGAGGGAGAGGTGGAGGACCCCGCACTCTGGGACCGGATCGGGGAGTGCTCCGCAATCATCCATGCTGCGGCACTGATCACTGCCCGGGCCGGCTGGAGCCGATACCAGGCGGTCAATGTCGATGCTCCGCGAAGGGCCGCCGAGCGAGCCAGGCAGCTCGGTGTTCCGATCGTGCTGGTCTCGTCGGTCGCGGTCTACGGTCCGGCCGGAGATGGCGGAGGGGCGGAGTCGCTGGATGAGAATTTTCCGTTCGGGCCGCTGGATGATCCGAACATCTACGCCCGGTCAAAGCGGCTGGGCGAGCTGGCGTTCTGGGAGGGAGCGGCGGGGAGCCGCGCGGCGGCATTCCGACCCTGCGTGATCTATGGCGAAGGCGATCGTCAGTTCCTGCCCCGGGTCATCCGGCTGGCCCGATCAGGCTTCCTCCCGGTGTTCGGCCACGACCCGCAGCCACTGGCGCTGGTCCATGCCCGGCACATTGCCCAGGCCATCCTGCTCTGTCTCGACGGCGGCAACGGATGGGGTCGCCCGTACAACCTGGTCGATCCGTGGCGGATGGCGGCGCCGGAGTTCATTGCCGCCATCGGTCGCGGCCTGAATAGCAGGGTGCGCCCGGTCCGGATTCCGATGCCGCTGGCCCGGTTTGCCGCCGGGGCAGCCGATCTCGCGGTGGGACTGCTGCCGGGCAGCCTGCCCTCGAAGCCCTCCGGCATCGTTCGATTCTGGCGCGGCACCAACCCCTACTCGGCGCGGGCTGTGGTCGCCGAGCTCGGCTGGAAGCCGGACCTCGCTCCGGAGCAGGGAATTCCTGCTGCCGTGAAGGGCATCATGGCGGAATCAGGTCACTGACAACAGAAAGGCCCCGGAAAACCGGGGCCTCTCGTGACTGACCCGCAGTTGACTACATCTTCTTGGCGGTGTCCCGGGCCATGGTCGAGTCGGCCTTCTTCATGCCCTGCATGCCGCTGTCATGATTCATCATGGTCGCGGTATCGGGCTTCATCATGGCAGTCGAATCGACGGCGGGTGCTGCCGCCTTTTTTTCGCCGCAGGCAGTCAGCGCCAGCACGGCACAGAACATCACGAACTTCTTCATCGTAGCTCCTCAAGGGTAGTGGGGTATCACACAGCCGAGCGTCTGGCCAGACCCGATTTCGGCTGGCCGCGAAATTATCCCAAAGTCCATTGAAGTCAAGGAGTTGGCAACAGATGACGCAGCCTAGAACGTTGGGAGAACTGAAACAGAGCCGGTGGGCCGAGCCGGAATTTCGCGGGCGGTCGGTTCGGGATGAACTCCGGGCCAACCTGCTGATCCGTCTGGAGCAGGGACAGCCGCTGTTCCCGGGCATCGTCGGCTATGAAGACAGCATCATTCCGCAGCTGACCAACGCCCTGCTGGCCCGGCACCATTTCATCCTGCTGGGATTGCGCGGGCAGGCCAAGACCCGGCTGCTGCGGCAGCTGACGACGCTGCTGGATGAGGCGATTCCGGCCATCGCCGGCAGCGAGATCAACGATGACCCGTTTGGGCCGGTGTCGAAATTCGGCCGGGAGCGGATCGAGGAATGTGGCGATGCCACCGCCATCACCTGGCTGCCGAGGCAGCAGCGCTACGTCGAGAAGCTGGCCACGCCCGACGTGACCATCGCCGACCTGATCGGCGACCTGGATCCGATCAAGGCCGCCCGCGGCGGCCATGTGCTGGCCGACGAACTGACCATGCACTTCGGCCTGCTGCCCCGGGCCAATCGTGGGATCTTCGCAGTCAACGAGCTGCCCGACCTGAGCGGCAAGGTGCAGGTCGGCCTGTTCAACATCATGCAGGAGGGAGACGTCCAGATCAAAGGCTATCCGGTCCGGCTACAGCTCGATGTCCTGCTGGCCTTTACCGCCAACCCCGAGGACTACACTGCGCGGGGCAAGATCATTACCCCGCTCAAGGACCGGATCGGATCCGAGATCGTCACCCACTACCCCCGCACGGTTGACCTCGGCATGGCCATCACGGCGCAGGAAGCCTGGGTCAAGCGTGGCACCCGCAGTATCCTGGTGCCCGAAATTGTCCGGGAGACCGTCGAGCGGATTGCCTTTGAGGCGCGGGAAGACAAGCGGATCGATCGCCGGTCCGGGGTCAGCCAGCGGCTGCCGATTTCGGTGCTGGAGCACGCCGTCTCGAGCGCCGAACGGCGCAGCATCCTGTTCAAGGAGCCGGACGCCGTGGTCCGGATCGCCGATGTCTATGCGGCGGTGCCGTCGATGACCGGCAAGCTCGAACTGGAATACGAGGGAGAGCTGCAGGGCGCTGACCCGATCGCGCGGGACCTGATCCGGCGGGCCGCCGGCGGAACGCTGTCGGAGCGGGTGGACGATCACCAGCTCGATGGGATCGTGGCCTTTTTCGACCAGGGCGGCGCACTCAAGATCGCGGGAGATGAGCGGACCGAACTCTGCCTGCGAGGCTTTACCGTGATCCCCGGGCTGCTCGACGTGGTGCGGAAGAACAACCTGGCGCCAGGCGGATCACCGGGCGAAACGGTGGCTGGGGCAGAACTGGTGCTCGAAGGACTGGCAGCCCAGAAGCGGATTACCCGGTCCGATGATCTCGGTTATACCAAGCTGCGGCGCGGCAGGGGGATGGAAAACTAGGAGAGGGGAGAGGGGAGAGGGGCGGAACGAAATCACCGGGAGTTCGACACGGCAAGTCGAGCTCCCCTTTTCGTGGGGAGCGACCCCTCTCCTCTCTTCTCTCTGCGCGGTTGCGAAGGTCCGCTCCTCAGGCATTCCTCTTGACTTCCGACAGAAGCCATCGCATGCTCCTCCCGGTATCCGACAACAGCCATCACTTCCGATCCGGTCTCGCCGATGCCCCCTGATCCAGCTGACGTCTTGCGTGGCACCCTTGACCTCCTGGTGCTCCGTACCCTGAGCCTTGGCCCGATGCACGGCTGGGGAATCAACCAGCGGATCCAGCAGATCTCGAAGGGGGTCCTCGAGGCCAACCAGGGCTCGCTCTACCCCGCCCTGCAGCGGCTGGAGCAGAAGGGGTGGATCGACAGCGACTGGCAGACCACCGAGAACAACCGGCGGGCTCGCTACTACGAGCTCACCCGCTCGGGGCGCAAGGCGCTGCAGCATGAAACCGGCCAATGGCGGCGCTACGTGGCAGCGGTCGAGCTGATCCTTGGAAACGGCTGAGCGGAGGTACGATGGGACGATTCCAGGGATGGCTCCGACGGCTGGAAGCACTGATCCGGCCCGGCACCGCCGACCGCCGGCTGGAAGAGGAGATGCAGTTCCATCTGGCCCGGGAAACCGAAAAGAACCTGGTTGCCGGGCTGTCTACCGAAGCAGCGAGGCGGCGGGCCCTGATCGCTTTCGGCGGAGTGCCGCAGACCCTCGAGGCCCATCGCGAAGTGCGCCGGGGGGTCTGGCTCGAGGAAATTCCCGGCGACGTCCGACAGGCGCTGAGGGGCCTTCGCCGGCGCCCGGTCTTTGCCGTGACAGCCATCCTGACGCTCGCCATTGGCATCGGTGCCAATACCGCGATCTTCTCGGTGGTGAGCGCGGTGATTCTCCGCCCGCTGCCGTATCCCCACGCCGAACGGCTGGTCATGCTGTCGGAGGACAATCCTGAAAAGGGGTGGCACCGCGAGGTCGCGGCGCCGGCCAATTTTTTTGATTGGAAGGAGCGGGTTGCGGCCTTCGAGGATGCGGCCGCCTACACTCAGGGTGGTGGCTCCACAATGAGTGCCGGCAGCCAGGCCACCCAGATCCAGGTTCGGAGCGTGACCGGCAACTACTTCTCGGTGCTCGGCGTCGATGCGGAACGAGGCCGTACCTTGCGGGACGCCGAGACCTGGCAGCAGGGTCCGGGCGTGGCGGTGATCAGCCACCGGCTGTGGGTCAAATCGCTCGGCGCCGACCCCTCGGTCACCGGGCGGACCATCATGCTGGACGGCAGTCCCGTGCAGGTCGTTGGAGTCATGCCGGCCAGTTTCGGCTTTGCGGCCGATTCGGTTGATCTCTGGCAGGCGATGGGGTGGGATCCTTCGATCAAGACCCAGGCATTCTTCCGCCGGGCCCACTGGGTCAGGGTCATCGCGCGCCTCAAGCCGGGCCTGACGCTGGCCACCGCCGACGCCCAGTTCCAGACTGTCGTGCGCCAGCTGCAGGTCGAGAACCCTGTCATCAATCGCGTGATGGGGGCCGATCTGGTACCGCTCCAGGCATTCCTCATCGGCGATCTCAAGACACCGCTGCTGATCCTGCAGGGCGCCGTCGGCCTCCTGCTGCTCATCGCCTGCGCCAATGTGGCCAACCTGCTGCTGGCGCAGGCCGTCGGGCGCGAACGGGAGATGTCGCTCCGTCTCACCCTTGGCGCCCGCAATGGCCGCCTGGTGCGGCAGGCACTCACCGAAAGCCTGGTGCTCGCCTCGCTCGGTGGACTGGCTGGCGTGGCACTCGGCTGGTGGGGTACCCGCGCCCTGGCCGCGCTGCAGCCGAGTGGCATGCTCCCGGTGCGTTCGGTGCCGATGGATCTGGCAGTGCTGGCAGGGGTGACGGTGCTGACCACCCTGACCGGGCTGACATTTGGAATCGCGCCGGCGCTCTGGAGTGCCAGCCGGGTGCCGGCTGAAGTGCTGAAGGATGGCGGCAAGGGAAGCGCCGGCTCCCGTAGCAAGCGCTGGTCGGCGGCACTGGTCGTCGCCGAGCTGGCGCTGGCGCTGGTACTCACGGCGGGGGCTGGTCTGCTGGTACGGAGCTTCTGGCGGCTGCAGGCAATGGCGCCGGGCATTGATCCTGCCGGGGTGACCGCGATCGGGATTCGGCTCCCCGCGGGGTACGAGAGTGCCGACAAACAGGTTGGGTTCTTCAATACCCTCATCGAGCAGTCTGCCGCACTGCCGGGGGTGACCCATGTCGCGGCCGGGCTGGTGGCTCCGCTCGGCGGCAACAGCTACACCAGCGATTTTCACATCGGCGGGCGGCCGCCCGAGGAGTACGGAACGGAAGTGGCCCGAGAGACCATCACGTCGGACTACTTCCGGACCCTCGACATTCCGCTGCTGGGCGGTCGTTTTTTCACCGCCGCCGATCGGAAAGGCTCGGCGCCGGTCACCATCATCAACCAGCGACTGGCCAGGCAGTATTTCCGCGGGCAGGACCCGGTTGGCCAGATGATCACCTTCGACAAGACGCCCGATTCCACTTCGGTCTGGCGCACGATCGTCGGGGTGGTGGGAGACGTTCGGCAGCGCGGCCTGGCCCTCGAGCCGCAGGTCGAGGCCTACGAGCCGATCGGTCAACAGAGCAACAGCTATATGACGCTGCTGGTCCGCGCCCCGGGGGCCGGTGTGGAGGTAGTGCCGGCCGTGCGCAAGGTGCTGACCTCGCTCGACGCATCACTGGCACCGGCGCTGGTCGCGACGCTCCCATCACTGGTGAGCCGTTCGATCGCGCGGCAGCGGTTCCTGATGACGCTGCTGCTGGTTTTCGCGGCGACCGGACTGCTCCTGGCCGTCGTCGGGGTCTACGGGGTCATGGCGCAGCTGGCGGCCCGGCGCACCAGGGAGATGGGAATCCGGCTGGCGCTCGGAGCCCAGGCGGCCCAGGTCCGGTGGCTGGTGCTGCGCCACGCGTTCGGACTGCTGGCCGGGGGATTGGGAGTCGGGCTGGTGACGGCGCTGGTGGCGGCTCGAGCGATGCGGGCGCTGCTCTACGACGTGGCGCCAGCCGATCCTGTGACCTTCGCGGCGGTAACCATGATGCTGCTGGTCACCGGCCTGCTGGCTTCATGGCTGCCGGCGCTGAAGGCCAGCCGGGCCGATCCGGCGACGACGCTTCGAGTGGAGTAGGCGGGCGGACGGGCGGACGGGCGGACGGGCGACGGGCGGACGGGCGGACGGGCGGACGGGCGGACGGGCGGACGGGCGGACGGGC
>JBDTTF010000191.1:0-29282 GCA_039930765.1 Gemmatimonadota bacterium | reverse complement strand
AATGCTCGGCACCACCATCAGCGCCTGCGCTTCCCGCTCCGGCAGTCTCGCCAGCCGCTCGAGCAGCAATCGGTCGCGCAGGCCGGTCAGTTCCGCCGCCAGCATGGCCTCGCCAGCCGTGTGACCACGCGCGACGAACCGGAGGCCCCGGTCCACGAGGCTGATCGCCAGCCGATCCCGCCGTCTCGCTGCGGCGGCCAGCAACCCATGGAGCCGGCGAGCCAGAATCCGGGATTCAGGCGCGGGCCGGTGTCCTCGCCACCGGTTGCGATCGGCCATGGCCAGTCGGGCGCGCAGGGCGGGCCACAGTCTGGTCAGCGCAATCTCGACTTCGAAACGATCCGGGGCGGAAGACTCCCGGCACTCGAGCGCCAGCTGCAGCCGAGGCTCGACATCGGCAATGGCCTCGCTGGGCTCGCCGGCCTGCGGCAACCAGAACAGGACCGGGATCTGGGCTCCGATTGCTTCAGCCCTCAGCAATACCGCCACCAGTGCTCCGGGCGGCAACCCGCTGCGCTCGATTGCTGCGCAGCCGCAGGTCGCCTCGCCAGTCGCCGCCAGTTGAGCCAGGTCATCGCGCCAGCGCCAGAGCGTGCGACCTTCGGCACCCAGCCCTGCGTCTGAGGGCAGCCTGAGCTTGCCGGCCAGCAACCGAGTAATCCCGAACCGCCGCTCGATTTCAGGAGCCGGCAGGAATCGCACAACGTCCACCTGGGCATGCAGCGAGCCCAGCCGGATTGCCCGGCCATCGCGCTGGGCCAGGCGCATCGGGGTCCATGGCAGGTCGTAGTGAATGACCCGATCGCTGTGCTGCAAGTTGAGCCCTTCCGCCGCGACATCGGTGCAGATCAGCGTCGCTGGTCTCGGTCCGACCCCGAGCCATCGTCCCTCCGGCGCGAACCAGCTCCATACCACTTCCCGTGGCATCGCGCTGTAGCCGAGTCCCGCTTCTCCGCCGATGCTCCACGCGACGGGGCTCGGTAACGTATCGCGTAGGTAGCGGACCGTCGCGCGGGCCGAGGTAAAGACCAGGGTCGGTCTGGCATCGCGCAGCAGCATCTCCAGTTGCTGGCGCTTGATGTCATCCCCTTCCATCCAGCTTCGAGTCTGGGGAATGAGGGCGTCGAGCCGGGCCAGGTCGTTGAGATCGAGTTCCCCCGACGCAAGACCGGATGCCGATTCGAACAGACTCCACAACACCAGCTGCTCGGACAGGCCGCCGGTGAATTCCCGCAGCGCGGTACGGCTCATTGGCCGTTCCTGACTCAGCGCGTCTCGGGCATGGAGCAGCAGGGCTCGGTAACTCGTCAGCACCGCCAGCAGCGCCGCCGGGCTCGACGCCGCGGCAAACCAGATGACTCCCTGCAGCAGCCGGGCGATCGGCCGCTGGCGCGAGTGCGCCAGCCCTTCCAGCCCCACGATCAGCTCGGCGGGAACGGCCTGGGGCAGCGCGATCACGCTGTCGCGGCGGACCGGGCCGCCGATCCCGGTCCCGATCGAAGACACCACCACCTCACCGAGGCAGTGCCGGCCGGCATCGACCGGCTTCCCGAACCGGAGCGATGGCAGCCCTGCGAGGCGGAGACCGTCGCCGCGGAGCCCGAGCAGCAGTTGGGCGGTCAGGTCGTCGAGGCGATTGACCACCGGTGTGGCCGAGAGCAGCAGGACGCGCCGCCCGATCAGCCAGGGTGCGATGGTCTGGTAGCGGCGAGTGTCGGGATTCCGGAACCGATGGCTCTCATCGATGATGACCAGGCCGTTTTGGGAGTCGGGTCGCCGGCCGCGTGACAGCCGCTCCTGGGACCAGAGCTGGATGGATACACCCGCCCGCTCGGCGGTCATGCGCCACTGATCCATCAATGCGGCCGGTACGATGACCGTGGCCGGACCGCCGCCGTTCTCCGCCGCCGCCAGCGCCAGCGCGATCCAGCTCTTGCCGCTGCCGACCGGCTCCGCCAGCAAGGCGATGCCATAGCGATCGAGTGCCGCGCGGCCGCGGCCAAAGCTGATCCGTTGTGGTGGCCGCAGCCATTCGGGTGGCGCCACCGATGACCGGGCAAGCGCGAGGCTCCGCGCCATGGCGCGGGCCACTTCCGCGGCTGGCGCCGCCTCGCCCACCGTCACGATGCTGGCCAGTGGATCGCCGACCTCCCGCAGCGCCTCAGCCACGATGCGGGGTGCGTCCGGCCAGCCCGCGCAGCGCTTCGCGATCGCGGCTGCCGAGGCCCAGATGGGCGGCGCAGAGCTCATCGAGAGCCTCCTGGATATCGTGGCCGGCCGAACCCTGCCGGGACAGTTCTTCGAGCGCCGGGTCGGTGAGCGCGGTGTCGACCAGCGGCAGTGCCCCGACCGTGCGGGCGTCGAACCGGGCGTAGCCGCCCCTCGCCGGCGATGCGCCGGTGCGGGCGACCGCGCGGATCCAGGTGCAGTTGAGCCAGGCGGCCAGGCGGCGGGCCACCGGATCACTGGTCGTGGCCAGGACGTAGCAGCTGTTGAGCGGAATCCGGCTGGACTCGAGCGGCCCGGTGAGCGCCGCGGCGCTGAGCCGGCGCGCCATGTCACTCCAGACCACCCGATGAGGCGCCAGGGCGGCGCCGGTGCGGAACAGCGCCCACGGAGGGCCGCCGGCAAAGTCCGCCCGCGCTCGAAGGGTGGCCTCGCGTGAATCGAGATAGGCGGCCGCCCTGGGCGGCAGCCGTTCGAGCGGCTGGCCCCTGGCGTCGTGGGTCCAGAGCAATCGAGCGCTGCCCCGCGCAATGAATGGCCGGACGTCGCGGCCGCGGATGGCCCAGCGGATCAGGTTGGCCTCGACCGGGTCGGGTGGATCGAGGAATACCTCGTTGGCCCCGGTCTTGACTCCCAGCTGAATGGTGAAATGGTCGGCGACGGTCCTGCGATCGGCCTGCATGCTCGCGATGGCGTCACGCTGGGCTGAACCGATCAGGACCCAGGGACCGCCACCAGCGATGGCGGCCTGCGGCAACGGTGGCAGGCAGGCCGGATCGAGGCGGTCCCGCACCTCGTGACCTGGCGGTGGTGCCTGGCGGCTGGCCACGAGCGCCATCGGATAGACGGTGGCATCGAAGGCTGACGCCGCTCGTCCGGTCAGGTCGGCGCTGGAGTGGATGGTGAATTGTTCCGCCAGCGCCCGTCGGGCCGTGCGGGCATACTCGGCCGTCGCGAGCTTGGCGGGAAGCAGCAGGGCAACGACACCGCCGGGAGCCACCAGTCCGGCGGCTCGCTCCAGGAAGGCCACCGCGAGATCGGGCTGATGCCCGAACCCGGCGCGGCCGCTGCCCCGCCACCAGCGGTACTGGGCGCCGAGCGATTGGCGGAGGCCGGGCGGCAACTGCTCGGCCCGTACCCACGGCGGATTGCCGGTCACGATGTCGAAGCCGCCGCCGGCCGCGAACACATCGGCGAAATGCGCCTCGAACTGGAACCACGGCACCGTGCCGGATCGCTCGAGTGCCCGGCGGAATCCGCGAACCCGCCGCAGTCGCTCCCGCAATTCAGCCAGCCGCTTGCGTCCATCACGGCTCAGGCCGGCTGGTGATCCGAACAAGGTCGGATCCCGGCCCGACGCCAGGCACTCGGCGGTCTCGGCCTCGAGCCGGCGCTCCAGCGTCTGCAGTCCTTCCGCGGCGGCGGAGGTTTCGGCCTGTCGCAGTGCCCGGGCCAGGTCACGCTTGGTTTCGCCGGTGGCGGGGTAGAGTCGCTGCTTGAGATCGGCGATCAAGCGGCCGGCCATGGCGCTGGGCCTGAGTGACTCACCGATCACCGCCACCGGGTCGCGGAGTGCGTCGCCCTGACGGATCAGTGCATCCAGGTTGGGCAGGGGCTGGACTCGACGAGGATCGCACTCTTCATCCTCGGCCACCACAGCCAGCCACAGCCGCAACTCCGTGAGCCGGACCGCCATCGGATCGAGATCGACCCCGAACAGCGAGCGGCTGAGGATCTGCCGCCGGAGCTGGGTCGATGACTGCCGTGCCGATCGCTGCCAGCCCGCCAGCCGTTCGAGCGCACCCAGCAGAAAGGCGCCTGATCCGACTGCGGGGTCGAGCAGGGTGACCGACTGCAGGACTTCCCGAACCGACTCGTCTCCATGGCGAAGCCGCCGGGCCGCTTCAACGTCATTGATTCCCAGCCGCCCGGCGATCAGCGCCGCAAAGGCGGCGTCGAGCAGCTCACCGACCAGTGCTGGCGGGGTGTAGTACGTGCCACTGGCATGACGGGCTTCGGGAGCCATGACTCCTTCGAATACCCGGCCGAGCATGTCGGGGGCAATCGAGCCCGCAGTGGCCCCTTCCCGAACCGTGAACTCGAAGCGTTCAAACAGGTCGTCAAAGGCGCTGCGCCACACCGCATTGCCGAAGTCGGCCCGGTAGCGGCGCTCCAGCGGATGGGGCTCGAACAGGCCGCCGTTGAGAAATGGGATCCGGCCGAACCCGCTGGATCGGTCGCGCAGTGCCGTGGGGCGGTTGAGGGTGCCGAAGAACAGCGGCCGAAGAAAATGCCGGTGCAGATGCCCCCGCCGCCCCAGGCAGGCATCGACCTGGCGGCGCAGAAAGTCGGGCCGGCCATCGAGCCATCCCTTGGCCTGCACGAAATACAGGAACAGGATACGGGTGAGCTGGATCAGCGCCAGTTGGCGCCGCTCATCCTGGCGGGCATTCCGATCGGCCCCGGCCGCCATCGATTCCAGGGTCAGGCGGAACTGCTGGAAGAAGCGTCGGCCGACCCGTTCAGTGCTCAGGATTTCCCCGGCGCGTGCCAGCGCCTCGGCGGCGTTGTTCCGGGGCAGCGATCCGAGCCGCTCCATGGCGATCAGGGCCGCGGGCTCGGGCCCGTCAAGCCGGATGACCAGCAGCTCGGGCTCAGGTATGGTCACCGCCAGCACCAGCACTCGGAGGCCGGGGCCCAATACCGCGATGCCGGCTGAATTGCCGCGGAGCGCCAGCTGGCGGGCCACTCTCCGGGCGACCGGCACCGGCTCGTCGGCCTCAAGACCGAACCAGCGCAGCGGCCCGGCGCCCGCCACCACCGCCGCGCGGGGCACCCGCGCGGCCAACCGGTCATCCTCCAGCCAGGCATCGACCGGAATGGCTTGCCACTGCCGATCGAG
Organism: Gemmatimonadota bacterium; assembly: GCA_039930765.1. Taxonomy (GTDB): domain Bacteria; phylum Gemmatimonadota; class Gemmatimonadetes; order Gemmatimonadales; family GWC2-71-9; genus DATEHG01. Next base: position 24,154 of record JBDTTF010000191.1, on the reverse strand, counting down.
CCCCAGCGACTCGAACAGGGCCGGCAGCTCCTCCAGGCGGCGGAGGGAATGCAGCATTACCGCCAGAGACATCAGGGCTCCAGGTAGATGGAGCCACACCCTAACTCGCGGTCCCGATTAGTTTGGTATCCGAATAGCGCCGCGCCGGTCGCGGATCACGCAACGTTGAAGGAGTCGAGCCAGATGCTTCGCCCGTTGGTCCTCGCTGCCGCCCTCATTGTTCCGGCCGTCTCGCTGGCGGCCCAGCAGCCCGCCACCAGCCCGGACAGCGCCACCTTCATCGTCATGCACGGTGCCGACACCATGATCACCGAGCATTTCCTCCGGACCGACCGCCAGGTCCTGGGCGAACTGGATCGCAGGGCCGTGGCCCGCCGGGAGACCTACAAGGCACTGCTGACCCCGGATGGCACCGTGCCACTGGTTGAATTCGCGGTCTGGGCGTCCGACGATCCGTCCTCCCGCACCCCACGGCAGCGGGTCCGGGTCATCTTCAAGGACGACTCGGTAGCGGTCGATGAGGTCAACAGCGCCGAGATGATGACCCGGACCTTCGAGAGCCAGAAGGGGGCCATTCCGTATCTCAATCTGTCGTTTGTATTGCTGGAGCAGGCCACCCGCCGGCTGGCCCAGTCCGGGGCCGACAGCCTGCCCGTGCCATTTTTCAACTTGAATGGTGGCCAGACCGCGGTCGGGATGATGCGGCGGGTCGGCGCCGACTCGGCCTCGCTGCAGCTCGGCACCGTCGGGTTTCAGCTGCATCTGGACAAAGAGGGCCGGCTGCTCGGCGCCGCGATTCCGGCGCAGGGAGTGACGGCGGAGCGGGCCAGGAAGAGCTGAGAGACGAGAGACGAGAGACGAGAGACGAGAGACGAGAGAAAAAACTGGGTCATGGGACTGACCAATTGCAAGGCGGGTATTCAAGAATGAACGGAGCGATCCGCGTGGGTCCGCGCCGCGCAGCGTCCGCGCGTATCTGCGGCCGATATGACTGGGCAGCTGATTGAATCAGTTCGCCCAGTTCGCGCTGATCACCTTTACTTCGGTCCTCTTCATCGTGGACCCGATCGCGGCGCTGCCCACCTTTCTCGTCATCACCCAGGACCAGACTCCCGACGAGCGCAAACGCACCGCCCTCAGGGCCTGCATCGCGATGGCCATCCTGCTGACGGTCTTCGGGCTGGCCGGCAACCTGATCTTCCATGCGTTTGGCATCACCCTTCCCGCCTTTCGGATCGCCGGCGGCTTCATCCTCTGGCTGGTGGCCATCGACATGCTCAAGGCCCAGCGCAGTACCCAGGGCAGCCGCGAGGAGTTGCAGGAGGGAGTCGAGAAGGAGGATGTGGCGCTGACTCCACTGGCCATCCCGGTCCTGGCGGGACCCGGTGCCATTTCCACCGTCATGGTGCTGGCCGGGCAGTCGGCGTCGCTGGCCCACAGCACGGTGCTCTATGGCGCCATTGCCCTGACCGCCTTTCTTTCCTACGTCTGCCTCCGCCTGGGCGACCGGTTGGTCAAGTACCTTGGCCGCAGCGGCATCGGAGTCGTCACCCGGGTGATGGGCCTGCTGCTGGCCGCGGTGGCCACCCAGTTCATCGTCACCGGCGTGCTTGAAGCGTTTCGTTCCTGAGCCTACGGTGAGCTGACCATGGATCCCCGCGCCCTCGGCATCTTTATCCCGATTATCGCGCTGTTGATCCCCGTGGTGGCCATCATCATGGGCGGGATCCACAAGATGCAGCGGCTCAAGATCGAGGAGATCAAGGCCCGCTCGGCCTCGCTCGGCTCGGGTGGGGAAGAGGAACTGCAGGCACTCAAGGAAGAGGTTGACGGCCTGCGCTCCGAAATGGCTGAGGTGCAGGAACGACTCGATTTCACGGAGCGGTTGATCGCCCGCCAATCCGACCAGGATCGCCTGCCCAAACCCTGAGCGGTTGGCCCGCAGTCCGGCTGTTGAAATCGGCCACAACGTCAGGGGCCGGGGGTTTTCCCGCGCCGCGTCAGACTCCACGCCGGTCTGGGGTCTTTTCAGGGGCAGTTGGCCCGCCGCAACGAATCCAGCACACCCGCCGTATCAGGGGGGCACGACCTCCCGCTTCCCAGCTCTCAACTCTTTTTCGACTCGAACTCCGGGATTCTCACGATGCGCCTCTGGTTGACTCTCACCGCTGGCCTGACGCTGGCCGGCACCGGCTTGCTGCAGGCCCAGACCACTCCCGCCAGCGATCCCGTGATTCAGCGGATCTACGCTCTCGAAAAGGACAGTTCGTGGACCGACAAGCTGTCCCGGACCCTGTTCGATTCACTGGGACCGCGCCTGACCGGATCGCCGGACCAGAAGCGGGCCAATGACTGGCTGGTCAAGACCTATACCGAGTGGGGCATCCCGGCCAGGAACGAGCAGTATGGCACCTGGCGGGGTTGGCGGCGGGGTTACTCGCACATCGACCTGATCGAGCCGCGGGTCCGGAGTCTTGAAGGAACGATGCTGGGCTGGAGTCCCGGCACGAAGAAGAAGGACCTGACCGCCTCGACCATTATCCTGCCGCATTTTCAGGACAGCACCGAGTTCGTAAAATGGCTGCCCACCGCCAAGGGCAAACTGGTGCTGGTCGCGCCGGCCCAGCCAACCTGCCGGCCGGTCGACGACTGGGCCCTCAATGCCACCCCGCTCTCCAAGGCGCGGATGGATACCGTCAAGGCTGCGCTGACGGCCGAGTGGCGGGAGCGGATCAAGAACACCGGCTACAGCCTGGCGCTGGGCACCGGTTCACTCGGCATCCGGATGGAAGCAGCCGGGATTGCTGGAATGGTCACCTCCCGGCCCAAGGATGCCTGGGGCACGATCGAGATCTTCGAGAGCTACAACACCAAGGCGCCGGCCATTGCCCTGTCCTGCGAGGATTACGGCCTGGTTTACCGGCTGACCGAGGACAATCGCCATCCGAAGCTGCGGCTCAATCTCGACGCCGAGCTGCTGGGTGAGCGTCCGGTGTTCAACACCATTGCCACGATGAAGGGGGAGACCAAGCCGGATGAGTACGTCGTCCTGTCGGCCCACTTCGATTCGTGGGACGGTTCCTCCGGCGCCACCGACAACGGCACCGGCACCATCACGATGATGGAAGCCATGCGGCTGCTCAAGCTGGCCTACCCGCATCCCAAGCGGACCATCATGGTGGGGCACTGGAGCAGCGAGGAGGAAGGGCTGGTGGGCAGCCGGTCCTTCGCCGAGGACCATCCCGAGATCGTGAAGGGGATGCAGGTCCTGCTCAACCAGGACAACGGCACCGGACGGATTGCCCGGGTCAGTGGCGGCGGCTTTCCCAGCGCGGCCAAGCACCTGGCCGGCTGGCTGGCATCAGTCCCCGCCGATATCAAGGAGCCGATCACCTTTGGTGGTGACGGACTGCCCGGCGGCGGTGGCAGCGATCACGCCTCCTTCGTCTGCAAGGGCGCCCCGGCCGTGGAGCTCGGCAGCACCAACTTCGACTACTTCAACTACACCTGGCACACCAACCGGGACACCTACGACAAGATCGTGTTCGACGATCTCAGGTCGAATGCCACCCTGGTGGCCATGCTGGCCTACCTGGCGTCGGAAGATCCCGAAATGGTCGCCCGGGACCGGGTCGATCTGGTGGCCATCGGGGCCCAGCGCAAGGCGCTGACCGATTCGGCCGACGCGGCGCCGTCGGATACCGTGCTGGCCCGGCGGGCTGCCGCGGTGCGGGGCAGGGGCGGGCGCGGCGGTTTCCCGACCACCTGGCCGGAGTGCACCACGGCAGCGCGGACCACCAACCCCCGATTGCAGTAGCAAGAGGCCGCGGAACTACGCGGACGCTCCGCGACGCGAAAGGCCACGGACCGATCGGTTCGTGGCCTTTCGTTTTTGCTTCACCCGGTGGGGTGCGCGTGGGTGGTGACTGTAGTGGTCGCCCAAGGCGTCGACCCAGGTCGCAATGAGTTGAAATCCGTTCTGGCGAGTGTGGGTCACCCCCATAACTGGACTGGGCCTTCGAGGTGCGGTTCAGAAATGGATCGGAGCGATCCGCGTTCGCGAAGCGTCCGCGTTCTTCCGTGGCTAGCTGTTACGGATCTCGAAGGAGAATGCCGGCGACACCCGGAGTGATTGCGCCACCACACAGTAGCGCTCGGTCAGCTTGAGCAGCGTGTCGAGCTGCTCGCCGGTGGCATCGGTATTGAGGGCAAAGCCGAGCCGGATGGCCTGGAATCCGACCGCCGCCTCCTTGCTGACGCCGAGGGTGCCACGGAAATCGAGGTCACCTTCGACGTTGACCGTGCCGCCCCGAATCGGGATGGCCAGCGCCGTGGCCACTGCCCCGAGTGTGACGCCCGCGCAGGCCGCCAGCGCTTCGAGCAGCATGTCACCCGAGCACGCCAGGGCACCGGTGCCGCCACTCGCCGGGTGCAGGCCGGCCTCCACCAGCGCCCGTCCGGTGTCCACACTGCAGCTCATCGACCCGGCGCCAAGCACACCGCTGGCCCTCAGGGTGACCAGGGCGGTGGCGGGCTCATCGCGGTATCGTTGCTTGATCGGGGCCTGGAGTGACTTGAGTTCGTCCGACAACATGGTGAAATCCTGTAGGGAAAGGGACTGCTGAAGCCTAGCCCGGCTGGGTCCCGCCACCAACGGGATTGGCTCTAGACGCCGAACCGGCCACCTTGCTCACTATATCCAGCCGCGAGAGAACCAATGGATGACGAAAAAGTTCGCGCCCTGCTGAGCCGGCTCCACGAGGAGCTCCGCTCCGCCGACTCCGGCGATCCGGCGACCCGCGACGTGGTCGATCAGCTCAGCTCCCGCATCCGCCCGATGGTGATCGGGTCACCGGAATCCCCGTCTTCCGGGGACTACTCCGGGCTGACCGGCAAGCTCAAGGCCGCGGCGATTCACTTCGAGGCGTCGCATCCCTCGCTGGCCCGCTCGATCGAGGCCGTGGTCGACAACCTCGGCAGTTACGGGATCTGAAATCGTCACCTTAAAGGCTGCCGCCCTGCTGTTCGACATGGACGGCACCCTGGTGGATTCGCGCGCTTCGGTGGAACGGACCTGGCGCCGCTGGGCTGCACCGCGCGGTCTCGATGCCGATGCCCTGCTCCGGGTGGCCCATGGCCGGCGGACCCGGGAAACCCTCGCGACAGTGGTCGCTCCAGCACAACTGGATGCAGCGGTGGCCGAGCTGGACGCGGCCGAGTTGATCGATCTGGCCGGGACGGTCGAAGTTGCCGGCGCCAGGGCCCTGGTGGCCACGCTCCCCGACCGGGCGTGGGCCATCGTCACCTCGGCCGGGAAAGAGCTGGCCAGGCTGAGATTGAGGGCTGCCGGCATCCCGGTGCCGAGGCTGCTTGTCAGCAGCGAGGATGTCTTGAGGGGAAAACCGGACCCGGAAGGGTACCTGCTCGCGGCCAGCAGACTTGGCGCAGCGCCCGATCGCTGCCTGGTGTTCGAAGACACTCCGGCAGGGATCGGAGCAGGGCTGGCCGCCGGCGCCAGGGTGCTGGGGCTGACCACGACCCATGAACGCGCCAGGCTGACCGGCGCCATCGCAATCCTCGATGATTATCGCGGTGTTCGCCTGACCCAGGAAACTCAAGAGTGGCGGGTTGACCTGCCGTGACCGGCCCTTCGGCCGGTCCATTTTCCCGTACCGCAAGTGACCATGTCCGAGACTCGTGACGTTCAGATCATATCGCTGGAAGGAGCCAGGACCCTGGCCGCCGCTGCTGAAGCCGAAGCGCTGAAGCGGGGCTGGACCGTGGCGATTGCGGTGGTGAGTCCCGAGGGTGGCCTCGTGCTGTTTCACTGCCTCGACGGAACCCAGCCCGCCAGCCAGGACATAGCCGTGGCCAAGGCCCGAACCGCCGCCCGGTTCAAGCGTCCCACCAAGGCAATGGAGGATGGCGTCGCTGGTGGCCGGCACGCCCTGCTCAGTGTGCCAGCCCTGATGCTCGAGGGTGGTGTGCCGGTCAAGCGGAACGGCCAGATCATCGGGGCCATCGGAATCAGCGGCATGACTTCGGCTGAAGACGGAGTCATTGCGGCTGCGGCGCTGGCCGCCTGGCCCGGTGCCTGAACTCGAGCCTGCTCCCTGGCCGGTATGGCTTCGGTGGCGGACGGTGGTGCTGGCTCGGCTGCGGCGACACCGGTGGATATGGGCCTCGATTTCGGTGGCCGCGGTGCTGGCCCATCTCGGTCTCTGGTGGTGGATCCGCTCCAGCCGGGTCCAGCCCGCCGCGGTTCTCGCCTATTTCCTCTCCGCCTTGATTGCCACTGGCTTCTTCCTGCTCGCGTTCAGCCTCGTGGTGTTTCCACCCCGTTCCCTGGGGCCCCGCTCGCCAATGACGCGGGTGCTCCTGATGCTCGGCAAGGCAGCGTGGTGCCTCGGACTTGTGGGCCTGGTCATTCAGGCGGTGCTGCTGGAGCGCCAGGCGGTCCGGTTCTTCTACGAGCGGTTTGCCCTCCGACTCTTCTGAACCCGACGCGGACGAATGGCCCTTGGGCACCTGCATCCCCTACCACTGGTGGTAGTTGTGGTGCCCCGCCTGAGCGGCAAGATTGCACCCTTCCAATACCCTCGGGGATTCCTGGCTTTCTCATACTCGATCGATGGCCCCTCGCGTCTGGTCACGGTCACGGTGACGGGCAGGGTTACTTACGAGGAGTGGGAGTCAGTCATGCGCCTGATCTTTGCCGATTCCCGGTTCAAGCCGGGATTCGATTTTCTCAGTGACCGACGCTCGGTCGATGAGCCACCGGATGGCGAGAGCGTCCGGCGCGGCATGGCCTTTTTCGAGATCGAGCGCCTGCAGCTGGGATCCTGCCGCTGGGCCCTCGTGGTCACCGGAGCGGCCGGCTACGGGATGGGCAGGATGAGTGAATCGCTCAGCGCCGAAACCGGGGTCCGCCTCAGGGTGTTTACGGACCTGACCGAAGCTTGTAAATGGCTGACTCCGGTTGCCACCGACTAGCCCGCACCCACTGGTTGTTCATCATGCCACCTGAATTGCCGGACCTGTTCCTCGGCCGCTGGCGCCTGGTGCCGGAACTCTGCCTGTACGAGTACGGCCCGGTGCCCGCCGGTGGGGAGTACCTGATCGAGCGGACCGAGAGGACGGTACGGCTCTCGGTCACCTGGACAATGACCGACGGCACAACCATGAGCGAGAACTATGCGGGGCGGGAGGATGGCAGCTGGCAGCCGCATGATGGCCCGGGGGCAGAGGCGTACACCATCAACCGGATCGACCGGCACACGCTCGATTCAGCCGCTTTTCGCGCCGGGGCCACCATCGGCTACGCCAGGCGGGTGGCCTCGAATGACGGTACGCTGCTGGTGGTGGTGCAGGACGGCGCGAGGGACAACGGCGACAAGTTCCGCAATTTCCAGCTCTACCGCCGCACCGCGGACCGCTAGAGTTCAGCGCTCGACGGTGGCGGCCGGCTCACCAGGCTCCGACTCACGGTAGATCCGGCCCTTCCATTCCACCTTGCGTCCGCCCCGCCACACCGAGCGCAACACGATATAGAGTGCCATCGCGGCGCCGGCCGGGTAGGCCAGTGCATAGCGTAGCGGAATCTGCATCATCCGCATGGCCCCCAACCAGAATATCAGCGACAGGGATAGTGCCAGCAGCGCCGGCCAGATCAGCGCGGGGGCCGCCAGCGCCGCCAGCACCACTGCCACCGGCGGCGTCAGCCAGAACAGCATCGCTCCCGCCAGCATCAGCGGCACCAGGGCCCGCATCGCGGGCTGGTCGGGAAAGCTCTGCCGGCCGCCGAGGTACATATTCTTGGACCAGCCCTCGATCATCGGCCGGAGTCCGTCGTACATCCGGGTTTCCATCAGCGTTTCGGCAAAGGCGAACCAGACCCGCTGCCCCTGGCTGTGAGCCCGCTGGGCCAGCGCCAGGTCCTCGGCCACCTCGCCCCGGACGGCCTCGTGAGTGCCGAGCAGCTGATAGATCTCGCGGCGCAGCATGATGAACTGGCCATTGGCGATGATGTCGCGGCGATTGACGGCCCGATTGACCCGCTCGGGGTGATACCGGAGCCCGAGCAGCAGCCAGACCTGAGGCATCACCACCCGCTCCCAGAAGGTCAGGCAGAGCTGCCGCGGCGCGAGGGTCAGCAACCCGGGCCGCTCGGCGAGCAGGGCGCCAACCGCGCGGCCGAGCAGGGTCGGGGCGTGGCGGGTATCGGCGTCGGTGAACACCAGGATCTCACCGCTGGCCGCCGCGGCGCCCTGGACGCAGGCCCATGGCTTGCCATACCAGCCGGCGGGAAGGTCGGCCCCCTGGACCAGCTGGATCTGCGGGTCGCTGGCCGCCAGACGCCGGACGATGGCGGCGGTATCATCAGTCGAGCGATCATCGACCACGATGAGCTCGAGGCGCGGGTAGGTCGAGGCCTGCAGGCTGCCGATCAGGGTGGCAATGGTGGCGGCTTCATTGCGGGCGGGGATGATCACACTGACCAGCCCGCCGTCGGCGGGACTGTATTCGGCCAGGTCAGGCTTTCGGCGGGAGGCGGCCAGCGCGGGCAGGAACGGCGCCGTCCACGGCACCGCGAGCCAGAGCGGGATCAATGCGGCTGATTCAGCGCGACCAGTTCGTGTTCCAGCAGATCGATTTGCTTTTCGATGTCGACCAGGTCGAGGTTGGAGTCCGGTGACGGGACCCCATTCCGGGCAAAAATCGTGGCCACCAGCGCATCGGTGTAGCTCACGACCGCGGTGGCGCAACCCTGGTCAAGGACGGTGTTGAGCCGGATGATGATGGCCATGGCCTGGCGGTTCCGCATCCGGACCAGAACAGGTGCCAGGTTGCGGGTCAGGAGGATTCTGAGGAACATGATCTCCTCGACCACTTCCCCGGACGCCAGGCCCCGGGCGGCGGCCACCCGGCCGAAGTGATCGAACACCCGGCTCCAGAGCTCCTTCACATCCCGACGCATCGGACCGACGGTCTGCTCCATGACGCCGAGGATGAGGCGCAGGGTCCGTTCAACGACGGGGCGGGGGATGGCGCTGGAGGCTGACATCCGTTCACCGAGCCAGTCGGCCCATTCGGTGACGACGGCGTCGCCGAACAACGCCATCTGGCGGACGGTGACAATGGAAGGGTCGGAGGCACGCACGTGGTGGGACTCCCAGGCTTCAACGCCGGCAAATCTACTGGAGATCATAGATGGGGTCAAAGGAGATCATTCGCCCGCCTCGGCTCAAGCCGGGTTCGCGGGTCGGACTGTTGGCGCCGGCCGGGCCGCTGCTCGAGCGGGATGACCTCAGCCGAGGCCGGGAACTGTGCCAGGCGCTCGACTGGGAGCCGGTCCTGCTGCCCCACGCGGGCGGCCGCCACGGCTACCTGGCCGGCACTGACGAGGAGCGGCTGGATGACCTGAATGCGGCGCTCAGAAATCCGGTGCTGGATGCCATCTGGTGCCTGCGCGGCGGTTACGGAGTCACCCGGATCCTGGACCAGGTCGACTTCGCCGCCATGGCGGCGCGGCCCCGAGTCATCATTGGCTACAGTGATATCACGGCCCTGCTGCTGGCCGCGTGGCGGCACACCGGCCTGGTCACCTTCCACGGCCCGATGGCGCGAGCGCCACTGACCAGCTTCAGCCGGGACCACCAGGCGCGGGTGCTGGCCTCGGCGGTGGTGCCGGGCCGGCTCGGCCGGCTGCCGCAGCCGGATGATGTGCTAGTACCGAAGAGCCCGCGGATCGTGACGATTCGGGGTGGCAAGGCGGAGGGCCGGTTGATCGGTGGCAACCTGACCCTGGTCCAGTGCCTGATCGGCACCCGCCACCTGCCCGATTTCGACGGAGCCATTCTCTTCCTCGAGGAAGTCAACGAGGACCTCTACCGTATCGACCGGATGCTGGCCCACCTGCGGATGGCCGGTGCGCTCGATCGGGTGGCGGGCGTGGTGGTCGGACAGGTCACCGAACTGAGCCAGCGCGGTGCCGACGGCTCCATGGGGTATGATGAGATCCTGGCCACCTATCTCGAACCGCTGGGTGTGCCCGTGGCCTACGGATTTCCGTTCGGCCACGTGGAGAGCCAGTGGACTTTGCCGGTCGGCGTGATGGCCAGGCTCGATGCCAGCGCCGGGGAGCTGGAGCTGCTGGAGAGCGGAGTGAGCTGACTTCGCGAACAGCGAACAGCGAACAGCGAACCGTGCGACGCAAGTCTGCGAGCTTCAACATATTGGCGAACGGCAAACTACCAACGACTAACGACCGTCTCTCATGGCTACTCCAACACTCACCAAGCACCAGATCTCCGGTTCCCTCGGCCCCATCCTGATCGATGTGCGGGCCGGTGGGCGGGACAGTCCGCGCCCGGCGGTGATCCTGGTGCACGGCTTCAAGGGATTCAAGGACTGGGGCGTCTTTCCGGTGCTGGCCGAGCGTCTGGCCCGGGCGGGGTTTGTGGCGGTGTCGATCAATGTGAGCGGCAGCGGGTTCGATGATGCCGGAAATTCGGCGTGGCCGGAGCGGTTCGGACACAACCGCTTCACCGCTGAGGTGACAGATATCCATCAGGTCATTGAAGCGCTGGCGGCCGGAAGGCTTGGCGTCGTCGGTCCCTCGGTCATCGGGCTGCTGGGTCATTCACGCGGTGGTGGCACCACGATTCTGGAGGCCGCCGACAACCCCCTCATCAGGTCACTGGTGTCCTGGGCGCCGATTGCGCACCTCGATCGCTGGCCTGGTCAGGTAGAGGAGTGGCGGGAGAACGGTCAGGTCATTGTCGAAAACAGCCGTACCGGTCAGAAGATTCCGATCTTCAGTGATGTGCTGGATGATGTCGAGCAGAACCGGAATGGCAGCCTTGATATCCGGGCGGCCGCAGGGAGGATCGAGATTCCCTGGCTCATCATCCACGGCACTGCGGACACCGCTGTGCCGATTGAGGAGGGAGAGGCACTGTGCGCCGCCAGCGGCAGGCCTTCCACTGAACTGCTGAGGATCGAGGGCGGCGGCCACACCTTCGGCGGGGTGCATCCCTGGCAGGGCGAGACGCCGGAACTCAAGATCGTGCTGGACCGGACGGTGGGGTGGCTGGGGAAGTCGTTGACCGGCCGTTAGCCGTTAGCCGTTAGCCGTCAACAAGCCGGTTCCTTGCTCAGGTCAGCCGGTACCGATTGCTAACGGCCAATGGCCAATGGCCAATGGCTGACGGCTGGTAATTGACAACTCTTCGTCGCTCACCCACAATCCCACCATGCCCATCTACGAATACCAGTGCCTGGCCTGCGAGACCGGCTTCGAACTGCTGGTCCGGGGCGAAACGAAAATTGTTTGCCCCAAGTGCGACAGCCGCAAGGTGGCCAGGACGATGTCGCTGCCGGCCCGCCATGGGAATGGCGGCTCGGCCGCACCCGACTTCAGTCCGATCGGTCCGCCCAAGGGCGGCGGTTGCGGCGGCGGGGGCTGCGGCTGCCACTAAGTATGCTGGAACGCCGGCTGCGCCGGCGATTCCGCGAGCAGCCTCTCTCAGGCGGAGACCCGGCCAGCGTCACGGCCGCGGTCGCCGCCATTCTTGTTCCAACCCCCGACACCATCCTGCTGATCCGGCGAGCGGACCGGAGCGACGATCCCTGGTCCGGCCAGATGGCGTTACCCGGTGGGCGTCGCAATCCGTCGGACGCTGATCCCAGGGTTACCGCCATCCGCGAGACGCTGGAAGAGGTCGGTGTCGCCCTGCCTGACAACAGCTACCTGGGCGAGTTGCCGGATGTGGTTCCGAAGAGCGTGGCGCTGGGCAACATTGTGGTCCGGCCCTATCTGTTCATCCTCGCTGACCGTCCGATCCTGACTGCCAACCGAGAAGTGGCCGAAGCCGGGTGGGTCAGGCTCGATGTGCTCAAGGATCCGGAGATCTACCGGCCGTATACTCTGGAACTCTACGGTGCCGAGCGGACTTTTCCGGCGTTTCATATCGGTAGCTCGGTGGTGTGGGGGCTGACGGAGCGGATTCTGACGTCGTTGCTGCCGTTGCTGCCCTGAGTGGATTGTTGGCTTGAAGGATTGCCGGATTTGCGGGAAGATCTTGAGCCCCGCGCACTAATCCAAGAATCCTTCAATCCGAAAATCACGTTCCGGATTGACCGAAATTGACTCCTCCCATCGACGAGAGATCGCGCCGGCTACGAGAGTTAGCGCGAGTCTTCCTCAAGCTCGGCACCATCGGGTTCGGCGGCCCGGCGGCGCACGTGGCGATGATGGAAGACGAGGTGGTGCGGCGTCGTGGCTGGCTCTCCCGTCAGCAGTTCCTCGACTACCTCGGCGCCACCAACCTCATTCCCGGGCCCAACAGCACCGAGCTCGCCATTCATATCGGGCAGGCCCGGGCAGGCTGGCCTGGTCTGCTCGTCGCTGGCGTGTGCTTCATCGTCCCTGCAGTCCTGATCGTCGCCGGACTGGCGTGGGCCTACGTGAGGTACGGCGCTGTTCCCGCCGTGGCGGGTTCGTTGTACGGGATCAAGCCGGTGGTCATCGCGATCGTGCTCCAGGCGCTCTGGGGACTCAGTCGGTCCGCAGTAAAATCGGCCGGGCTTGCCGTCCTCGGTATCCTGGCCATCAGCGGCGTATTGCTTGGAATCAACGAGCTCGTGCTGCTCGCCGCGGGCGCCGCCGTCCGGGCGGTGGCGGCTTCCCCGTCCGACCGGAGAAGGTTGCTGGTGCCGGCGCTGACCGGAGGCAGCTCGGCAATCGTGGCCCAGGCCGGCTTTGGACTCTGGCCGCTGTTCCTGGTGTTTCTCAAGATCGGATCGGTCCTGTTCGGCAGCGGATACGTCCTGCTCGCCTTTCTCCGGGCGGATCTGGTGGTGCGTCTGGGCTGGCTGTCCGAACGCCAACTGCTCGACGCCATCGCGGTGGGCCAGGCCACGCCGGGGCCGGTATTCACCACCGCCACCTTCGTGGGATACCTGCTTGGCGGACCGGCCGGAGCCGCCGTGGCCACCGTAGGGATTTTCCTTCCGGCATTCTGCTTCGTGGCCCTGTCCGGGCTGATTCTGCCTAGGCTGCAGGGCTCACCGACGGTCCGGGCCGCGCTCGACGGAGTCAATGTGGTTTCACTGGCCCTGATGGCCGTGGTGACGTGGCAACTGGCTCGATCCGCGCTGGCCGACCCTCTGACGATCGCGATGGCCATCTTCGCCGCGCTGCTGCTGTTCCGATTTCGTCTCAACTCGGCCTGGCTGGTGCTCGGTGGGGCGGTCATTGGCGTGATGGTTGGGTAGTTGGACGGTCGGACTGAAAGACCGACGGAACGTTGGACTGCCGGAACGACGGCAGGTGCTTCCAATCGGGATCCTGTACAGCTTCCATGATCCTGAAACACAGAGGCACAGAGGGCTCCGACCTCGCATCGAGATCCTCTGTGTCTCTGTGTTTTTATTGCTGGTGGCTCGGCCCGGTCGCCCGTCGACCCCTCTATTAGGGCTCACTTATTGACAATTTAGCCCCGCCTAAATTATCATTTAGCCCATGCTGACCCACCCTTCCGCCTCGGAATCGCTGACCCGCTCGGTCGAGGATTATCTCAAGGCCATCTACCGGCTGTCGGATCAGGGCCAGCACGCCACTACCAGCGAAATCGCCAATCACCTGGGCCTCTCGGCTCCCTCGGTGACCGGAATGGTCAAGCGGTTGTCGGAGCAGGGACTGGTCACCCACGAGCCGTACAAGGGGGTCAGCCTGACGGCCGAGGGGCGGAAGGGCGCGCTCCGGATGCTGCGCCGTCACCGGCTGATCGAGGCGTACCTGGTGGCATTCCTTGGATATGGCTGGGAAACGGTTCATGACGAGGCGGAGCGGTTGGAGCATGCCGTCTCCGACCAGTTGGTCGACCGGATGGCGGCCGCCCTGGGCCATCCCTCCGTCGATCCGCACGGCGACCCGATTCCAGGGGCCGACGGCTCGATCGATGCCCCGCGTTACGTGCCGCTGAGTGAACTCGAGATCGGGGACGTGGCGGAGATCCGGCAGGTGGCCACCAACGAACCGGAGCGGCTGCGCTATCTCGGGCAACTTGGCCTGCTGCCGGGCACCACGATCACCATCGAAAATCGCGAGCCGTTTGAGGGTCCGATCAGCGTGCGGGCCGGCAACCTGCAGCAGATCCTGGGTAACGAAATTGCCCAGTTGCTGCTCTGCGCCCGTGCCGGAGACCGGTCATGAGCGCCGCCTCGACTCCACCGGTCGAAGAGTTGACGGGCTGGCGCTACCGCCGCCGCCAGCCGCCGCTGCCCGAGTCATATCACAGCATAACCATTCCAGCCGGTGCCACCGTCTTCAAGCGGGCGCTGGCCTTTGCCGGTCCCGGGTACATGGTGGCGGTCGGTTACATGGATCCGGGCAACTGGGCCACCGACCTGGCCGGCGGTTCCCGGTTCGGCTACACCCTGCTGTCGGTCGTTCTGCTGTCCAACCTGATGGCCATTCTGCTGCAGGCCCTGACCGTCAAGCTCGGCATCGTGACCGGCCGGGACCTGGCCCAGGCCTGCCGCGATCATTACAGCCGCCGGGTGAGCTTCGTGCTGTGGGTGCTCTGCGAAATCGCGATTGCGGCGTGCGACCTGGCCGAAGTCATCGGCTCGGCCATCGCACTCAACCTGCTGTTCAACATTCCGCTGATCTGGGGCGTCTGCCTCACCGCACTCGATGTGCTGCTGATCCTGCTGCTGCAGAACCGGGGTTTTCGCTGGCTGGAGGCGTTCGTCATCGTGCTGGTGGCCACCGTCGCGGTCTGCTTCGGGGTCGAAGTGCTGCTGGCCAGGCCCGACTTTGCGGCGGTGGCAGGCGGGCTGATTCCCAGCAGCCAGATCATCACCGACCCGGCCATGCTGTACATCGCCATCGGAATCCTGGGCGCCACCGTGATGCCCCACAATCTCTATCTGCACTCCGCCATCGTGCAGACCCGGAAGATCGGTGACAGCGTGCCCGAGAAGCGCCAGGCCATCCGCTACGCCGTGCTGGATTCGACGGTGGCGCTGCTGTTCGCCTTTTTCATCAATGCCGCGATCCTGATCCTGGCGGCCGCGACCTTCCACACCTCGGGGCACCAGGATGTGGCCGAAATCAGCGATGCCCACCGGTTGCTCACTCCACTGCTGGGCACGGCGGCCGCCAGCACCCTGTTTGCGCTGGCGCTGCTGGCCTCGGGTCAGAATTCGTCGGTGACCGGCACCCTGGCGGGGCAGGTCGTGATGGAGGGCTTCCTCGATATCCGGCTGCCGCCCTGGCTCCGGCGGCTGATTACCCGGCTGATCGCCATCATCCCGGCGATCGTGGTCACCGCGATGTACGGCGTGAAGGGGACCGGGGCGCTGCTGATCCTGAGCCAGGTCATCCTGAGCCTGCAGCTGTCGTTCGCGGTGGTG
Organism: Gemmatimonadota bacterium; assembly: GCA_039930765.1. Classification (GTDB taxonomy): domain Bacteria; phylum Gemmatimonadota; class Gemmatimonadetes; order Gemmatimonadales; family GWC2-71-9; genus DATEHG01. Next base: position 8,731 of record JBDTTF010000191.1, on the reverse strand, counting down.
CCGCTGGTGCTGTTCACCGGCCAGAAGTCGAAGATGGGAAGTTTTGCCAACGGGAGGCTGCTGTCGACCACCGCGTGGGTCACGGCGGTCGCCATCGCGGTGCTGAATGCTTGGCTGTTGATGCTGACATTCCGGAGCTGGATGGCGTGACTGCAGTCTAGAGTCTAGAGTCTAGAGTCTAGAGACTAGAGACTAGAGACTCTAGACTTTAGACTTCTTCACTGCGGACGCTGCCTCGCGACCCTCCTCACGTGCTGCTCCTTCGGTCGCTTTGCTCCCTCAGGATGAGGAGTCGTCGGTCGATTCGGCTTGACCCTCGTCTCTCGTCTCTCGTCTCTCGTCTTCAACCTACTCCGCCCCCTCCACCGTCTTGGCCACCAGCAACTGCTGCAGCCTCCGGTCCCGGGCCTCACGGGCCGCCGGCGTTGCGGTAGGATAGGCCTGTTCCACCAGCCGGATCAGCCGTTTCTGTTCCTCGATCGGCAGTTGCTGCCAGGTGGCCAGGTCATGCCAGATCTCGGCAAACTCTCCCAGCGCTTCCGACAACACGGTATCGATGCTGCCTTCCTTGCTGCCGAGTAGCAGGCTGCCGAAGACGCCGGCGCTGGCGTAGCGCAGGGCCAGGCCATCGGACAGCAGCCGGTCGACGTCGTCCGCATCCAGCACTCCCTCAATCACCAGCTGCACGCACTCCCGGAATACCGCAGCCCTGATCCGGCGGGTCGCGTCGCCGGTGATTTCCTTTTTGACCACGATGGGCGTGCGGCCCAGCAGACTGAGCCAGAACCGGACGTCCTCGACGCAGGCCAGGTCGGTGGCGGGGCCGGGCACGATTTCCACCACCGGGATGAACTCGACCGGCATGTGGGAGTGGATGGCCAGCAGCCGTTCGGGGCGGCGGAGCCGGCCAGCCAGTGCACTGGCTGGGTGGCGGCTCGAGAGACTGGTGATAACTGCCGCCATTCGTCCGACCTGTTCAATCTGCTCGAGCAGCCGTTGCTTGGCGGGTAGATCGCCGCTGGCGGCCTCGATGATCCAGTCGGCCTCGGCCAGCGCCTGCAGCAGGCTGCGCCCTTCGGTCAGGGCGGCGAGCCCCTGTTCCGACAGCCGCGGATGCGCCCGGTCCAGGTCGATCAGCCGCTGGACATGGCCGGGTATGGCGGAGACAGTCTCCTGTAACTGGGTGGAGTCCGGATCGTAGAGCGACACGGACCAGCCGGCCGCCACGATCATCGTGGCCCATGCGCTGCCCATGGTCCCGGCACCAACGATGGCCACCTTGGGCTGCTCGAAACGGGTCACGGTCGCTCCTTGAGACGTCGGCTGGCAACTGCGTAGCAGTACGATACTATTCGCCGGTCTTTGCGGCCATACGTGCCACTTCCAACCAATCTCCGGACCCCTATGCGCTTGCCGACCCGTCGTCCTGCCGCCGCCCTTGAGCTGCTTGTCGCGCTGGCAATCCTGGCGCCGCTGTCCGCCTCGGCCCAGACCATCGGTGCCTACACGCCGCCCAAGGTATGGCCCGAACGGCCCCGGCGATTCGACCTGATCCACCAGCGGATCGCGATCGGGATCGACTGGTCCCACCGGCAGGTCAACGGTCAGGTGCTCACCACCATCGTGGCTACCGCTCCGGCGGACACGGTCCGGCTCGACGCCGCCAACATCAATATCGAATCGGCCACCAGCGTCGACGGCAAGAAACTCAAGTTCAGCTCCGACTCGACCCATGTGACGGTCAAGCTGGCGAAGAAATTTGCCGCCGGTGACACGGTCAGCTTTTCCCTCAAGTACAACGCGGTGCCGGAACGGGGACTGTACTTCGTACCCCGCCGCCACATCGTCTGGAGCCAGGGCGAGGCCATCGAAACTCGAAGCTGGATCCCGACCTACGACTTTCCGAATGACAAGACGACCTGGGAGTTCCTGGTCACCGCCGACACCGGTCAGTCGGTGCTGTCCAACGGCCGGCTGGCCGACGTGAAGAAGACGGCCGACGGCCGACAGCAGGTCTGGCACTGGGTCCAGGATGCTCCGGCCTCGACCTATCTCTATTCCGTGGTCATCGGTCCGCTGGTCGTGCTGCACGATCAGTGGCGTGGCCGGCCAGTCGACTACTGGGTCTCGGGCGACACGGTGGACGCCGCCTGGCGCACCTTCGGCGAAACGCCTTCCATGCTGGAGATCTACTCCCAGGTGCTCGGCGTGAACTATGCCTGGCCCAAGTATGCCCAGTCGGTCATTCCCGACTTTACCTACGGCGGGATGGAGAATGTCTCGGCCACGACCCAGACCGACCTGGTGCTGCACGGTCCCGGCGGCGAGCCGGAGCAGGGCGGGCGCGGGCTGGCGGCGCACGAACTGGCCCACCAGTGGTTCGGCGACCTGACGACCACCGCCACCTGGTCCAATGCCTGGCTCAACGAAGGGCTGACCACCTACATGGAGTCGGTCCAGAACGAGAAGAGCCGAGGGTGGTCGGCGGGGCAGCTGTCGTGGTGGGGCCAGCAGCAGCAGGCCATGGCCGCGGATCTCAACCAGGTCCGTCCGCTGGTCTGGGGTGACACCACCGGCGATCCGATCCAGACCTTCTTCAGCGGCCACATCTATCCCAAGGGCGCCCAGGTGGCGCACCAGATGCGCCGGCTGCTGGGTGATTCGCTGTTCTGGGCCGGGATGCGCCGCTTCCTGACCGACAATGCCTACAAGCCGGTGCTGACCGCGGACCTGGCCATCGCGTTCGAGAAGACCGCCAACCGGGATCTCGACTGGTTCTTCGACCAGTGGTGCTACGGAATCGGCTACCCGAAGGTCAAGGTCGAGCGGAAGTGGGATGGCAGCTCGAAGAGCCTCGCCGTCACCGTGACCGAGACCCAGCCGATCGACTCGACCCACCCGCTGTTCCGCTTTCCGGTGACCATCCGGATCATCACGGCGGATTCGGTGGTGCGGCGCGAGATCATGGTCACCAGGCAGCAGGAAACATTCTCGCTCACCCTTCCGGGTGAACCGCTGTCATTCCGGTTCGATGAAGGGGCCTGGCTCCTCGGCACCGTTTCGACCGACCAGACGCCGGCCGAGCTGTCCGACATGGCGCGGCACGATCTGGAATTCGGGGCTCGCAACTGGGCACTCCGGGCGCTCGACAAGTCGACTGATACCACGGCCGAGGCGGCCCGGCGGCTGATCGTGCTCAATGAGCGGGAGCCGTCGCTGCGGGAAGAGGCACTGCGGCAGATCCGCGATGGGAAGAACCCGGCCAGCCTGAGTGTGGTTCGCTCGGCGCTGCGGGATCCGGTGGGAAGTGTCCGGAGCCAGGCGTTGTTCGCCCTGTCGGCGTTCGACTCTGCCGGGGTCATTCCGATTGCCCGGGTCATGCTGCAGGACGATCCCAATGATGCCGTGCGCCAGCAGGCGGCGGTACTGCTCGATCCGGCCAGCACGATGGATTTTGATATGCTGATCAAGCGGACCTCGTCCGAATGGCCGCTCGGTCTTCGGCAGACCGCCGCGTTCCAGATCAGCAAGCAGTCTGATCCGCAGGTCGTACCCGCCCTGGTCAAGCTGACCGATCCGTCCGAGCCAAGGAACCTGCGTCAGGCGGCGCTCAACTTCCTGGCCGGCAGGGCCGACAAGGCCGATGCCATCACGACTTCGACGAAGTATCTCGGGGATCCTGATCCGCTGTTTGCGTCCGCCGCGGTCCGGACCCTGGCCCGGGTCGGCGGCGATGCCGGCAAGGCCAAACTCACCGCCACGCTGGCCACCGAGAAGCGGGTTACAGTTCGGACCGCCATTCAGGGGGCGCTCAAGCCGCAGATGTGATGCAAGTCTGGCCGGAGCTTTGGCAGGGCAGCCGGGTATGAGGCGGACCATGCGCCTCATTGCCCTGCTGCTCTGTTTGTTTCCGACCGGATTGCGGGCCCAGCGCCAGTCGGCGGTACCCATCGCGGTGGAGCGCAACACCGCGGAGGCGCTGGGGCTCAGGGTGGGGGACACGCTGAGCGTAGGTGTATCGGCGGATCGGGTGACGACTGCCGCCGTGGTTGCCGCCATCTACCAGCCCAGGGCGGATCCTGCCACCATCACCCGGGGGGAGAAGCGGATCCGGCTGCACCTGCCCGACCTGCAGCAGCTGCTGGGTGCACCGGACCGGGTCGACCGGATTGCGGTGGCCCTCACACCGGGGCAGCGGCCTGACCGCATGGCGGCGGCGTTCAACCGGATCGCGTTCGGATACCGGGCCTATCCCTCGGCGGCGATTGCCTCCGAGTCGTCACAGACCTTCCGGGTCGTCTCGCGGTTTCACCAGGCCATCGCGGTCATCTCGGTCGTGGCCAGCGCCATCTTCCTGCTCTGCATCATGCTGCTCAAGGTCGAGGAGCGGCGGCTCGACGCCGCCATGCTCCGGTTTGTCGGAGTCCGGCGGCGCACCATCTTCGGCGCGCTGCTGCTCGAGGCCTGCCTGGTCGCGATCATCGGGTCGATCCTCGGGCTGGCCCTCGCAGTGGTTGCGGGCGCCCTCACCAATCTCTATTACCAGCACTACTTCAGTACCCGGCTGATCTTCTCGCTGATCACTCCCGACATCGTCCGCTTCTCGATCCTGCTCTCGCTGCTGCTCGGAGTGCTGGCCGGATCGTTTGCCGCCTGGCGACTGGTCCGGACCCCGGCGCTCGAACTCTGGCGGCGGGGCTGATGCACGGACTGGGCGCTCGCAACCTGCTCCGCCGGCCGCAGCGGACCATCCTCGCGATGCTGGGGATTGCGGTGACCTCGGCGATGCTGCTCGACATGGTGCTGCTGGCCGGTGGCATCGAGCGGAGCTTCGAACAGCTGCTGGTGGGGCGGGGTTATCAGATCAGGATCTCGCCCAAGGGCACGCTACCGTTCGATACCGAGGCCGGGATTCCGGCGGCATCGGAGTTGATGGCTTCGTTGCGGCTTGAACCTGGCGTCGAGTTGGTCGCACCGCTGCTGGGCGCCTCGCTCCACCTGGCGGCGGATTCAGTGCGGATCACGGTGACCGGCTACGGCATCGATCCATCTGCCCAGGCGATGTACCAACTGGTCAGCGGCGCCGACCTCGAACCACATGACTCGCTGGGTGTTCTGCTCGGCGAGCCGCTGGCACTGCGCCTCAATGCCAAGCCCGGGGACAGGCTCCATCTGATCGGCGGCCTCGATCCCCAGCTCGCGACGGCGCAGACTCAGCGAACCCTGGTGGTGAGAGGGACGGTCCGCTGGTTGTACGACTACCGGGGCCAGCCGTCGGTCGGCACCCTGGTGCCGGTGCTGCAGCAACTCACCGGGCAGGCCAGGAGTGACAAGGTCTCGGCGCTGGCGCTCAAGCTGACTGATGGCACCGATCCGGATAGGCTGGCGGTCCGGCTCCGGGCCAGGTATCCCGACCTCGGGATCAACAGCGTCGCGGACCTGGTCAAGGTCTTCCGGGAGCGGCTGGTCTACTTCCGCCAATTGTCGCTGATCCTCGGCAGTGTGAGCCTGGTCGTGACGCTGCTGCTGGTCGGCACCCTGCTCACGATCACCGTGAACGAGCGACTGGGCGAAATAGCGACGCTCCGCGCCATTGGTGTGGCTCGAGGCAGGATCGTGACCGGCGTCATCGCCGAAGGGGCCGCGCTCACCATGATGGGTGGGCTGGCCGGCACAGGACTCGGGCTGTTCACCGCCCGGTTTCTCGACCGGATCCTGACCTCGTTTCCCGGATTGCCCGCCGCCATTTCGTTCTTTGTGCCGAGGGTGCAGAGCCTGGCGGTCGCCGCCGTGGTGTTGCTGGTGGCTGGCTGCCTGGCCGGAGCCTGGCCCGCCTGGCGGGCCGCCAGCGCACCGATTGCCGCCACCCTGCGCCAGGAGGCCACATGACGATTCTCCGGGCCACCGACCTGGCCAAGGATTTCCCGATGCGCGGGGAGACGGTGCATGCGCTCCGCGGTGTCTCGCTCGAGGTTCAAGCGGGGTCATACACGGCGATCGTTGGACCGTCGGGGTGCGGCAAGTCAACGCTGCTGCAGCTGGCCGGTGGTCTCGATGAGCCATCGCGTGGAGCGGTTGAACTGCTCGGCACCAGGCTGTCCACGCTCAACGACCGCCAGTTGACTCATCTCCGGCTGACTCGCCTCGGATTCGTGTTTCAGCGGTTTCATCTCTTGCCGGTGCTGACCGCGCTCGAGAATGTTGAACTACCGATGTCCGAGGCCGGGGTGTCGCGGGCTGACCGGAAAGCCCGGGCTCGTGAGCTGCTGGAGTACGTCGGACTGGCCAGCCGAGCCGATCACCGCGCCACCGAGCTGTCGGGCGGGGAGATGCAGCGGGTGGCCATTGCCCGGGCGCTGGCCAACCAGCCGGCCCTGGTGCTGGCCGATGAGCCCACCGGCGAACTCGACGCCGCCACCGGCAAGGAAGTGCTGGCGCTGTTCCGCCGGCTCAACGCCGATGGTGTCACCCTGCTGGTCGTGACCCACGACGACCGGCTGGCGGCGGAGGCGGGGCGAGTGGTTCGCATGCTCGATGGAAGTATTGTCTCGTGACAAATGCGGAGAGGGGAGTAATAACGACGGAGAGGGGGCGCTCCGATGATTCGTCGGCTGCCACTCCATTTGGTCTGCTTTGGGAGACGGGCACTCACGAGGCCGGGACCAACCCCTCTCCGTTCGTGTTCTTCCCCTCTCCGCTACTGACGGTGCGGCGATGTTGCTAACCCTGGCATTTCGAAACCTCCTGGTCAAACCCGGCCGAGCCTTGGTGCTGCTGCTGGGGTTCGGGCTGGGAGTTGGCGTCATGATCGTGCTGCTCTCGGTCGGCGAGGCGATGGTCAACCAGTCGCGGGATGTGTCGCTGGTCGGTGGTGGTGAGATCACGGTGCTGCCTGAGGGGATCGACGTCGAGGCCATGCGGACCGGCGGGCTGTCCGGCATGTTCTTCACCATCGACCGGGCCCGGTTTGTCACCCGACAACTGCTGGGCGGCCCGCGCTGGAGCCAGGAGGTCCGGGCGGTCTCTCCGTCGCTGGAGCACAAGCTGGCCTACCTGTCCGTCAACGGTTCGGTCGTACCCGTGCGAGCGGGGGGGGAACTGCCGAGTCGGTCCGCCGCCGTCGGGGCCCAGTTCGAGGTCCTGAGCGGCAGCTGGACCGATACCCCAGCCGACTCGACATTCGCTTTTCCCAGCGCCACCGCGCTCTACCATGAGCTCGATCGATTCCATTTCAATCCGACCGGCGATTCGACCTGGGCGGAGTGGCAGTACTACAACATCGAGGTGGCGCCCGAGGAGTGGTGGTACCTGACACTGCTGGTGGGTGGGCAGGTTCCGGCGGGGCGCTGGGGCGGGGAAGTGCTGATCACCAGGCGGACGCCGGATGGCGGGTACCGTCAATACACGAGCATGGCCAGTCCTGACCGGATCCGAATCGATACTACCTCGGCTGACCTGACGGTTGGCCGGGGGTCGGTCACTCAGTCGGGGGGCATCTATCACCTCCGAATCGAGCCGGTCGAGGGAGTCAGCGCCGATCTCACCATTCATCCATCGGCCAATCGCTACTTCCCCCCAGTCATCCTTCGGGACGACGAACTGATCTCCGGCTACGTCGTGCCGGCGCTGTCGGCCACCGCCAGCGGTTCCATTTGTGTGGCGGACCGATGCCGGACGCTGGATCGGGTCCCGGCCTATCATGACCATAACTGGGGCGTCTGGCGCGGCGTCTCGTGGGACTGGGGGTCGGCGCGCGGAGCGGAGTTCAACCTGTTGTATGGCGGAGTGCATGCGCCTGACAACGGTGGCCCCGGTGGCAGCAGCTCGTTCGTTGCCCTGGTTGATTCACTGGGAGTCCGGCAGATCTTCCGCGCGGCCGGGATCCGATATGCGGGGTCACGCGCCGTTCCGGGTTTGCCAGGTGTCGTGGCGCCGACGGGCTTCAGCTTCGAGGCGGTGCGGGACGGGGATTCGGTTTCGGTCAGTGCCAGGATCGCCGATGTGCACGCCACGGGCCGGCCGGGGGTTCGTGGGATCGTCTATTTCCTGCAGATGCGGGGCAATTTCACGCTGAAGGGATGGGTCGGCGGGCAGGCTATTACAGACTCTGGCAGCGGGTTTTTCGAAACCTACGTTGGGAGGGAACAGCACTAGCCGCGGAAGACCACGGACGCTGCGCGACACGGACGGTCCAGATGAGTGGCCGAGCATCATTGCTCGGGCGGAATTCGATTTGTTTCGTTAAACAACACTCCAAAGTTTATGTTCTGCCACGCGGGATGGAGCGCCGCAACCGCACTGGCCGCGGAAGGCCACGGACGCTGCGCGGCGCGGATGGTGCAGCCGCATGGCCGATCATCACTGCGCCGGCCAATGGCGACTTATTAGTTGAACAACACCGCAGTTCGGTCCCCGTCACTCCGCGGAGATCTCTCCTCGCGAGTGCTTCTCCCAGAATACCTGAACGCTGAAAGGTGAGCAGATCCTGAGGACCGCGGGGGAGCGATCCGTGGCCTTCCGCGTTCGCAGCGCGCCTGCGTTCATCCGCGGCTGTTTTTCCTGAACTCAACTGACCGCGGAAGGCCACGGACGCTGCGCGACACGGATGGTTCAGCAGCATGTCCCGTCATTCCTGCCTGGGCAAAGGTCGAGTTGTTTGGTGAACAACACTGCAGCTCGGTCCCCGTCACTCCGCGGAGATCTCTCCTCGCGAGTGCTTCTCCCAGAATAC
>JBDTTF010000190.1:0-2241 GCA_039930765.1 Gemmatimonadota bacterium | reverse complement strand
TCTTGAGCCCGGCCATGTCGATCTCGTTGTCGAAGTGGCCGATGTTGCCGACGATGGCCTTGTCCTTCATCCGCGCCATGTGGTCGGCGGTGATGATGTCCTTGTTGCCGGTGGCGGTGATGAAGATGTCCGCCGTGCCGATCACATCCTCGAGCAGGGTGACCTGGTACCCCTCCATGGCCGCCTGCAGCGCGCAGATCGGATCGATCTCGGTGATCACGACCCGCGCACCCTGGCCCTTGAGCGCCTGGGCGCAGCCCTTGCCCACGTCGCCGTAGCCGCAGATGACGGCCACCTTGCCGGCCAGCATCACGTCGCTGGCGCGCAGGATGCCGTCGGTCAGCGAGTGCCGGCAGCCGTACAGGTTGTCGAACTTGCTCTTGGTGACGCTGTCGTTGACGTTGATCGCCGGGAACAGCAGCGTGCCCGCCTTCATCATTTCGTACAACCGGTGCACCCCAGTGGTGGTCTCTTCCGACACACCGCGGATGCTCTGGGCCACCTTGGTCCAGTGCTTCTGGCCCGGCTTGATGGTCCGGCGCAGCAGCTCGAGGATCACCCCCCACTCCTCCGGCTCTGATTCGGGGTTGAATGCCGGGATCTTGCCGGCCGCTTCATACTCGGCGCCGCGGTGGACCAGCAGGGTGGCGTCGCCACCGTCGTCGAGCAGCAGGTTCGGGCCGGTGCCATCGGGCCAGACCAGCGCCTGCTCGGTGCACCACCAGTATTCATCGAGGGTTTCACCCTTCCAGGCAAACACCGGAATCCCGCGCGGCGCCGTGGCGCTGCCGTCACGGCCGACCGCGATGGCCGCGGCGGCATGATCCTGGGTCGAGAAGATGTTGCACGACACCCAGCGCACATCGGCGCCGAGGTCGGCCAGGGTCTCGATCAGCACAGCGGTCTGCACCGTCATGTGCAGCGAACCCATGATCCGGGCGCCGGCCAGCGGCTGGCTGCCGGCATATTCCTTCCGCAGCGCCATCAGGCCCGGCATCTCGAACTCGGCCAGCCGGATTTCATTGCGGCCGAACTCGGCCTGGCTCAGGTCCTTGACCTTGAACGGCTCGCGTCCCGCTGCGCGCGCCGCGTCGAACGAGTGCATCGTCGGGGCCATCGTTGCCATGTGTCGAACTCCGTTGAAAGTGATCAGCGACTGCTGGCGGCCCGGAGCCGCCGAAATTCTTGTTGGGTGACGAACTCGGTCAGCGTTTGGCGGCCGAGGCGGTGAACAGCATCGGACCCCTGGCGGCAGGATCCGGCGCCGCGGCCCTATACCGGCCGTTGACCATACCCGCCTCATCGAGCCAGCCCAGCAACTGCGGCTCGGTAAACCCCTGCCACTGATGGCCCATCGTCTGACGATACTCGTCCCGGTCGTGCGGCATCAGGTCCACGATCAGCAGCCGCCCACCGGGCTTGAGCGCCCGCGCAGCTTCGGCCACTACCCGTCCTGGCTCGGCCACGTAGGGCAGCACCAGGACCAGAAAGGCGAGGTCCAGCGCCGCATCCTCGATCGGCAGCGCTTCCAGCTCGCCTTTGCGGACCTCGACACTGTCATGCCCGGCCAGACGGGCCCGGCCGGTCTTGATCATGGCCGCGGAGGAGTCCACCGCGATGACTCGAGCCACCATCGGCGCCACCGCGAGTGACAGGTGGCCGGTACCGCAGCCCAGGTCTCCCACGGTCCAGTCAGACTCGAGCAGCCCCAGCAACGGCAGCAGTTCGGTCCGGCCACCAAACAGTTCGGCGCGGAGCTTGTCCCACTGCGCTGCGGCCGAGGCGAAAAACTCCTCGGACCTGGTCCGGCGTTCGGCCAGCACGGTGCGGAGCCGTTCCCCATCACGCAACGATGCTGGCAGGGTGGCCAGCGACTCACGCACCACCTGCCAAAGCCGCCGGGCCGGGGCTTCGAGCTCATTCAGCGCCAGTCGATACAGCCGACTGGCCCCTTCGGCGCGGGATGCTACCCAGCCGCCGTCTGCCAAAATCCGGAGGTGCCGGCTGACCGTACTCTGGGGCAGCTGCAGCGCCGCACACAATTCCGACACTGTCAACTCATGCCGCTCGAGCACCAGGAGCAACCGACCCCGGGTGGCATCGGCCAGGGCATTGAGTCGGGTGACTACAGGGGGTTGCCGCACGGGGCCAATATCATCCGCTTATCCGGATATGTCAATGGGTGCAAAGTCGGGAGACGAGAGGCAATAGTTGGGAGTTGGGAGTTGGGAGTTGGGAGTT
>JBDTTF010000189.1:0-36489 GCA_039930765.1 Gemmatimonadota bacterium | reverse complement strand
CAGTATTGCCCGCATGATACAGACCGCCGGCAGTCACGCTCCCGCCGGTGGCGGAATAGATCACGGCGGGCGCGGTGTGGCTGCCATTATTCCAGGTACCTGACACCGTAAACTGCTGACTGGCACCGGTGGTGAGGGCAGCCGATGCCGGCGCCAATACCAGCGCGGTGAGTGCAGGTGCCGCAAGCGTCACGACAGAGGTATCCGCCAGGGTGCCGCCCTGCTGAAGGGCAATGATCCGGAAGGTGCCCGCGGTATTGCCCGCATGATACAGACCGCCGGCAGTCACGCTGCCGCCGGTGGCGGAGTAGGTGACGGCCGGTGTCGTGGTGCTGGCGTCACTCCAGGTACCTGACACCGAGAACTGCTGGCTCGCCGTCGTCACCATCGTGACCGCGGCGGGGGTAAGTGCGAGCGTCACCAGGGTTGGCGGAGGGGGGGCCAAAACCGTGATTACAGCCGTGTCGGCAAGCGCCGCTGTTTGGCCTGTCACGACGACATGGAACGAGCCGGCCACCGAACCGGCGGTATACCACCCGGCATTCGAGATCGTGCCGCCGGTCGCCGTCCAGGTCACCGCCGGTTGAGCCGATCCGCCATCACTCCAGATTGCCTCCACCGAAAACTGGACCGTGCCACCCATTCCCGTCTGGAGGGTGATCGGTGTGATCATCACGGCGGTGAGGTGCGGCGCCGGCGCGGGGGTCACCGCGCCGCCGCCGCAGGCCAGGACGAGCGAGGCGTACAGGGAAAATCGCAGACGGTTGGTCGGAACGCGCGAGCGCATGCGAGCACTGCTCCTCTCGGATCGAGTGACCTGGGCCAGCCAGCGGTCAGGCATTGGCCGGGTCCTGGGCAGAGGCAAGCCCCGCCGACGCTTGAGGGGCAGAACCGCGCGGTGGATCGTGAAACCGGCGCTTGAGTTTGAGGAACGGCCGCTCGATCACGAAATAGGATCCGGACGCCAGGAGCACCGAACACAACACTCCGATCACGAACTGAACCGATTGGGGCAAAGCGGCGGCCTTGTGCCCGATGCCGAGGCCCCACTGATGATACAGGTACAGCGGATACGAAATGCTCCCGAGGTAGCGCATTAGCGGGTGCTCGAGCCAACTCCACAACGGGTGGGTAGCCAGCTGCAGCACCTGGACCATGAATATGGCCACCAGTACGGCATCGACCGTGAATCCAGGGCCGTAGTGGTACGCCGACGGCGCCACCAGCCGCGAGATCAGGAGCGCGCCGAGCGTCACGAGTGGCAGCCACCCGGCACTGGCCAGTCGTGGCGCCAGCCTGATCATGAACCCGCCGCGGCTGAGTACCGCCAGCAGGCAGCCGACCGCCAGGTTGTCGAACCGGGTTTCGAAGACGTTGTAGACGTATGCAGTCCCGAAGCCGAGCTGGTACCAGGCGATGCACCGCCAGGCCAGCACGATCGTGATGGCAATGAGCAGGCCCCTGACGAGAGCCCGAGTGCCAAGTCGGGCCAGCAGCAGGAAGCCGAGCGGCCAGAGCAGATAGAACTGTTCTTCCACCGCGAGGGACCAGGCGTGGGCCACCGAGTTCGAGGGGTGGCCGTGAAAGGCGTTGTAGTAGTTGACGAAATAGAGGAGTGCGGGCACGATGACCGGACGGATCCGGCTGTCGCCACGGATCAGGTCGAGGCCGATCGAGAAGGCCAGGAAGGCGTAGTAGGCCGGGAAAATGCGCAGCGACCGGCGCAAGTAGAAGTGCCGGATCGAGATATCGCCGGTGGCATCGTACTCCTTCAACAGCAGCCAGGTAATCAGGAAGCCGCTGAGGACAAAGAACGCACTGACCCCGAGGTCGCCGGGCGCGTTGCTCCCGAAGTGGCCCAGCATGACAGTAAAGACCGCGATGGCCCGCAGGCCATCGAGGCCGGGCAGTCGAGTGCCCTGCAGCACCGCCTGATAGTCCGCTGCGCCGCGGGCCCGCATCAGACGGACACCGGTGAAAGGGGCGTACTGGCACCGATGCGCGGCGGGCGGCGCTCCCTCAGATCGCAATTCACGCGGCGCTCCGGCCGGCCTGATCGATCCAGGCCTCCAGTGCAGCCAGATCGCGGCCACTCAGCCGACTGTGGGTGGGCAAGGTGACCAGTTCAGCGGCGAGCCGACGGGCGCCCGGATAGTTCCCCACCTGCACCGCCCGCTCCCGAAAACCCGGCAGGTCGACCAGGCTGAGTGGATAGCCCGGCTGAATCCCAAGCCGTGACGACAAACCATCGGCCAGCAGGGTTGCCCGGCGCACCGGAGGGAGCACGGCGAGGCGGAGATAGCCCGGCCGCCAGCCGGCAGCGCCGGGGAACAGCGTCCACCCGCTGGCGGCCATCAGCCGGTCGGTCAGTCTGGCGGCATTTCTGGCCCGGATCGCGGTTTCGACCGGCGCCAGGGGCCAGGTCTTCACCAGGGCGGCCACCGAGGATGCCGACTGCTGGCGAGGAGGATGCGGCGGGTGATGGATGGTTTCTCCCAGGCGCAACGCGGGGATCGAGGCCGGCAATCCGTAGATCGAAGGCCGGCCGAGCAGCCATTGGGCGGAAAGCGCCAGGACTTCGCGTCCGGCGGGCCCCGCCGGTTCAAGGTTGAGCTGTCCAACCCGACTTGCAGCCCTTGGCGTATTGACCAGGAGGGCTCCGCCAGTCCCGCCGGTCCTTCCCTTCCCCCGGCCGAAACTCAGCACACCGAAATCGCCAAAGCGGCCGGCGGGCCTCTCTCCGTGGCTGACCCCGATCGACTGGGCCGCATCCTCGATAACCGTGACCTCCGCGGCCGCCGCGAGGCTCAGCAATCGATCCATCCCGATCGGAACGCCATACAGTGGCGCCACCAGGAGGGTGGCCACCCCCGATGCCAGGACGGCGTGCAGTGAGGCCTCATCGGGAGCCAGGGTGAGGGGATCGACATCGTAGAGCACAGCTTCCACGCCGGCCGCCTCGACGGCGGTGGCCAGGTCGTAGCAGCCAAACGCGGGCACTGCGGCCCGGCCGCCGGCCGCCGCGATGCGGAGCGCCAGCGCCAGGGCGGATGTCCCGCTATCGGTGCGCACCAGCGACGCCGGCCGGTACTCATCCGCCAGCATGCGTTCCAGCCCCTCGGTGTCACGACCGGCGCCCGTCAGTGCCGCCCGGCCAGCCGAGCACACCGCGCGGAACGTCAATGGCGAGTAGGTCGGAAGCTGATGACGCAGACTCACGGGATCCCGCGCACCAGATGAGGCCCGATGGTGGTTGCCACCGCCAGGGGCAATCGCTTCCAGATCCGCGGCCCCCACGAGTAGGCCCCGGCATCCGGGGACGGCGTTGCCGCCTCGGGGGTATCGGCAACCTGGTACCACCACAGCTGCTCGTCCCTGGAACCCCACTGGCTCTTGAATCGATGGGTGCCACCACCGATGGAGCAGCGGCCAAAATTGAACAGTCCCAGTCCGGCATCCACCGCCCGCTGCATGAAGGCCCAGTACAACAACATGTTGGGCGAGAGCTTGTTGTACTCCGAGAGGGCAGAAGCCCAGGTCATCTCGAATTCGGAGTTCCACCGGAAACCCGCCCCGGCGGCAATCGGCTTTCCCTGGTAGTAGGCGCACCCGAACCAGGCATCATCGGGAAAGGTTCGTTGAATGGCAGCGAACAGCGCCAGCGGCTGGGTGGGAGTGCCGAGATCACGCATGTGATGGGCGAAGACCGCAAAGAATGGCTCGACCTGGTCGGGGCCAAAGGCCACCGTGACCCCTTCCTTTTCCGGCCGCTTGATCTGGCTGCGAAGTTTGCTGCCGAGGGCCTTGCTCAGCGCAGCGGTTTCGGCCGGCAGGTCAAGCACAACCGTGATCTTGCGGTGCGAGACGGGCAGATCGATGGCCAGGGGCTGGCGGCTGCGCAGTTCCGCGAGCTTCACACTACCCGACCGCGCCATCGCCTCGACCGCAGTGGCCAGCGCCCTGACTGCCTCGGTGGAGCCCAGCGGTCCGCCGTAGTTCAGGTATGGCATGGAGACCAGGTAATGCCCGAAAAGGGCGGAGCGAACCCGGACCAGCGGAAGCACGCCGCTGATCGTGCCGTCAGTTTCCCGGGCGACGAGATAGGGGCAGTCGTGACCGAAGACCTCCACCATGAGCGGCTTCCAGCCGAACAGGTGAAAATGGGTCCAACCTGGCTGGGACCGAACGAATCCATCCCATTCGTCCGCCTGGCCGGTGAATGGCGTGACGATGGGACTCACTTCAATGCTCCAGGACCGACGGGTCCGCTTTCCTGGCGCGGCGACAGCCCCGGGTGGCGAGCCACCGAGGTGAACTGAAACTGGCTCAACAGTCGCTCCAGCCGAGGCAAGGTGCGGGACAGGCCGCGATAGTGACGGATGCGGGTCAGCAGGCCGGTGTTGAAGCGAGGCTGCCCCGGATCGACTTCCCACGGGTGGATGTAGAACATGGCGGCAGCGCCACGGGCGCCATGCTCACGGAGCGCCCGCTCGGTCAGGGCGTACGGCAGCTGGCGGAAATAGCCGCCACCGGCGGCCGGCACCCGGATTCCGCCGATCATGGTCGTGGCCAGCGGAATTTCGAGCAGGGCACCAGAGGGCCGAAGCAAGTAGTGCGGATCCGGAGGCGCGGAGGGATAGCCATAGTCCGGGCGCCGAATCGGAAACAGACTCGAGTCATATCGATAGCCCTCCTCGAGCAGCACATCGAAGGCCCACTCGTGGCCTGGAATGATCGAGAAACTGGGGGCACGATACCCCGAGACCGGCTGGCCGCTGACCGATTCGAGCAGCGCCTTGGAATCACGAACTTCGGTGCGGAACTGGTCGGGTGAGAGCGTCGTGACCCGGCGATGCCACCAGCCATGGGAGGCAATCTCGTGACCTGCCGCCGCAATTCGCCGGACCACTTCCGGATGCCGATCGGCGACCCAGCCAAGAATGAAAAAAGTGCCGAAGGCTGCCCGGGCCGCCATCAGGTCCAGCAGCAGATCCACGTTGCGCGCCACCCGGCTTGGCTGGCTGTCCCAGCTATCCCGGTGGACCCACGGCTCCAGCGCGACCACCTGGAAGTGCTCTTCCACGTCGACGGTGAACAGGTGAACGGCCGGTGGCTGGCTGCCTGGAATCATCGGAATCCGGAGAGGAGAAAAGAGCCAAAGGTAACCTCATATTCGCAGGCAACTACCGGGCCATCTTCGGTTTGCGAGGGCTGTACAGGTCTATATTGAGCGGGTGCAGGGACCCAGAATGCCCGTCATTCCAGCCACTCACCGCCAACCCGCTCCACTCGAACTCCGGGTGGGCAGATGGCTGACTGCGGCTGCCACCGCAGTTATTGGCGGCCTGACCCTCTTGCCTGACCCGGATGGTGCCCGGCTGGCAGCGCTCACTCCTTTCCTGTGTCTGGTCTGCGGGGAGTACGGCGGGGTCGATGTCGTACTTAACTTGCTGTTGTTTCTGCCGTTAGGGGCCGGACTCGGGCTGATGAGGGTACCCGCGCGACGGGCCATCTTCGTCATGGTATTCGCCACTGTACTGATAGAAACCCTGCAGGCAGTCGCGGTTGCAGGCCGAGATGCCTCGCTCAGCGACCTGCTGACAAATAGCATCGGTGGCTGTGCCGGATTCTGGCTGGCGGCACACTGGCGGCAGTTGGTGATCCCCGACCAAATCTGGAGCCGCCGCCTGAGCAGGCTGACAACGGCTGGGTGGATTGCCGTGTGGGGACTCTCAAGCTGGCTGATGCAGCGGGCCCTGCCGCCAGTCCCGTGGTGGGGGCAGCTTGCGGCGCCCGGCGTGACTGCGGCAGACTACCCGGGCCGCATCCTGCGCGCGGAGGTCGGTGGAGTTGGTGTGAGCATTGGCCAGATCGCCGACATTTTGCCGGTGGTCGAACGGCTGCAGGCGGAGTCGGCCACGGTCAGGCTTACCGCGGCGCCCGGGCCGGCCACTCGGAACCTGGCCTCCATGTTCGGATTGCTGAATGGCCACCAACAGGAGGCCTTGTTGATTGCCCAGGACGGTCGAGACCTGGTGTTCCGGGTTCGGCGGCACTCCTCGGATCTCGGATTGCGGCAACTTGAGCTCGTGGTTCCTGGCGGAGCCGGACAGCCCGGTGATACCGTAGCCATCGTCGGAACGCTCACCGGTACCGGACAGGCGCTTCGCTCCGTCCACGGCGCGGACACGGTCGCAGGCACGCTCGAGCTGACGCCAAGCCTGGGCTGGATGATGCTCCTGCCTGGCGCATTTCGTCGAGCAGCACTGATCCGGTGGTTGAATATTCTCTGGCTGGCCCTGTGGATAGCGCCGGTGGCCTACTACGGCAGTCGGGCCACGCGACTTTCAGCCCGCGGGTCGCTGCGACAGCGACTCGGGCTTGCTGGTGCCATCGGGGCCGGACTCTGGCTCCTACCGCTCTGCCTGCATGGCCCGACCGGCAGCGCCTTCGACCTGCTGGGTGCGGCCATCGGGGTGGCCGCTGGCGAAGGGCTCAGCAGCTGGTCGGCTGGGCTTGAGCCGCGGCCGCCTGGCTCCGGGCATGCTGCGGCCTGAGAAAAGCCAGCGTATGTTTGCGGGGTCAGCCCTGCCAGAGCCTCTCGGCCAGTCGTTGAGGCCACCCTCCCCCTTCGCCGAGCGGTCATGACGCCAGCGCCACCGCAGGCACGGACGCACCTGCTGTCCCTCGACGGGATCCGCGGCCTTGCTGTGCTTATCGTGATCATTCATAACGCGACGTATATCCTCGGTCCCGTCACCTCGCTGCCACTCAAGATCGTTTCGGCCCTGGCCGCGACGGGGTGGGCAGGTGTCCAGATGTTCTTTGTGCTTTCCGGCTTCCTGATCACCGGGATCCTGGTCGAGACCCGCACCAAGCCTCAGTACTTCCGGTCGTTCTATATCCGCCGGACCCTGCGGATCTTTCCGCTCTATTATGGCTTCCTGATCCTGGTATTCGTGGTGGCGCCGCCGCTGGTGGCCATCCCCGATTGGACGGCACAGGTCCACGCCAATGAGGGCTGGTACTGGAGTTACCTCTCGAACTGGAGTACGGCTTTCGGTCACGGGATTCCCGGCCTCTCGCATTTCTGGTCGCTGGCAGTGGAAGAGCAGTTCTACGTGGTGTGGCCGCTGCTGGTCTGGGCGCTCAGTGTGGCCGGGGTGCTCCGGGTGGCGGTGGCATTGATGCTGCTCGCGCCGCTGTGCCGCTACCTGCTCCACCTCCTCGGCCTGCCGCAAGTGGCGCTCTACGAGTTCACGATTTCCCGGATGGATGCGCTGGCCGCGGGCGCCGCCCTCGCGATTCTGGTCCGTGACCCCCGCTGGCTGGGGTGGATCACCCGCCGGTGGCGGGTGCTGGCGGCGGGCTCACTGCTGGCGCTGGTCGGATTTACCGTGGTCAATCATGGATTCCAGGGCGATGATCTCAAGGTCCAGGTCCTGGGTCAGACGCTCCTGATCCTGGCCTGCCTGTCGCTGCTGGTAGCGGGGCTGGACCTGGGACGCACCGAGCCGTCCGGAATTTCCCGGGTCCTGCAACAGCCGGTGCTGCGGATGTTGGGCAAGTACAGTTACGCGATGTATGTGTTTCACTTCCCGATTCACACCATCGCGTCCTTCTACCTGACGGATGCCGTGAACCAGGGAGGGACGGCGGATCGGCTGGCCCGCCTCGCAGGGTACGATCTTCTCATTGTGGTGCTCTCCCTGGGCTGCGCCATGCTCTCCTGGTTCCTGTTCGAAGCCCGGATACTGGCGCTGAAGGACCGCTGGGCGCCCCGCCCGGTCAGCCCGCTGATTCCGACGCCGGCGGCACTGCCTTGAGTCGTTACGAAGAGGCGGTGCCGGATGTCCCGCCGGCGGATCTGACTCTGACCGAGCGGATCCGGGATGCGGCGAACGTCATCCTTCGCGGTGGCGGAACCGACTGGCGGCAGGCCATCCTGACGGCAGGTGCAAGCCTGGAGGTGTCGGATCCGCTCCGGCTGCTGGGCAACGACGCTGCGGGAAACTGGCTGTGGCTCGGGGACTGGCCAACCAGTGAGCGGGCGCTCGATGTCGGCGGCGGGCCCGGCGATACCACCGCGGCGCTATCCTCACTGTTCAGGGAAGTCGAGTACCTGGACCACGACTCGGCCTGGGTGGAGTTCGCCCGTCACCGGTTCGGAAGCCGGGCCTCCCCCCGGGTGCGCCAGGGTGGAGTCGAGCTGGT
Organism: Gemmatimonadota bacterium; assembly: GCA_039930765.1. Taxonomy (GTDB): domain Bacteria; phylum Gemmatimonadota; class Gemmatimonadetes; order Gemmatimonadales; family GWC2-71-9; genus DATEHG01. The sequence continues at coordinate 28,275 of JBDTTF010000189.1, read as the reverse complement.
CAGCGGGCAGCCCGGTTCGTTCGGCTGCATTTCAATCACGGCCACCACCCGCCGCCCTGATTCAGAATCGGCCGGGATGCTCGCCGACTGCCACCGGCTGCTGGCACCGGACGGATTGCTGCGCCTCATCCCCCGTATCCCGCTCAAGCAGGAGGGAGCGTCACGGATTCGGACTCTGGTCGACCAGGTGATTTCAGGCGAGTTGACCCAGCGGGCGTGGGGACTGGCACTCCGTCAGGCTGGGTACCGCCCGCTTGGGACCTACTACGCCGAGCCCTCACTCAGCTACCCCTACTATCTCATGCCGGGAAATCGCCGCGCTGTCCGGGCCGCGGAACGGCTGCATGATGATCACCTGGCGGGTGGACGGAGTCGTGGATGGATTGTGCGAGCAGGACTGCATGGCGCGCTCTACCGCCACTACTTCCTGCTGGCCACCAAGTGAACCGGGCCCTGCGGGTCCTGCTCGACGGCCTGGCCGAGGACCCGGACCCGCGGCTCCGGCGGGCCTGGTCCTCCGTGATCATGCACCGCAATGTGGGCGCCATTCCGGTATCAGAGCTGCCCGCCGGGGAGTTCAACTGGAACCGGGGGTTCGACCTGCTATTGCTGGACCGTGACGGCCGTCAGACTCACGTCTGCAAGGTCCGCCCCGCCCGCGATCTGCGGGCCCGCAACGAAGCGCTGGTCATGGCCGCCATGAGGCTGGACCCGGAAGTGAGTTCCCTGCTGCCACCCAGCTATTACCGCTCGGTGCCTGACCTCCAGGTGCTCGTCACCGCGTTCCTGCCGGGCCGCCCCTATCAGCACCGCCTGCGCCTGATCTCCGCCGCCGACTGGCTGAGCGACATGCGCGAGGTGCTGCCCCTCAGTTGCCGCTTCTCGGCACGGGCGGCCGAGTTGATTCCCTCCCTGAGTGGGCACGGCGATCCGCTCGATCTGTCGCTCCAGACGGCCGACGAGTTCAGCTACCTGGCGGGGCTGGGCATCGAGAGCGACAAGCTGATGACGCTGCGCCGCCGACTCGAGGCGATGGCACCGCTCCGGGCCTCACTCCAGCACGGTGACCTGTGGCCGGCCAACCTGCTGCACGACCGGGGAAGCTGGTCCCTGCTGGACTTCGAGGCGTTCGGACGAATCAAGGTGCCGCTGTTCGATGCCATCCACCTGCTCCGGACCTGTCTCGAAATTCGAACCGGTGAGCAGGACTCCCCGCTCTGGCTCCGACGGGTCCTGGGACCCCAGCCGGACAGCAAGGCGTGCCGGCAACTGATGATGGAAGCGGCGCAACGCGAGGGAGTGAGTGCCGAGCAGGCGGTCGGGGTGCTGATCCACTACTGGGCGGTCTTTGCCCGGCGATCCCACCTGGCCGGCAATCCTCGCGGGTTCTGGGAGCCGCTGCTGTCGGAAGTGCGGGAAATGGCCCGGCTCATTGCCGAGGAGCCAATCGTGGTGGACCGACTTTTTTCAGGGAGCTGAGTCTGCCGTCCGGGTTCTGAAACGCAGCTGCGACGCCAGCCAGTTCTTGAGCTCGATATCCGGATCTCCGCGATACACGAAGCCCACCCAGACCAGCGCGAAGACACCGACCAGCGCGAAGCCGCTGAGCATCAGCGGGATCAGTCCGTGCACATCGAGGGTGGTCCTGGCAAACCAGAGCAGGCCCAGTCCCGGTATGCTGCCCAGCAGCGGCCGCCAGACCACTCGGCGGGCAAACAGGGCCGGTGATACTGACAGCTCCCGACAGGCGAAATAAATCATCGAGAAGCCCAGCAGCATGTTGGGCACCGCAGTGCCCCAGGCCACGCCAGCCAAACCATATCCGCGAACCCACCACAGGCTCAGTACCAGGTTGAGCACCCCCGCGATCGCGAAAGCAATACTCGGCGCCGCCGGCTTCCCGATGCCCATCAGAATGGCCTGGGCCACACCACGAGCCGGCAGAAACACCAGAAAAGAGATTATCAGGATCTGGAGCACCTGCCCGGCCGGCCCCTCGAATTCCTCTCCCAGCCACCAGCCGAGAAAGCGGGGGCCGAGGACCAGCAGAAAAGATCCGGTGAGCAGGGTCAGCGAGAAGGTGATCTTGGACCACTTGAGAAACAGCGTCTGGAGGGCCGCCTGATCACCGCTCGAGTGCAGGTGGGTGGCGTTGGGCATGACCACCACCGCGATGGCCGCGACAAACTCCATCAGGTACTGGGTGAGCGAATTGGCGACCGTGTATTGAGGAATGAACGACAGGGCGAGAAAACCGCCGATGACGAGGGAATCGGTCTGATAGGAGAGCTGCGAGCCCATGCTGAGCAGCATCACGAAGAGACTGAAGGACAGGATCTGGCGGAGCATGGGCCAGTCGAAATGACGCAGGTGAATCGTCAACTGGGGGTAGCGGCGGCGCAGTACGATCCAGCAGGTCAGCATCTCGAACAGCGCGATGCTCAGGTTGAGGACCGCGAGGGCGAGCAGGCTGTGCCAGTGCCAGACCAGCAGCAGGTTGAGCCCGAGGCGGAGGATGACCGCGGCTCCCATGATCAGGTTGCGGACCCCGAAATCCTGGTATGCAGCCATGATGCCGTACGGCAACTGCTGAATGAAGCCGATCCCGACGCAGACCACCACGAGGATGAAGGCGATCCGGGCCTCGGGCAGCAGTTCCGGGGGAACGTGATAGACTGCGGAAAAGGCGAAGTAGAGGCCGGCACCGATCACCAGGCTCATCACCCCCATCGACAGGTACATCCCCGCGAAGGTGCCCAGCGCCCGGTTCAGCTTCTCGAAATCCTTCTCGGCCGCATAGCGCGCCACATACCGCAACGACGCCATCGGGGCGCCGAGCGAGAGCAGGGCCAGGTAGCCCGTGATGGACGTGATCAGGATCCAGGTGCCGTAGCCTTCGTCGCCGAGTGCGTGGATGTTGTACGGCAGGAGGATGTAGGTGGAGAGGACCGTGATAATGGTCACCACCCAGTTGGCCCACACGCTCAGGAACATTTGAGAAGCGGAGCCCGGCTACTTACGGGCGGTGAGATAGAAGGAATGGACCAGGCTGCCGACCATGCCGGTCGCGGAGGCCGCGTCGAGCACCATCCGCTTGAGGAAGCTGTCGGGGTTGAAGTATTTCCGGATCCGCGGCCCTTCCGAGAGGTCCACTACTTCGGATGGCTGATGATAGGATGGGAGTACTGGCTGGATCTCGAGGCCGACAAACCCCGCATCCCGGAACAGCCCACGATAGCCGGCCGGGCCATAGATCCAGGTCCGGTAGGAGCGGCCGGTGAGCTTCCGGGTGCGCCATTCCGCCATCGAGCGGGGCATGATGGCGACGTAGGGTGGTTCCCCATGGGGGGAGGCGCCCCGGAAATTCTCCAGGCACAGGCGATTTTCGATGGCGACGCCGACCATTCCGCCCGGCCGCAGCTTCCGGCGGACATCCTGGAGGAAGCCGACCTGCGCTTCCCGGGGAGTCTGGCTGGCTGGCGCCGCCTCCGGAATCCATTCCAATACGCCATTGACCACGATCAGGTCAAAGCTCTCATCGGCAAACGGCAGCGGGAGTGCAGAGCCGTGCACCACCGTGATATTGGCCAGCTTGTCCTGGGCAAACCGCAGCCGCATGAACTCGCTCCAGGTCTGGTTGTGCTCGAGCGAGGTGACCCGGTCAAAATGCGGCGAGAGGCCCGCCGAAATCACCCCGGATCCAGCCCCGATATCGAGAGCATCACGATGGCCAGCCACCGGCAACTGGTGATAGAACCGGGCCTTGTTGAGATCGGAAAACCAGTACGGTTTGCGCTGGAGTTCCGGCAGCTGCAGCCGGCTGAGGGCGGCCTGCCATGCCTCACCGGTGCGCATGGCCGCCACCAGTTCATCGATCTCTTCATTGGGGAGGGTGCCCTGCCGGATTTTCTCGGCGGGAACCACGACCTCGGGGTTCGGCATCTGGAACCTGGCTAAGGAGTAAATCAGGACAGCCGAAGCAAGTTGCGTGCTGGCTCAGAGCCAGCAAAGTAATCGATTGAGGGGCCGGCACTCCGGTCCCGTCCGAGGGCGGCGCAGGGCCGGTTTCATTAGATTCTCCGCCGCGAATCTGCCAGTGGTTGCCGTGTTGCGCCGCCCCACCCGAACCCCCGCCACACCCAATGGCCGCTATCCGCCTGATCGAAGTCGGCCCGCGCGATGGGCTGCAGAATGAGCAGGGCTGGGTGCCCACCGAGGCCAAGATTGCCTTCGTGGACCAGTTGAGCGCGTCCGGGCTGCTCGAAATCGAGGTCTCGTCATTTGTTGCGCCGGGGTGGATTCCGCAGCTCGAGGACGCCGAGGCGGTGTTTGCGGGAATCACCCGCGGAGCCGGGATTCGATACACGGCGCTGGTGCCTAACCAGCGTGGGCTGGCCCGCGCCATGGCCTCCCGGCCCGATGGGATCTCGGTCTTCACCGCGGCCAGCGAGACCTTTGCCCGGAAGAATATCAACGCGTCGATCGCGGAATCGATCGAGCGATTCCGACCGGTGGTTCGCCAATCGACCGTGCCCGTCCGGGGATACATCTCGACCGCATTCCACTGCCCGTTCGAGGGGCCGATCGCGCCGGCAGCGGTGCTCCACGTGGCCCTCGAACTGCTGGCACTGGGCTGTACCGAGCTCAGCCTGGGCGACACCATCGGCAAGGCCACACCCATCGAAGTCGAAACACTGCTGCGGACGCTGGCGCCACACTGTCCGGTGGACCGGCTGGCCCTTCACCTGCACGATACCTTCGGCAATGCGGTACCCAATGCACTGATGGGCGCCGCCCATGGCATTACCATATTCGATGGCAGCACCGGCGGGCTGGGTGGCTGTCCCTACGCCCCTGGTGCGCCGGGCAATGTCGCCACCGAGGCGCTGGTGGCCGCGTTTCCCGGGCGGACCGGTGTCGATTCCAGCCGACTGACCATTGCGGCCCGGGCTATCCGGCCCTATCTCGGCCGCGGCGCCGCCGTCGACTCAAGCCAAAGGAGTTTGTCGTGACCTCCAAGGTCTTTCCGGATGCCGTCAGCGCGCTGGCCGACCTGCCTGACGGCGTCACCATCCTGTCCGGCGGATTCGGGCTCTGCGGCATCCCGCAGGACTGCATCATGGCCATCCGTGACTCCGGCCGGCGCAACCTGACCCTGGTGAGCAACAACGCCGGCACGACCGACCACGGCCTGGTGCACCTGCTGCGCAACCAGCAAGTCAGGAAAATGATCAGCAGCTATGTCGGCGAGAATGCAGTCTTCGAGCAGCAGATGCTGAGCGGCACGCTCGAAGTCGAGCTGGTGCCCCAGGGCACCCTGGCCGAGCGGATCAGGGCGGGCGGGGCTGGCATCCCGGCGTTCTTCACCGCGACCGGTGTGGGCACCGTGGTGGCGGACGGGAAGGATCTGCGGGAGTTCGATGGCCGGACCTATGTGCTGGAGCGCGCCATCAAGGGCGACTACGCCATCGTCCGGGCCCAGCGCGGCGACACCCTTGGCAATCTCCAGTTCCGGAAAACAGCCCGCAATTTCAATCCGATGATGGCGACGGCTGGCCGGATCACCGTGGCCGAAGTCGATGAGCTGGTGGAACCGGGGCAGATCGAGCCGGACCAGGTCCATACCCCGGCCATCTTTGTGCAGCGAATCTTCAAGGCCTGGAGCCGCAATACCATCATCGAACGCCGCACCGTGAGGGCCCGATGAGCACCTCGATCCGCGACATCATCGTCCAGCGCGCCGCCCGTGAGCTGCTGCAGCTCAACGACCAGACCGGTTACTACGTGAACCTCGGCATCGGATTGCCGACCAAGATCGCCGACTGCGTGCCGGAGGGGGTTCCAGTCGTGCTGCAGTCAGAGAACGGAATGCTGGGGGTGGGTCCCTACCCGATCGAAGGGTCGGAAGATCCCGACCTGATCAACGCCGGCAAGGAAACCGTCACCGAGCTGCCGGGAACTTCGTACTTCAGCAGCGCCGATTCCTTCGCGATGATCCGGGGCGGCCACGTGGCACTCACCATCCTCGGTGGACTCGAGGTCTCCGAACAGGGCGATCTGGCCAACTGGACGGTGCCAGGCAAGATGGTCAAGGGCATGGGCGGCGCGATGGACCTGGTGGCGGGTGTCCAGCGGGTGATCGTGATCATGGAGCACTGCACCCGCGAGGGTGGGGCGAGGATCCTGAAGCAGTGTCGCCTGCCGTTGACTGGCCGGAGCTGCGTCAACCGGATCATCACGGAGCGAGCGGTGCTCGATGTCACTCCGAAGGGGCTGCGGGTCATCGAAATGATGCCGGGCCAGACCGCCGAATCGCTGCAGCAGGCCACCGAGGCCACGCTGATCTTTTCCTGACCTGCATTGCCCCGGATGCACCGGGAGGGATGGGCTTTCACGGAAGCGTTTTCTGCCACGATTGAACGATATCGGCCAGCGGGGCCGCATGCAGTCGCGCAACGATCAGTCCGTGCTCATCCGTGGCCAACCCGCTTTTTCCCCTCCCGGGGCTAGTTTTCCACCATGCCCCTCCCCTTCCGCCGCCGCATCCTGCTCATCCTGATTCTGCTCGGCGCCGTCCCCACCGGCCTGGCGGTGCTGGGCTGGGCCATCATGCTGCGGGAGAGCAACCCGACCGCCGCCACCAGGGCCACGATTCAGGATGTCGGGATCTCCGGCCGGGTGCTGCTCGAGACGATCGACTCCACCCGGCTGTCGCGCCCCGAGCGGAAGGCGCTGGCCGAGCATGCCAGGCGGCTCAATGAGGCGCTGAGCCGGGTGCAGCGGGCGCAATCATACGCCCAGTACTACTACCCCGGGCTGGCCCTGGTCATCCTGGCACTCGGCGGTGTGGTGATCTACGCCTCAGTCCGGCTGGGGGGGCACCTCTCGCGGCAGATGAGCCGGCCGATCGACGAGCTGGTGCGCTGGACCCAGTTCATCCGGAAACGCGAGATGCTGCCGGCCGACCTGCCGATCCGGGGCGCACCGGAGTTCGAAGAGCTGAGGACCGCCTTTCGCTCGATGGACCGCGACCTGCGCGAAGCGCAGGAGCACGAGATCGAGGCGGAACGGCTGCGGGCCTTTCGCGAGGTGGCGCGGCGGGTAGCTCACGAGATGAAAAATCCACTGACCCCGATCCGATTCGCCGTCAGCCAGCTGGAACGGAACGCGGAGCCGAATCAGCGCGAGGCTCTTGAGGTCATCCGGGCCGAGTCGGCGCGGCTCGAACTGCTGGCCAGGGAGTTCACCGATTTCGGCCGGCTGCCCGAAGGTCCCGCGGCGGAGATTGACCTCACCGAGCTACTGACTGGCCTGCTGCGCTCATCGGTGCCGACGGAGTGCCCGGCGCGGCTGGATGCACCGACCGGCCTGCCAGCGGTGCTGGGCCACTACGATCCGCTGCGCCGGGCCTTCGGCAACCTGCTGCGGAACGCCGTCGAGGCCGCAGGTCCTGCCAGTCCGATCGAAGTCTCGATCAGTGTTCGAGCGGCCGGCGCCGTCCTGGTCAGGGTGGCGGATCATGGTCCTGGGGTGTCCGCCCAGATGCGGGACCGGGTGTTCGATCCGTACGTGACCACCAAGAGTGAGGGCACCGGGCTGGGATTGGCGCTGGTGCGGCAGACGGTGGAAGCCCATGGCGGCAAGGTTCGGGTAGCGGAAACTCCAGGCGGCGGCGCCACCTTCGAGGTCACCCTCCCCGCCGTGGCCTGACGTATCTTTGGCCCATGCCTTCCCGCATCCTGCTGGTCGATGACGAGAGCAACATCCGCCGGATGCTCGGCGCCCTGTTGCGCGCCGAAGGATTCGAGGTCATCGAAGCCGCCAACGGCAATGCGGCGCTGCTCGAAGCCGACAAGACCGACCCTGACGCGATCTTCCTCGACCTGCTGATGCCGCCAGGGCCCGATGGGCTCTCGACGCTCGAAGCGCTGCGGCAGCGCACCATCGATGCGCCCGTCATCATGATGAGTGGCAAGGCCCAGCTGGCCGATGCCGTCCGCGCCACTCGATTGGGCGCGTTTCAATTCCTCGAAAAACCGCTGTCGCCGGAAACCGTGCTGGTCACCCTCAGGGCCGCGCTGGAATTTCACCGGGCTCGGGGCGAAAACCGGGCGCTCCGCGATGTGCTGTCGCGACGGGACCGAATGGTCGGCCAGAGCGCCGCGATGATGCGGGTGCGGGAGCTGATCGCGCAGGTGGCACCGACCGATGCCCGGGTCCTGATCACCGGTGAATCAGGCACCGGCAAGGAACTGGTAGCTGCCGCGATCCATGAAGGCAGCCGGCGGGCCCGCCAACCGTTCATCGCCATCAACAGCGCCGCGATTCCGCGCGACCTGCTGGAATCGGAGATGTTCGGCCACGAGCGCGGAGCGTTTACCGGGGCGGTGGCCCGGCGCCTGGGCCGGTTCGAACTGGCCGATGGCGGCACCATCTTTCTTGACGAGGTCGGCGATCTGCAGCTCGACGCCCAGGCCAAGCTGCTCCGAGTGCTCGAGAGTGGCGAAGTGATGCGGGTCGGCGGCAGTTCGGCGCGCCAGGTGGATGTCCGGGTCATTGCAGCCACCAACCGGCCGCTCGAGACCGCCATCACCGAAGGTTCCTTCCGGCAGGATCTCTACTTCCGGCTCAACCTGTTTCCGATCCACATCCCGCCGCTGGCCGACCGGCTCGACGACCTGCCGCTGCTGGTCACCCACCTGGCTGCCCGGGTCCGCCCGCACCGGCCGCCGCACTTCACCGCCAGCGCCCTCGGCGCACTCTCGGCGTACCACTGGCCCGGCAACGTGCGTGAACTGGCCAACGTGGTCGAGCGGCTGGCCATTCTCGGTGGCGATGAGATCACCGGTGACGCGATCCGGGGCGTCCTGCCGCTGGCCGCCGCCCGACCGGCCAGCGCACCGCAGAGCGGACTGCCCCAACGGCCGCTCAGCCAGGCGCTGGATGACTACGAGCGCGAACTGATTGCCACCGCGCTGGGCCAGGCCGCCGGCAACGTGGCCGAGGCCGCGCGGCTGCTCAAGACCGACCGGCCCAACCTGTATCGGCGAATGCGTCGCCTGGGACTCGATGGCGCCCGTGAGCCGGGAGCGCCGAATGGGGAATCAGAGGCGGAGAATCCCAAGCCGCGCGATCCCTCGCTGCGCTCGGGAGCAAACGGCGAACAGCGAACCGAGGACAAGGAACAGCGAACGGGAAACGACCATTCATGACGGATTCTGCATTGCGACGCAGTCTTGTTGTCCTCGGTCTCGCTGGTGGCATGCTGTCCATCGGTTCCACCGCCCGCCTGCTGGCCCAGGACAGCGTCATTGTCATCGACCCCAACGCCCCGGCGGATTCCGCCGAGCTGGGCGGCATTCCGGCCGATGTGGTGTCCGAGCTGCTCCGCACCTTCGCTGATACCGGCGTGCTGCGGCTCAACGGACCGGTCGATGTGCCAGCCGGGACCCGGATGTCGGGACCGGTCGCGGTCTATCGCGGTGAGATCGTGGTGGCCGGACAAATCGATGGACCACTGACGATCGTGAATGGGGATCTCACCATTCTTCGCACCGGATCCGTGACCGGCCCGATCCTGGTCGCCGGCGGGCGGTTCAGCGCCCTGCCGGGCTCGACCGTCAGCGAAGAGCCGCGGGTCTTCAGCGAGGCGGCGCCGGTGGTGCGGCAGAACGATGGCACCCTGGTGGTCCGCGAGCACCGCAAGACCCTGGGGGAATTGGCCGAGGCCCGGGCCACCTTCCGGACCGGGCAGGTCCGGACCACCCTGGCGATTGCCACCGGCAAGACCTACAACCGGAGCGAAGGACTGCCGATCGTCTTCGGACCCAAATTCGACTGGCGGGCTTCCAAGTCCGTCGTCGGCCATCTGGAGATCGAGGGCATCCTCCGCACCGCATCCGACATCACCAGCTCGCGACGCGATGTCGGCTGGCTGGCCCGGACCGACTGGCGGTTTGGCCGGCGGGGCACCATCGGTGCCGGGCTCAAGGCGTACAGCCAGATCGACGGTGTCGAGGAACACACGCTGCCGCGCGAGGAGATCGGCTGGAATGCGTTCCTGTTCCAGCGGGACTATCGCGACTACTTCGAAGCCGAAGGGGTGAGCGGCTACGTCTCGGCTGCGCCACTCTCGATGCTCCGGGTCGATGCCACGATCCGCTACCAGCGGGAATCGTCGGTGCTGGCCAACGATCCATGGTCATTGGTGCACAACACCGACCGCTGGCGACCCAACCCGCAGATTGACGACGGCCACTACCTCATCGCCGGCGCGGGAATCGACTTCGACACCCGGCCCAGGCAGATGGACGTGCCGAGTGGCTGGTGGGTGCGGTTGAATTACGAATTCGGTCACAGCGACGATGTCAGCCCGGTGTCATTGCCGGACGTGGTCCGGTCGGGGCTGCCCTCCTCGGACTACGACTACCACCGGATGACGCTCGACGCCCGGCGGTTCAACCGACTGACGCCCGGCACCGGACTCAATCTTCGGCTCTGGGCCGGCGGCTCGGTCGGCGGCGATCCGCTGCCACTGCAGCGCCGGCTCTCGCTGGGTGGCCTCGACCTGCTGCCAGGGTACCGGTTCCGGTCGCTGACCTGCACGCCGGCGGGATTTGCCAATCCGTCGCAGGCGGCGCTGTGCGACCGGATGATCGTGGCCCAGGCGGAATTGCGCAGCCGGCTCGATCTGCGGCTGGGATTCCACAGCCACGATCCCGATCGCTTCATCGGCATCAGCCAGGCCAGCCTGGTGTTCTTCACTGATGCCGGCAAGCCCTGGCTGGCGGGTAACGGGCCGGGTCGCGTTCCGAGCGGCAAGCTTCCCGTCTTCAAGGAGTGGAAGGCCGACCTCGGCGTGGGTCTGGACCTCGGCGGACTCGGGATTTATCTGGCCAAGGCTCTCACTGATCCGGAACCACTCCAGGTGTTCTTCCGCCTCGAACGGCGGTTCTAGCATGGCGCCCGCCCGCCGGCGGCTGGTGGCGCTGGCACTGCTGTCTGGCCTCGGCGGGTCCAGCCTCATGGCGCAGGACTCGACGGCGGTCCAGGTCCAGGTGGGGCTGGCCCGCGATTCGTTGCCCAATGGCTTCCGGCTGCCACTGGTCCGAACCCGTAACCTGCGGCGCGACGACCGCTGGCTGGCGATGCTGAGCTCCGGCTTCCCGGTGCGGCTGCACTACCGGGTGGAGTTGTGGCGGGCTCGCGAGGGATGGTTTGACGCGCTCGACGAAACTGGTGAGTGGGATGTGGTGGTTCGGCACGAGCCGTTGCTCGACCAGTACACCGTCACCAGGCTGGACGGTCGGCGCCGACGGGAGAGCCGCTACGCCACCGCTGACGCACTGTCGGCCTCGCTGAGCCTGGCCTATCAGGTCACCATCAACTCCTCCGCGGCAGGCCGGCTGTATTACGTGGCCTCACTCGACATCACCACGCTGTCGGACACCGACCTGGCAGAGCTGGAACGGTTTCTCCGGGGTGACCTCACCCCGGCGGCCGAAGGCCAGGGCGATGTCGGTAGTGCGGTGGGACGGGGAGCCAAGCGGCTGGTGCTCAAGCTTGCGGGACTGCCCAGCCTTAGTCTGACGTCGCGGTCGGAACGGTTCGAGACCCACTGACCCCCGATGGACTCCTCCGGCCCGAGTCAAACCGCCGCCGGTGTGGCGCTGCTCCGAGCGGTTCACCAGCTGGTCGACGGCCTCCCGAAAATCCTTGACGACGCCATCACCCCACAACTGCTCGACCCGGCGGTGCGTCAGCGATTGATGGCCTCACCACTGGAGTACAGGTCAGCGGAACAGATGGCACTGCGCTCGCACGTGGTGGTGCGAAGCCGGTATGCCGAGGACCGGCTGGCGGACGCGGTTGCCCGCAGGGTCGGGCAATACCTCCTGCTCGGGGCGGGTCTCGACACCTTCGCGCATCGCCAGCCGGATTGGGCACGGGAGCTGCGGATTTTCGAGGTCGATCACCCCGCCAGCCAGCGATGGAAGCGCGAACGCCTGGCGCTGGCGAGGATCGAATCGCCCGACAACCTGATTTATGTCGCCGCCGACTTCGAACGCGACCGGCTCTCCGCCCAACTGGCCAAGGCCGGCTTCGACGACCGGGCACCGGTCTTCATCTCGTGCCTTGGGGTGTTGATGTACCTGCGCGAGGAAACGGTGCGGACCCTGCTGGAACTGGCCGGCACCAGACCTGTGGGCAGTGAACTGGTCTTTACCTATTCGAGCCGGGGGAAAGAATCCCGGCTGGCCGCCGCTGCGGCCGCGCTCGGCGAACCCTGGCTGGCCAGCATAGCGCCAGACCAGTGGATCGGAATGCTCCGCCAGGCGGGCTTCAACCAGATCGAGATGGTGGCCGCCGAGGAGATCGCCGCGCGGTACTTCACCGGACGGGCGGATGGCTTGCCAGCGCCGAGGCGCGGCACGATTGGAGTCGGGGTGGTGTGAGAAGGAGGGGAAGGAGGGGCGAGAAGGGAAACTGGGAACCGGAAGCGGGGATCACCCCGTTATCGAGACCTGTTGGGTGCATGAAAGGAGCCGGCTCCAGGAAAGAGACCGGCTCCTTTCTCAACTCCAGCCACGGCCGACGGCGGCCTAGCGGTCCAGCATCTCTCTCACCTTGCGGATCAGGGCTTCCCGGGTAAAGGGCTTCTGCAGGAAAGCCCGGTCATCCCCGAGCAGGCCACGATCCAGGACGACCTCCCCGGCGTACCCGGACATGAACAGCACCTTCATCTCGGGGCGAATGTTGCGCACGCTCCGGATCATTTCGCCCCGACTCATCCCGGGCATGATCACGTCGGTGAGCAGCAGGTCGATGCGCCGGCCGCTGTCAGAACATTCCTTCAATGCCTCGTCTCCGTTGGCGGCGACAATTACAGTATAGCCGGCCAGAGTGAGGATCTGCCTGACCAGTTGGCGCACTTCGGCTTCATCCTCGGCGATGAGTATCGTCTCGGCCCCCCCGATGGCAGGAGCGATGGGCTGCACCAGTGGAGCATCGGCCTCCTCCTCGACTTGTGGCAGGTAGACCCGGAATGTGGTCCCCCGCCCCGGCTCGCTGGTGCACCAGACATAGCCGTTGCTCTGTTTAACGATGCCATACACCGTGGAAAGGCCGAGTCCCGTCCCCTTGCCCGGTCCCTTGGTTGTGAAGAACGGCTCGAATACCCGCGCCACGGTTGCGGAGTCCATCCCCTTGCCATTGTCGGTCACCGCCAGCATGACATAGCCGCCGGGAAGCACGACCACATGCCGCCCGGCTAGGACCTCCCCCGACGGCACATCAGCCGTCGCCAGCTCGATCCGCCCGCCGTGGCCGATCGCATCGCTGGCATTGACTACCAGGTTCATGAGGATCTGCTCGAGCTGACTCGGATCGGCCCGGACCCGTCCCAGCTGGGGTGCCAGTGCGGTGCGCAGTTCGATGTCCGCGCCGATCAGGCGCTGGAGCATCGCATTGAGGCCGGCAACCACCGCATTGAGGTCAAGCACCCTGGGTTCGAGGATCTGCTTGCGGCTGAACGCCAGGAGCTGGCGGGTGAGCTCCGCAGCCCGTACGCCGCACTTCCGGATCTGTTCTATATCCGAAATCTGGGGATCATCGGGTTTGAGGTCTCCCGTGATTACGTCGCAATAGCCCAGGATGACGGTCAGGAGATTGTTGAAGTCGTGGGCCACGCCACCGGCAAGCTGGCCCACGGCCTCCAGTTTCTGGGACTGGCGGAATTGCTCGTCGAGCTGCTTGCGTTCGGTAATGTCCTCGAACACCACCAGGATCCCGATGATTTTGTTCCGTTCATCGCGATACGGGACCTTGACCGTGTGGACCCAGCGTTCCTCTCCGGCGATCTCATAGCGTTCCTCGACATCCTCCATCACACCGTCGGCCATGACCTTGCGGTCGTCGGCATGATACGCCTCCGCGAGCGACGGGGCATAGAAGGCAAACGCATCCTTGCCGACGACCTCCTCGGGCGGCAAGCCGACATCGTTGGCATAGTTCGCGTTGCAGAACAGGATGACCGAATTGCTGTCTTTGACCAGGATGCGGTGGGGCAGATGCTCGACCAGATTGCGGTTGAGCCGTTCACTCCGGGACAGGGAGTCCTGAACTTCCTTGTGCTCATCAATCTCACGACTGAGTTCATCCGCTCGTTCGCCCCTCTCGCTCGTGAGCAGGCCGTTCTCATAAATCCGGCCGACCTGCCCGGCAAGCGCGGTGACCAGATCTTCGTCCTCCTCGACAAACACCCGCCCTTCATTCCCGACCAGGCAGAACCAGCCGTAGGTCCTGGAGGGTGAGGCAATGGGCGCCGCGAGGTAACTCAGGACTTCCGGATGACCGTGCGCGAGCTGGAGAGAGTCGGCATTGCCGCCCGGATTCTCCCCTCGCACGGTACGGCGTTCGGTCACGACCGTTTGCAGTAACCCGGAAACCCGGTCACCGACCCTGAGCCAGTCACCCATTTCCGAAGGCCACGCGGCCCGGCGCTTGACCGTCGACAGATCTTCTTCCAGAATGCCGATCGACGCGTAGCTCGCGCCGAACAGATCGCAGGCCGCCGAACAGACGGTGCGGAGCAGCCGGTCGGAGTCCTGCCTCGCGGTCATCTCCAGCCCGATATTGATCACGGCCCGCAAGCGGGCGTTGGCCATCCGCAGATCGCCGCTCTGTTCGGACAATCGGTCGGTCAGCAGTCGAAGGTTGAACCGATCAGGGCTGGCCGACCACTCCGTAGCGTCGAAGGCCGGATGGGGTTCGATCCCGTCGGCCAGCACCCGACCAACGACCTGCAGGACTTCCGCCGGTGGGGCCGGCTTCCGGAGGACGTACGACGCCCCGGTCGAGAGGGCCAGGGCCCGGGCTTCGCGCTCGCTGTATGGGGCCGAGTAGAAGAGGACGGGGATTCTACTGGACTGAGGATCAAGGCGGAGCTGGCGCACGAACTCGTAGCCATCCATCACCGGCATGAGTACATCGGTAATGATCAGGTCCGGCCGCTCAGCCCGGACCTGCGCCAACCCCGCACTGCCGTCGGCCGCCTGCAGCAGCCGGTGCCCCAGACCCTCCAGCAGACCCACCAGATACTTCCGGTTGGCGGACAGGTCGTCGACGATCAGGATGGTAGCCATCTGCCGCCTTCGTGCAGGTAACTGCTGACATGCAACCAGCGAGGCGAGAAACGGGGGTGAATGCGTATTCCTGGTCGAACTATACCCTTTTCCGAACCCAACGGTGACGCTCCACAGAGAGGACGGACCGAAGCGGCGATCACCACCACCGGTAGCCGGACCCCTTTTGATGATGGTAGTGGGAGACCGGAGACGAGAAACTGGAGAATGAAGACTGGTGGCTGGGAATGGGCGGGAGGAGAGTGGCGGGGGGGCACAATGCGGCCAACGTCAGAATTGCAAACGACCGATTCCACCACAATTCAGCTTCGGTTTGTCGATCCCTCGATCCCTCGAGCCGCTTATCGCCCGCCCAGGGCCTTGAGCGTCGTCTCGCCGTAGAACAGCTTGATGTACTTGGCCTGGGTGAGGGTCAGCCGGCGCACCGCCCAGGCAAGATGGACAAAATGCGGCTCGTGCGGCGCCAGCAGCGGGTGCATCCCGATTTCCTCGGGCAGATGATTGCCCTTGCGGGTGTTGCAGGTGCTGCAGGCGGTCACCACGTTGGTCCAGTCGTTGGACCCGCCGCGGGACAGCGGCACCAGGTGGTCACGAGTCAGGCACTCCCGGTGGCGCAGCTCGTTGCCGTACCGATGGCAATACTGGCAGCGGTAGTGATCGCGGGCAAAGAGGAAGGTATTGGTGACCTGGCGGCGGAATCGGCGGGGGACGTGCACGAACTTGACGAGGCGGATGATGGCGGGGCGCGGCATGGTGAGCCGCTCACTTCGGACTGAATCCCCTTGTTCCGCCTCGACAATTTCCGCTTTTCCATCGATGACCAGACGCAGGGCCCGGCGGACAGGCACCATGGTCAATGGTTCGAAGGACGCATTTAGAGCCAGACAACGTACCAAGCCAGCTCCCACGAGGAGAGGATCAAAGTATCGTAACGGGCCACCCCGGGGCCAGCAAGGGAGCAGCCCTAGCGCGCGTACGCCTGCAGGCGGAGCTCCACGGCCTTGCGCTGGCGCAGCCCCCGGGTCACCAGCAGCACCGTATCCACTCCGCTGATCGTCCCGATGATCTCGGTCCAGCCCGCCTGATCGATGGCCGCCCCCACCGCCTCCGCCCCTCCAGTGACCGTTTTCACAATCAGCAGGTTCTCGGCCCCCTCCACACTCACCAGCAGCGCCGGGAGCACCTGTCCCGGGTCAGGCCGGGTGTGGCCCTCCTGGGGATTGGCATAGAACGCCCCGCCCTGGGGGTCGGACAACTTGGCGAGGCCGAGCTCCCGAATGTCCCGCGACAGCGTGGCCTGGGTCACGTGGAACCCTTCGGAGGCCAGCGCCTCTCGCAGGTCTTCCTGGCTCTCGATCCGCCGATCGCGAACCACCCGCATGATCATGGCATGGCGCTGGAGTTTCATGACTGCAGTCGAGAGTCGAGAGACGAGAGACGAGAGATCATCGTCACGAATTCAAGCTCCAGGTGTGTAATCATGATCCGGATTGAAACACGGAGGAGTTCCTGTTCACTGTTCACTGTTCACTGTTCACTGTTCACTGCAAAGATCGGCTACGCCGCGACCCGGCGGTAGACCTCTCGGCCCCCCAGGATAGTCAGCACAACGTCGTCGGGTCGGGACGCCAGCGCCAGTTCCAGCGCCTGTTCCGCCGTGGCGGCGGGCGGGATCCGGATGGCGACGGCATCGCCCCAATGCCCGGGGGCGAGTGAGCCGATCTCCGCCTCGAGGCCGAGCGCGGCGGCGGCGCCACTGGTTACCAGCCGGAGCGCGGTTTCGGCCGACAGATCGGCCAGTTGCCTGGCCTGGCGGGCTTCGGCCAGCAGATCCTGCGGGCTGACGCTCGCGACAGAATCGGTGCCGACCCCGACCCGGATTCCGGCCGCGAGCAGGCGCCCCAGCGGCGCGGCCAGGCGAGCGTGGCGGCGGTTGGAGCGGGGGCAGTGGGCGACCGATGCCCCGGCTCGCGCGATCCGGGTGATATCGCTGTCGGTGGCTCGAACAGCATGGATACAGAGGGTGCGCCGTCCCAGGACGCCATGACGGTCCAGCCACTCGATCGGGGTCGAGCCGCCGGTCCTTGGCAGCGGTATTCCACGCGCAGTCCATTGCCGGGCGAACGGCCCGCCTGCCGATTCGACCAGCTGAGACTCCTCCAGCGATTCGGCCACGTGCACCGCCACCGGCAGGTTTTCGACGCTGGCCCATCGGGCCACCAGCTGATACAGCGGGCCACTGACGGAATAGGGGGCATGCGGTGACACGCCGAGCCGGACCCGGCCGGCAGCCAATGGCCGGAGCCGATCAAACCGCCGCCGGAATTCGGCGAATTGTGCCTCGGCCAGATCGGGATGGGGGCCGAAGACCTCCTGGTAGGCGATGCCGCTGGCATTCAGCTCGAGCATGGCCTGGAACCCAGCACCGGAATCACCGGTATCGCCGAGGGTAGTCACGCCTGCGGACCATCCTGCCCGAATTCCCTGACGCGCCGCCTCAAGGACCTGCTCGCCACTGCGGGCCGACTTGAGCGCGATCAGGCGCCGGATCCAGTCGGCAAAGTCCGGCTCGGGCACCAGGGCGCCGAGCCCGGTCAGCTCGAGATGGGTGTGGGTATTGATCAACCCAGGCAGCAGGATGACGTCGGGCTGGGATTCGGAGCTCACGTCCACCGGGTGGCCCACCTCGCCCGAGCTGCCCATTGCCGCAATTCGCCCGTCGGAATCAATCAGCAGGGCGCCACCGGCAATCGGCGGGCGGTCCATCGGCAGGATCCAGCCAGCGGAGATCCGGCGGCCCCGCACGTCAGTGATTCTGGAGCGGGTTGACGCCCGGGTTCAGGAACGAATTGTGAATCGGGCAGAATTCCTTGGGCTCGGTGCCCGGCAGGTACCACTCGACCGCGTGGGAATCCTTGGGGCAGAAGCCGGTGAACTTGTAGCCGGTGGTATTGTCGATCTCGGCAAAGGTCAGGCTGTCCGGCCTGACCCAATCGGCCGGCGCGGGACGCCGCTCGTAGATCTCCTTCATCATCGTGGTCCACGCCGGGGCAGCCAGCCGGCCGCCCTGGGCGTCCGCCTTGATCTTCTCCGGCCGGTCCATCCCCATCCAGATGCCGCCCACCAGATCGGGGGTGAATCCGATGAACCAGACATCGGTGCCGTCGTTGGTAGTGCCGGTCTTGCCGCCCGCCGGCAGGAAGAACTTGGCGCCGACCGATCCCGCCGCCGAGCCTTTGCGCACCACATCGCGCAGAGCATCGACCATCAGCCAGGCGTGAGACCGGCTCATGACCTCTTCGGTGTGAGTCTTGGGACGCCAGACAATGTTGCCGGCCCGGTCTTCGACATGATCGATGGCCAGGGGCAGCGACCGGGTGCCGAGATTGGCGAAGGCGGTGTAGGCCGAGATCATCTCCAGCGGCACGACGTCGGCGGATCCGATGTAGATCGACGGATAGGGCGGAATCCGCTGCGAGCTGACGCCGAACCGGGTGGCCTCACTGATCACGGCCTGCGGACCCAGCTCCTGGCCCAGCTTGATGGCGATGATATTCCGCGATTCATACAGCCCTTTGCGGAGTGTCATCTTGCCTTCGAACTTGTTGTCGTAATTCTGCGGTTCCCAGGCCGGCTTGTCCGGATCCATGATGATGCTGATCGGGTCATCCACCAGCAGGGTGGACCAGGTGTAGCCGGCCCGGATGGCGGCCGAATAGACGAACGGTTTGAAGGTCGAGCCCGGCTGCCGCAGCGCCTGCACCGCCCGGTTGTACTTGCTGTCCTGAAAATCCCGGCCGCCGACCAGCGCACGAATGGCACCGGATTTGGCTTCGAGTACAACCGCCAGCCCCTGCAAGTACGGCGACTCGGCCGGGGTGATGTCATCGTCGCCCTTTTTTTCCAGGTAGGTGGCGTAGCTCTCCCGGGTGTACTTGCCGTACTTGCCGTTCTCGATGTCCTCCAGCTGCTGGTTCAGCGCCCGCTCGGCCGACTGCTGGATGTCGAGATCGAGGGTGGTGTAGATCCGGAGCCCGGAGGTGTAGAGGTCGGCGCCGAACCGGGCATCGAGCTGCTGGCGGACGTATTCAACGAAGTAGGGAGCGACTTCACTGAAGTCCGACCGCGAGGAGAGGACCAGCGGATACGCCCGCCACCGTTCGGTTTCCTCGTCGGTCAGCAGCCCGGCCTCATTGAGCAGGCCCAGGATGAGATTGCGGCGCAAGACCGCGAGCCGGGGGCTCTTTCGCGGGTTGTACTTGGAGGGCGCCTTGGGCAGCGCCGCGAGTGTGGCCGCCTCGGCCACGTTGAGGTCGGCGGCCGACTTGCCGAAATAGCGCTGGGCCGCGACTTCGACACCGAACGCCCGATTGCCGAGGTCGATCTGGTTGAGATAGAGCTCCAGGATCTTGTCCTTGGGATAGTTGCGCTCGATCTCGAAGGCCACCTGCACCTCCCGGATCTTGCGGGATATGCTCCGATCCTGGCCGTTGATGTTTTCCGGCCACAGATTGCGGGCCAGCTGCATCGTGATGGTCGAGGCGCCGGTGACCCGGTGACGGAAGACCGCGTCCACGATCGCGCCGAACACCCGGTGCCAGTCGAGGCCGTGGTGCTGGTAAAAACGCTTGTCCTCGGTGGTCAGGAACGCGGCCGTGACCGCGGGGCTCATCCTGGAAAGCGGCACCACCGTGCGGCGCTGCAGGCCGAGGTCGGTGATCAGGCGTCCGTCGGCCGCATACACCTTGGAGGCCTGGTCGGGATCGTACTCGCCCATCTTGGCGATCGAAGGGCAGGCGTTGTTGCCGCAGGCGCGGGTCCAGGCGCCGTAGAGAATCCCGGCCACGAACAGTCCGACGGCGAGGACGGCAGTGATGACCGAACTGCGGATGCGGGGGGTGTGCCACCAGCGGCGGATCGTGATCAGCGGAGATGCCATGGCACCAATCTAATGATCCCCGAGCCAGTAGCGACGGACCGGGGTGGGCCTTACCATTGTCGCCTATGCTCGACCTCCTCGGGGAACTCGCCGAGCGGGGCTTCGTCCAGGATGCCACCCCGGGCCTGGCTGAACGCCTGGCCGCCGGCCCCCTCACCGCCTATGTCGGTTTCGACCCTACCGCGGATTCCCTGCATGTCGGGAATCTGGTTCCGGTGATGGGCTTGGCCTGGCTGCAGCGGGCCGGCGGAACCCCGATCGCGCTGATCGGGGGTGGCACCGGCATGGTCGGCGATCCCAGCGGCAAGCGCAGTGAGCGGCCGCTGCTGACCCTGGAGCAGATCGACGCCAACGCTGCCGCGGTCCGGAAACAACTGGCCGGCTTCCTCAGTTTCGAGGGCGGCAACTCCGCGGTTCTAGTCAACAATGCGGACTGGCTCCGGACCCTGCCACTGATGGAGTTCCTGCGCGACACCGGCAAGTATTTCACCGTCAACATCATGATGCAGAAGGAGTCGGTGAAGAGCCGGATGGACACCGGCATCTCGTTCACCGAATTCAGTTACATGCTGGTGCAGGCCTACGACTTCTGGCATCTCTACCGCACCGCGCATTGTGAACTGCAGATGGGTGGCAGCGATCAGTGGGGCAACATCACCGCCGGCACCGAGCTGATCAGCCGGCGTGAAGGGAAATCGGCCCATGGGTTGGTTTTCCCGCTGCTGACCACATCGGCGGGGGCCAAGTTCGGCAAGAGCGAGAGCGGCAATATCTGGCTCGATCCCGCCAAGACCAGTCCGTACCAGTTCTACCAGTTCTGGCTCAACACCGATGACCGTGATGTGGAGCGGTGTCTCAAGCTGTTCACCTTCCTGCCCCTGTCCGAGATCGAGTCGCTGCTCAAGGCGCAGGCCGCCGATCCTGGCCGGCGAGCGGCGCAACGGGCGTTGGCCGCTGATGTCACTGGCCGGGTGCACGGACCGGAATCGGTGCCGAGAATCGTGGCGGCCAGCCAGATCCTGTTCGGCGGCAGCGACATCACCGCGGCGGACGCGGCGGTCTTCGAGATCCTGAGACAGGAAGTACCGACGGTCCGTGCGGCACTCCGTGCAGGCACGATCAGGCTGGTTGGACTGCTCGTTGAGTCCGGACTGGCCGCCTCGAAGAGTGAGGCAGTGCGCGGACTGGCCGGCAAGGGATTCTCGGTCAACGGCGTCGGCCAGACCGAGGATCGGGTGCTCGATGCCACTGAGTTGCTGGGAGGACGATTTCTGTTGCTGCAAAAAGGCAAGAAACGTTACGCGTTGCTCGAAGCGAGCGACTGACCACCGGACCTAACCCAGGGGGATCCATGACCGAATTCATGAAATTCCTGAAGGAGTACGGCGTGATCGGCCTGGCCATCGGCGTGATCATCGGCACCAAGGCCGGCGAACTGGTCAAGACCATCGTCGACGGCCTGCTGATGCCGCTGGTCAATCCGATCCTCGCGGCCGGCGGCGGCGACTGGCAGAAATCGACGCTCGACCTTGGACCGTTCCACTTCATGCTCGGCGCCATTCTGGCGGCCGCGATCAATTTCATCATTGTGGCCTACCTGGTGTTCTGGTTCGCCAAGAAGGTGCTCAAGGAAGAAGAGGTCGCCAAGAAGTAGCCGAATTGCCGTGGCTCCGGGGCTTCACGCCCCCGGAGCCAGCCAGCCACCGCTGTTTGATATCAGCCCATAAAGCATTGCCTGACTTGCAGTTAGGCCGCACCATCCAGCCCCAGTCTGGGCAGTTTTTCACGGCGTGACCATTGCAATCTCAGCCGCCATGACCGACTACTCCCCTCAGATCAAAATCCACCAGCCGTGACCGCCGCCGCCAAAGTCCGACGACTCACCCCGCTGGATGCGGCGCGGGGCCTGGCGATGTTCGCCGTCTGTGTGTCCCATTTCGGCATCGGAATCGGCCACAAGGAGCCGGCGCTGGCCGCCAACTTGTGGCTGCTCGGAATGATCGCATCACCGACCTACTTTTCCTGAGCGGCGCCATCCTCGGCTACTTGACCCGGCTCAATCGCGACGACCCAGGGCCGTTACGAATTCAACTGGCCGACCGCGGGCTGTTTCTGCTCACGATCACCCACCTGGTCATTGACGGGGCGCACTACCCGCGGTTTCACAGCTGGTCGGACGCCGAACATGCCCTGTTCATGACGGACACGATCGGCGCCTCGCTGCTGCTTGGCCTGGCGGTCCTGCCCAGGACCACTGCGCGGGTCCGGCTGCAGCTATCGGGGGCATTGTACCTGGCCGGCTGGGCCCTGGTGCTGCTCTGGCATCCCGAGCAGCGGGCGGCCCAGCTGTTCAAGGAAGTCTTTTTCGGCAGCACCAATCAGTACACCGATGTCGCCCAGAATTTTCCGCTGATTCCCTGGTTCTCGGTATACCTGGCCGCCACCGTCCTTGGCGAACGGGTGGCCGAGGCCAGCGATGGTGGTGGTCTGGAGCGTATCGGATGGCGACTGCTCAGCACCGGCCCCCGGTGGATCGTCGCTGCCCTGGCCGTCAAGGGTGTGTACCTGATCTGCCGGCCGACCATGTGGAGTTCGTACGAGGCTATGCCGCCGGTCTGGCGTGATTTGTATGATCTGACCACACCGTTCGACAAGTATCCACCCGGTCCCACCTACCTGCTGGCCTATGGCGGGCTGGCGCTGGTCCTGGTCGGGGTGGTCATCGTCCTGAGCGAGCGTCGGCTGGTGAGCCGGCTGATCGAGGCGGCCGCAGTGGTTGGCCGGGCCTCGCTTTTCATCTTTGTCCTGCAGTTCTACCTCTACTACCTGCTGGTTCCGGTCCTGCCTGTCCCGCACCGCTGGCTGATGATCCCCTACTTCGTGGCATCGATAGGGGTGCTTTGGTGTGCCGCCTGGGGCTGGAACTCGATTCGGGGCAATCGATTCTTCACCCTTGGACTGACTGCGGCCGTCAGCCGCCGCCGGCGGGTGCCGGCACCGGCCGGCCTCCGGGTCTGAGCCGGGACGACTACCAGCGGCTTCGGGTGGTGCCGCGTGACGGCGAACCGCCCAGCATTCCGAATATTCCCCGCACCAGTTCCCGGCCCACCGTTCTCGCCACCGTCGTTCCCAGCGCCGCCACGACGGCGGTGCCGATCTTGGCCCCGGTGGACATCGGTGTCCTGCCGCCTGCCGCCGGAGATCCGGCAGGCGTCATCGGCGCTCCGGCTGCCGGTGCCGACTTGGCCAGTCGTGCCGCCAGCAGCTCCCGGGCGCTCTCCCTGTCTACCGCTGTGCCGTACTCCCGAAGCAGATCGGACTGCTGGATATCGGTCTTGAGCTCATCCGCGGTGAGCGGACCCATGCGGGAGGACGGCGGTATCAACCGCACCGGAAAAACCGGGGTCGGGACACCGCGGCTGTCCAGGATGGTGACGGCCGCTTCACCGATGCCGAGGGTGGTCAGGGTTTCCCGGAGATCGAACAACGTGGTCCTGGGAAAGGTCCGCACCGTGGCGTTGAGCGCCTTGTCATCATCCGGCGTGTGCGCCCGGAGGGCGTGCTGCACCCGGTGGCCGAGCTGGGCCAGGATGTCATCGGGCACGTCGGTCGGCACCTGGGTCACGAAATAGATGCCGACTCCCTTGGACCGGATCAGCCGCACCACCTGCTGGACCTGCTCGAGAAAGGCCTTGGAGGCGCCGTCGAACAGCAGGTGCGCCTCATCGAAGAAAAAGACCAGCTTGGGTTTCGGCAGGTCCCCCGCTTCCGGCAGGTTGTGATACAGCTGCGCCAGCATCCACATCATGAAGGTCGAAAACAACCTCGGCTTGTCCTGCACATCGGACAGCTCGAGGCAGGTCACCACCCCGCGACCATCCGGGGTGACGTGCAGCAGGTCCTTGACGTCGAATTCCGGCTCTCCGAAAAATTTCTCGGCCCCCTGCTGTTCCAGCTCGATCATCTTGCGGAGCAGCACCCCCACGGTCGCATCGGACATTCCGCCGTACTGGACCAGCGCCGGCTTGCCGTCGGGACCGGTCAGGTACTGGAGCACGGCACGCAGGTCGGGAAAATCGAGCAGCGGGAGCTGCTGGTCGTCACAGAACTTGAACACCAGCGACAGGACACTGGCCTGGGTGTCATTGAGCTCGAGCACCTTGGCCAGCAGCAGGGGGCCGAAGGAGCTCACGGTGGCGCGGAGCTGGACGCCGAGCGCACCGGTGAGGGAGACGAACTCAACCGGAGCGCCCGCTGGCTTCCAGTCGTATTTCGTGTCGGTGGCGCGGGCGTCGACCCTGGCAGCCTTGGGGCCCGGCATGGCCAGTCCGGAGAGATCGCCCTTCATGTCCGCGACGAAAACCGGCACCCCCGCTGCCGAGAGTTGCTCCGTTATCAACTGCAGCGTTTTGGTCTTGCCGGTTCCCGTGGCGCCGGCCACTAGCCCGTGCCGATTCATCATGCTGAGCGGAATCCGCACCTTGGGTTCCGGGTGCGTCGCGGTGCCGTCGAGCGCCGCGCCGAGGATCAGGGCGGGCTCGCTGAAGCCGTAAGCGGCGGAAAGGGCGGTGTCGAAGGGCGTCGGGGCCATGTTCTGATTCCGTAAGTAAGACGGGTGAGGCGGATACGACGGGCAAGACGGGCAAGACGGGCAAGACGGGCAAGACGGGCAAGACGGGCAAGATAACGATGCCTCAAATCACCCGGTGTCTGCCTCTCAGTCAAACCTGCCCAGGATCTCCGAACCATGATCCGTAGACCCGGAACCCGGAACCGAAGTCCTACTTCAGGCCGTCCAGCACTTCCATCACCTTCTCAAAATCACTCGGTGCGGTATAACAATGCGGGGCCAGGCGCAGCGACCCTTCCCGCAGACTGCAGCTCACCGCTGCGGCCTTGAGTGCCCGATGGGCGCTGGCGGGATCACGTGGGGCCAGGCAGAGGATCCCCGAACCATGTGCTCCGACCGGTGAAGTGATCCGGATCCCGTGGTTTCCGGCCCAGCGGAGTACCGGCTGGTGCAGCGCCTGCAGATGATTGGCGATCCGGTCGATGCCGAGTTCCAGCAGCAGGCTGACCGACTCGTTCATCCCGGCAAAGTCCTGGTACGGAAGCGAGATCAGCTCGAAGCGCCGGGCATCAGGCCGCAAGGTCACGTTATAGTCGGTCAGCCGGGAAAAATCGTCGGTCCCTTCGAAGGCCATCCAGCCGGTGATGGCCGGGTCGAGCTGGGCGATCAGTTCCTTCCGGACATACAGGAACCCCGACCCCCACGGCGAGAGCAGCCACTTCTGCCCGCCGCAGCAGAGGATATCGACCGGGGTCCGGGCCAGGTCGATCGGCATCTGCCCCAGCCCCTGAATGGCGTCGAGCACCAGCCAGGTCCCGGTGCGGCGGGCCGCAGCGGAAATCCGGGCCAGATCGATGGTGTACCCAGAGGCAAACTGCACCAGGGAGACCGCCACGGCCCGCACCCTGGGATCTTCCATGCGTTCGAGCAGGCGGGCTTCGTCGGGCCAGCCCTGTTCAGTCACCGGAATCAGTTCGAACTCGACTCCTCGATCGGTCAGCCGCATCCAGGGATAGACATTGGCCGGAAATTCCCGGGCACTGACCACCACCTTGTCGCCAGGATTGAGCGGCAGCGCCCGCGCCGCCACCCCGATCCCGAAGCAGGTGTTGGGGGTCAGGGCAATTTCGGATGGCTCGGCATTGATCAGCCGGGCCGCGAGCTGGCGGGACCGGTCGAACAGGCCGAACATGTCCTCATGCCCGAACTCCCAGGGCCGGCTCCGCTTCCGGTTGTGACGCTCGACCGCGTTCCGGCTGCGCTCCGGCAGCGGTCCGGTGCTGGCGGTGTCGAGGTAGACGTGCTGATCGGTCCACGGAAATTCGGTCGACCTGAGGGCGCTGAAGTCGAGAGTCGAGGGTCGAGGGTCGAGATCGGATGTCACGGTCATGCCCGGCGCCGGAGTTTGGGGTCAGAGGCTTCGCGAAATCCGTCGCCCACAAGGTTGAAGCCCAGTACAGTCATCCCGATGGCCAGTCCCGGCACCAGCGACACCCACGGCGCCACCCGCAGCAGGTCCCGTCCCTCCGAAACCATCGCGCCCCAGCTCGGGGTGGGTGGCTGCGCCCCCAGCCCGATAAACGAGAGCGCCGCTTCGGCCATGATGGCGCCGGCCATGCCCAGGGTGGCCGCGACGATGATCTGGGCCTGGACATTGGGCAAGAGATGGCGCCAGAGAATCCGGCGATCCCGGGCGCCGAGGGCCCGGGCCGCCATCACGTACTCGGCGTGCCGGAGTACCAGGACCTGGCTGCGGACCAGCCGCGCCATCCCGGCCCATCCGACCGCACCGATCAGCAGGAAGATGGCCGGATAGGGCGGCCGGATGGCGGCGGATACGGCGATCAACAGCAGCAGCGCGGGAAAGGCGAGGGTCACGTCGGCCAGCCGCATGATCGCCGCATCGACCCAGCGCCCCCGGAATCCCGCCACCAGTCCCAGTGTCACGCCGAGCAGGACGGCCACGACCTGCGAAATGATCCCGACCGCAATGGACAGGCGGGCGCCGTAAAGCACCCGGCTCAAAATATCGCGGCCCTGGGTATCGGCGCCGAACAGCATCGATCCACCGGGTGGGCGGAGATAGTCATGCTTGAGGTCTCCGACCAGCGGGTTGTAGGGGGCCAGCAGCGGCGCAAACAGCGCGGCCGTCACGGTCAGCGCCACCAGGATGAGTCCCAACCGATACGCGGGGTCTCGAGGAAGGGCGGGAAAGCGACGGACTGCTGGCTGTGACAGAGAGCGAGATCCTCGCGAAAATGAACTGAAGCAGCCGGCGGCCGCCCCTACACCGTACCTTGGCGCCGGGGTACGTTACGTCGACTCAACCATCACAGGCAAGCGCTTGGCCATCGAGGGTCCGTTCACGCTGGTGCTGAGTGGCGGCGGCCTCAAGGGGCTGGCCCACATCGGGGTGCTGCGCGCACTGGAAGCGCGGAACCTGCGGCCGAGCCTGGTCGTGGGCTCCAGCATGGGATCGATGGTCGCGGCCGCGTGGGCCACCGGCATGCCGCTGGATGAAATGACCGCCATCGGACTCGGAGTCCGGCGGAAGGACATCTTCCAGGTGGCCCACGTGGACATGGCGCTGAAACGGATGCGGAGCCCCGCCGTGTACCGCCGTGAACCGCTCGACCACCTGGTCCACACCCTCGTCGGCGAGCGGACCTTCGATGACCTCGAACGGTCGCTGCTGGTCAACACCGTGGAACTGAACAGCGGGATGCAGGTGCTGTGGGGGCTGCCGGGCCTCCGCAACATCAAGGTGGCGGACGCGGTGTTTGCCTCGTGCGCCTTGCCCGGCATCCTGCCGCCCCGCCTGATTGACGGCCGCTATTTCGTCGATGGCGCGGTGATGGAAAATCTTCCGGTCCGGGTGGCGGCGGCCCGGAGTCCCGGGCCTGTCATCGCGGTCGATGTCGGCTCGACCACGGCACTCCGGGCCGAAGTGCAGGAACAGGGTTTTGCCGCGACCTATACCCGCGGACTCGAAATCGTGATGCAGACCATGGTGCAGAGCCGGCTGGAGCACTGGACCCGGCCACCCCTCATCCTGATCCACCCGCGGGTCGAACATGTGTCGATGTTTGCCTTCGATCACAATCGCGAACTCATCGAAGAGGGAGAGCGGGCCACGGCCGCCATGCTCGACGCGATCGTGGAGCCACTCGATGGCGCGGCCACTGGGGTCTATCCTCGCCGGGTGGTGCGGGTCCGGGTTGACCGCGACCGCTGCATTGGATGCGGCAGCTGCGTGATGCGGGCTCCGGCCACCTTCGGCCTCGATGCCGAGGGCAAGGCCACCGTGCTCGATCCGATTCAGGTCTGGTCTCCGCTCGATGGCGACTACATCCGCCAGTGCCCGACCTACGCCATCAGCGCCCGGCTGGCCGAGCCCCCAAAACAGCCGCTGACCTGAGGCGCTGGAGCCCATCGGCAAATCGTGCGGCGGCGGCCGGCAGTGAATACTGTTCGAGGTTGACCGACCCACCGCTCGACTCCGTCAGCGCAGACCTGATCGCCCCAGCCAGGGCGGGGTCATCGTCCAGCCCGAAGTATCGCGCCGCTGCACCCAGCACCTCACGATGCGATGGAATGTCGGACGCAACCACTGGCGCCCCCGT
>JBDTTF010000188.1:0-2447 GCA_039930765.1 Gemmatimonadota bacterium | reverse complement strand
AGACGAGAGACGAGAGACGAGAGACGAGAGACGAGAGACGAGAGACGAGAGACGGTCTGAAAATACGATCGGAGAAATGCCCGGATTGTGCTGCAGTTCCTGCCCCGCTGCCCCCCTGCCCCCCCCTTAAGCGGTCAGAATCCGAATCCCGTTCGGGGTAATCGCCACGGTGTGCTCGAAATGGGCCGACAGGCTTCCATCCGAGGTCACGACGGTCCACTTATCGGGCAGGGTCTTGGTGGTGTAGGCCCCCTGGGTGATCATCGGCTCGATGGCAATGGTCATCCCTTCCCGCAGCAGCGGGCCGCGATTGGGCCGGCCGTGATTGGGCACCTGCGGCTCCTCATGGAACTCGGCCCCGATTCCATGTCCCACCAGCTCCCGTACCACCCCGAACCCCTCCGCCTCGGCCAGGGTCTGCACCGCATGCCCGATGTCCCCGATGTGACCGCCGGCCCGCACCTGGCTGATGCCCGCGGCCAGGCAGCGCTGAGTCACGTCGAGCAACCGGGTGGCTTCGGGCGAGATTTCGCCAACTGGAATGGTGGTGGCCGAGTCGGCGTGGAGCCCCTCGAGGAAGACACCCACATCGACACTCACGATATTCCCCTCCCGGAGCACCCGCTTGCGGCTGGGAATGCCGTGGACGATCTCCTCGTTGATCGAGGTGCACAGCGTCTTGGGAAAGCCGTACAGCCCCTTGAACGACGGCTTGGCCCCGGGATGGCTGCGGATGAACTCCTCGGCCACTTCATCCAGTTCCCCGGTGCTGATCCCGGGCCGGACATGCTCCGCCACCCTGGCCAGGGTGCGGGCCAGGATGTGCCCGGCGCGGGCCATGATCTCGATTTCGCGGGGGGATTTGAGGGTGATCATGAGCTCTAAGCCATAGGCCTTAAGCCATAAGCGGCCGGCCACAAGCTGATGGCTTATGGCTAACGGCTTGCGGCTATCGTCCGAGAACCTTCTTCACGCGATCCGCCACGAGGTTGATCTCGCCTACGGCATCAATCTGGTGGACTCCACCCTTGGCGCGGTACCACTCGACCACCGGTGCGGTCTGGGCCCGGTAGGCCTTGAGCCGGGTGGCCACCGCGGCCGGATCATCATCAACCCGGCCCTCGATCGAGCGGCGCTTGTCGAGCCGGCCAAGAATCTCCTCGTCCTTCACATCGAAGAACAGCAGGAAGTCGATCCGGCGACCGCGCTCGCCCAGAATCCGCGCCACCCCTTCGGCCTGCGGCACCGTGCGCACCACGCCATCGAAGATGACGCCGTTGGCGGCTTCCTGCTTGCCCAGCTCTTCCTGCACCACGCCCATGATCAACTCATCGCTGACCAGGTGTCCCGCTTCCATCAGTGACCGCGCCTTGAGGCCGAGCGGAGTGCCCCGCTTGACCGCGTCACGCAGCAGGTCGCCGGTGGCAAACTTGGGGAGCCCGAGGCGTTCGGACATGATGGCGCCCTGGGTGCCCTTGCCGGCGCCCGGAGGACCCATCAGGAGGATGTCCATGCTCTGTGCCTGTCTGGGGAGCCAGTGCCCCTGAAATGTCACGAGTCGCGAGTCGCGAGGGTGAAGCCCGGCGGATTCGCGACTCTAGACTCTCGACGCTCGACGTCCGACTACATGAACCGCTGTTGCCGCCCGCGAAACTTGACCTTGCCGCCCATCATCAGGCTGTCATACTTGCGCAGGGTCCGGTGCTGTTCGATCTGCCGGATGGTGTCCAGCATGACGCCGACCACGATCAGCACCGAGGTTCCGCCGAACTCCTGCGGAAAGCCGGCCTGGCGGGTCAGGATGACCGGAATCACCGCGACCAGCGCCA
Source organism: Gemmatimonadota bacterium (assembly GCA_039930765.1). GTDB lineage: Bacteria > Gemmatimonadota > Gemmatimonadetes > Gemmatimonadales > GWC2-71-9 > DATEHG01. The sequence goes on along the minus strand of JBDTTF010000188.1, from coordinate 618 downwards.
GGAACAGCGAGCCCGGCAGGGTAATCCGGGCCAGCACGCTGTCGATGTAATCGGCGGTACTTGCTCCCGGCTTCACGCCGGGAATGAATCCACCCTGCTTCTTGAGGTTCTCCGACAGGTCGACGCTGTTGAACACGATCGAGGTGTAGAAATAGCTGAACACCACGATCAGGATTGCGAAGACAATATCGTAGGGCAGGTTGCCGGGAGTGAAGAACTCGGCGATGTCCCGCAGGTATTCGTTCTGGGTGAAGCTGGCCAGCGTCCCCGGGACAATGATGATGGTCTGGGCAAAGATGATCGGCATGACGCCGGCCGTGATCAGCGCGATGGGAATGAAGGTCTTCTGGCCTTCACGGATCCGTCCCCGGCCCATCACCTTGCGGGGAATCTGGATCGGGATCCGGCGGGCCGCGATGGTCATCTGGGTCACGGCGGCGATGACCGCCACCAGGACCCCCAGGAAGAACAGCGCCTTCGGGATGCTGACCACGTCGCTCTTGATGAACTGGATCAGGTTGAGGAACCCGGGCCAGAGCCGGTCGAGAATCGAGAAGGTGATCAGCAGGCTCATCCCGTTGCCGATGCCGCGCTCGGTGATCTGTTCGCCCAGCCACA
>JBDTTF010000187.1:0-35101 GCA_039930765.1 Gemmatimonadota bacterium | reverse complement strand
GCCTACGGTACGACAATCGACACGGGAACTGACGATGCCGAAGATGAAGACGAAGCGCGCCGCAATGAAGCGCTTCACCAAGACCGGGAATGGCAAGCTCAAGCGGTTCCACGCCAACCATTCCCACATCCTGACCAAGAAGTCGCGCAAGCGGAAGAACAAGCTCAAGAAGGGCGCTTACGTGAGTTCGGCGGACTTCCCGCGCGTCAGCCGACTGCTTCAGGCCTAAGGAGAGACCATGCCTCGCGTCAAGAACGGCGTCGCCCATCACGCCCGCAAGAAGAAGATCATGGCCGCGGCCAAGGGTGCCCGCGGCGCCCGCAGCAAGCTGTACAAGGCCTCCAAGGAAACCGTCGAGCGGGGCATGCAGTACGCCTACCGCGATCGCCGCAAGAAGAAGGGCGATTTCCGGCGGCTCTGGATTACCCGGATCAACGCGGCCGCGCGGCTGCACGGCTTCAGTTACAGCCGGCTGATGGACGCGCTCAAGCGGGCCGGCGTCGAGATCAACCGCAAGGTGCTGGCCGACCTGGCCGTGCGTGATGCCGAGGCGTTTGCCCGGATCACCGAAGTGGCCAAGGCCGCGAAGTAACCGCTGGCCGCGCGGGTTCCGGGGGGTCAGGGTGCCCCCCTGACCCCCTCGGTGTTTCCGGGATCGTCCTCACCGCAGGCTGGAATCATCATTATGTCCGACCACACCCAATTGATGTCCGTGCTGCAGCAGGTCCAGGATATCCTGCCCGGAATCCCGGAGCTGTCCGCCGAGGCGCTTGAATCCGAGCACACCCGGATCCTGGGCCGCACCCAGGGCATTCTCACGGTCAACGTGTTGCGCGCCCTCAAGGATCTGCCACCCGAGGACAAGCGGCAGGTCGGCTCGCTGGCCAATCAGCTGCGCCAGCAATTCGAGGCGGCCTTCGAGACCCGCCGGACCGCGCTGCGCGAGGCGGCCTCGCGCTCGACCGCGGCCGGCATCGACCTGACCATGCCGGGCCGCTCCCGCTGGATCGGAGGCGAGCATCCGGCCACCCGCGTCATGGAAGAGATTCTCGACATCTTCCGCAGTCTCGGGTTCACCATCGCGGTGGGGCCGGAAGCCGAATCGGAGTGGTACAATTTCGGGGCGCTCAACTTCCCCGCCGATCATCCCGCCATGGATATGCACGACACCCTCTACCTCGACCTGCCAACCGTCGGGGAGGAAGGGCGGCTGCTGCTCCGCACCCACACCTCGCCGGTCCAGCTCCGCGCCATGATGCAGTCGGGGCCGCCGATCCGGGTGGTGGCACCGGGAATGGTCTACCGTAAGGACACCTTCGACGCCTCACACGCGCCGGCCTTTGGCCAGATCGAGGGGCTGGTGGTCGATGAGGGAATTTCGTTCGTCGACCTGAAGGCCACGCTGATTCACTTCGCCCGGCGGTTCTTCACCGCCGACACCGCGGTGCGGTTCCGTCCATCCTACTTCCCGTTCACCGAGCCTTCGGCCGAAATGGATGTGGGCTGCCAGCTGTGCGGTGGCAAGGGGTGTGGCGCCTGCAAGGGAACCGGCTGGATGGAAATCCTGGGCTGCGGCATGGTGCACCCGACGGTGCTGACCAACGGCGGGATCGACCCCGAGAAGTACACCGGCTTTGCCTTCGGCATGGGCCCGCAGCGGATCGCGATGCAGCGCTACGGCGTGCCGGATATCCGGCTGTTTTATGAGGGGGATATGAGGTTCCTGGGGCAGTTCAACGATGTCGGACAATCGGAAGGTCGGAACGTCGGAACTGAATCCGGGCTACCGCCCGCCCGTCCGCCGGTTCGCCCGCCCGTCCCATGAACATCTCCCGCCGCTGGCTCGAGGCCTTTCTGCGCCGCCCGCTCGACGCGCAGGAGCTTGCCCGCATCCTGCCGATGCTGGGCGCACCGGTCGACGCCATCGAGCCGATCCATTCTGAGCTGGGGCCGTTCGTGGTCGGGCGGGTGCTCGAGGTCGGGCCTCATCCCGATCCCAAGGCCACGAAGGTGCGGCTCACCGTGGTCGATGACGGCAGCGGCGAGCGGCTGGCCGTGATCTGCGGCGCCCCGAACGTGACCGCTGGCAAGTCATACCCCTTTGCCCGGCTGGGCACCCGGATGCCAGGACCAAAGGGCTTCACCATCGAGGCCCGCCCGATCCGCGGCGTCGTGAGCCAGGGGATGCTCTGCTCCGCCCGCGAACTGGGCCTGGGTGAAGAGCACAACGGCATCCTCGAGCTCGACACCGACGCCGCCCCGGGCACGCCGCTCCTCGAAGTGATGCCGATCGATGATGACCGGCTGGTCATCGATGTCACCCCGAACCGTCCCGACCTGCTGGGGCACAAGGGCGTCGCCCGTGAACTGGCTTCGGCGCTCAAGACGCCATTCCGGCTGCCGCTGATTCCGGGCTCCGAGGGCGCCACGGCGCCCAACCCGCGCCGAGCCGAAGGCCAGTCCGGTGTCACCGGTGGCGTCACGATCACCATCGAGGATCCGGAAGGGTGCGCCCGGTTCTTCGCGGCCACGCTGCGCGGCGTCACGGTCGGTCCGTCACCGGCGTGGTTGCAGCAGCGGGTGACATCGGTCGGGATGCGTTCGATCAACAACGTGGTCGACGCCACCAACTACGTGATGTTCGAGCTCAACCAGCCAATGCACGCCTATGACCTGGCCAAGCTGGCAGGCCCGGCGCTGATCGCCAGACGGGCCAGGCCCGGCGAGAAGCTGGTCACGCTCGATGATGTAGAGCGCACGCTCGATCAGGACATGGTGGTCATCGCCGACGCCGAGCGCGCGGTCGGGATTGCCGGCGTGATGGGGGCGGCGCAGGTCGAGGTGACTGCCCAGACCACGGACCTGGTGCTCGAGTGCGCCTGGTTCGATCCGCGGAGAACCCGCCGAGCCCGGCGCAGCATCGGGCTGAGCAGCGAGGCCAGTCATCGGTTCGAGCGGGGAGTCGATCGGTGGGGTGGGGCGGAGCCGATGCGCCGCTGCATCGAGATCATCCAGGCCACCGGCGGTGGCGCTCTCGACGGGGAACCGGTCGATGTCTGGCCCACCCCGACCAATCCTCCCCGGATCTTCCTTCGCCCCGCTCGCTCGGCCCAGGTGCTGGGTGTCGATCTCCCGGTTCGCCGGATCGAGGAGTGTCTGGTCGCCATCGGGTGCACGGTGCTGGCCAAGCCGGACGACCACCGGATCGCGGTCGACGTACCGGGCTGGCGGCCGGACCTGGTCTCCGAGATCGACCTCATAGAGGAAGTGGCCCGGGTTCACGGCTACGGTGAGTTCCCCGACGAGCTCCGGCCGTACCGGGTGCCGGTGCGTGAGGACGCGATTGAAGCCCGGGCCACCCGGCGAGTCCGCGAAGGGCTGGTCGCCGAGGGGCTGTTCGAGAGCCAGACCCTGGCGTTCGGCCCGGCCGGAGACAAGAATGCCGTCGCCCTGATCAATCCGATGGCGGCGCCCGAAGGATGGCTCCGGACCAGCCTGGTTCCGGGGTTGCTCCGCCAGGTCGAGCACAACTGGTCGGCCCATACCCGGGACATCCGGCTATTCGAGATCGGCACCACCTTTCACGCGGCGCCGGACCGCGGGCGCCCCATCGAGGTGCTCCGGGTGGCCGGCCTGATCAGTGGCGGCCGGGAGCCTGGCCATTGGACCGCCAGCGGCAAGGCCCCCGACTTCGAGCTCTGGGATCTCAAGGGATTGCTGGCCAGAGCCGTGGCTCTGGCGGTTCCGGGCGGAACCTGCCAAGTTGAAGGCAGCAAACTGGTTGCACGATCCCCTGAAAGTGGATTCGCAGGTTGGGGCGGATTGGTCGATCAGACCGTCCCCCCGTGGGCTGCGCCGGTCTTTGGTTTTGAGCTGACCATTTCGCTCGAGGCCCGATCCGGCATCCGGTACACCCCACTGCCAACCACACCGGCGGTGGAGCGGGACGTCGCGCTGGTCCTGCCGGCTGGAGTCACCGCGGATGCGGTCAGGGCCGCGATCATCACGGCTGGAGATGCCAGCCTCGAATCGGTGGCCGCGTTCGACGAATACCGCGGCAAGGGTCTGATGGCCGGCACCCGCAGTGTCGCGTTCCGGCTGGTCTTCCGGGATCCAGTTCGCACCCTGCGGGATCAGGACGTGGATTCGGCGGTGACGAAGGCGCTCGCCGCATTGGAGAGTTCGCTTGGCGTACAGCTACGAACGACCTGACCTCCGACTTCTCGGTGAACTGGAGCATCTGATGCGCCAGGCCACCGATGAACTCGCGGCCTGGCGGCGTCGGACCCTGCGCGCCGAATCTGAACTTCAGGATTACAAGGCCGGCGCCGGCGTCTCGGCTGGCCCCGACCTGATGATGACCCGGCAACGGATCGTGGAGCTCGAGGTGGAAAACCAGGCCCTGCGGCAGCGGATCGAATCAGCCGGAGAGCGGGTCCGGAGCATTGCCCACCGCCTGGCGTTTCTCGAGCAGGAGCGGGATGAGGGCGCGGCATGACTGGCCCGGCCAAGAGTTCGGTCCGGGTCACCATTGGCGGTGAGGAGTACACCGTCCGCTCCGAGCTGCCGCCGGAATACACCCGCGAGGTGGCCGCCTACCTCGACCAGTCACTGAGCCGGATCCGTGACCTGCTGCCGACGGTCGAGCCGCACAAGGCGGCGATTCTCGCCGCCCTCGCCATTACCGACGAACTGTTCCAGGCCCGCCGTGGTGATCGTGAAGCCGCCGGCCGCCTGACGGCCCTTGTAGAAGAAGTCAGCCGCCTGATTCCGCCGGCCCGGCGGAGTGGACGGCCCAGTGGCAGCCTGTCTTCGGCGGAGTGACCGCCGGCGCCTGACCAGACTCGCGGCACTCCGGTGCCGTGTGCGGAGATAGATCTCATGTTCGAGTCCTTCCTGCTGCCCCTCGTCGAGGGCATCCTCGCCGGCGCGATTGTGGCCGGTCTCTCGTTCTTCTTCTACATCCGGATTCAGCGCCGCTCGGCTCGGGATGTCCTGAGCCTGGCCCGGCACGATTCCGAGAAGCTGGTCACCGACGCCTCGACCAAGGCCCAGGCGGCCCGTGAGGGCATCCTCAAGGAAAGCCGCGACGAAAGCTCCCGGCTCCGGACTGAACTCGAGTCCGAAATCCGCCGCCGTCGCGAAGAGGGTGAGCGCTACGAGCAGCGGGTCGAGGAGCGGGAAAAGACTCTCGACAAGCGCAACGGGCAGCTGGAACAGCGGGAGCGGGACCTGACCTCGCGTCAGGCCGGCATCGATGAGCGCACCAAGCAGATCGGCGAACGGATCGAGGAGGCGGAAAAACTGGTGGTCGAGCAGCGGACCCGGCTCGAGCGGGTGGCTGGACTGACTTCGGAAGAGGCTCGGCGGGAAGTCCTGCAGCGTGCCGAGGATGAAGCCCGATCGGCCGCCGCGGCCCTGGGTCGCGATATCCGCGAGCAGGCCAAGAAGAGCGCTGATCGGGATGCCAAGCGGGTCGTGGCCATGGCCATCCAGCGGATCTCGGCGGAGCACACCGCCGAGTCCACGGTGGCCGCCGTGACGCTACCCTCCGACGAGATGAAGGGCCGGATCATCGGCCGCGAGGGCCGGAACATCCGGGCGTTCGAGACCGCCACCGGGGTCGATGTCATCATCGACGACACGCCGGACACCGTGATCATCTCCTGCTTCGATCCGATCCGGCGGGAGATCGGCCGCCGGGCGCTGGCCTCGCTGATCGTGGACGGCCGGATCCATCCCGGCCGGATCGAGGAGCTGGTGGTCAAGGCCAAGAAGGAACTCGAGGCGGAAATCCACGAGCTGGGCGAACAGGCAGCGTACGCCACCGGCATCGCCGGGCTGCACCCCGAAATGATCCGGTTGATCGGCCGGATGCGGTACCGGACCTCCTACGGCCAGAACATTCTCGAACACTCGAAGGAAGTGGCCTGGCTGGCCGGCATGATGGCCGCCGAGCTCAAGCTGGACGTCATGCTGGCCAAGCGGGGTGCGCTGCTGCACGACGTCGGCAAGGTGCTGACCTACGAGCACGAGGGCACCCACGTCGAGCTGGGCGTGGAAATGGCCCGCAAGTACGGCGAAAGCGCTGCCGTCATCAACTGCATCCAGGCCCACCACGACGACGTGCCGCACGAATCGACTGAGTCGGTACTGGTCCAGGCCGCCGACGCGATCTCCGGGTCACGTCCCGGCGCCCGCCGGGAGGCATTCGAGAGCTATGTGAAGCGGCTGACCAATCTCGAGGAGATTGCCACCAGCTATCCGGGCGTCGAAAAGGCCAACGCCATTCAGGCTGGCCGCGAGATCCGGGTGGTCGTTACTCCCGAGAAGATCGATGACAACGCCGCTGCCCAGCTGTCGGAGACCATCGCCCGCCGGATCGAGGGAGAATTGCAGTACCCGGGGCAGATCAGGGTGGTCGTGATCCGGGAGACTCGCGCCGTCGGCCTCGCCAAGTGAGTGCTCGCCTGATCGACGGTGTGGCGATGGGCAAGACGATCCGCGCCGAAGTCGTGGCTGACTCCCAGGCGCTGATCAAGCAGGGCATCCGGCCGGGACTGGCGGTGGTGTTGGTCGGTGAAAATCCCGCCAGCAAGGCGTACGTCGGCAGCAAGGAAAAAGCCTGCCAGGAAGCGGGGATGCACTCGGTCAAGATCGAGCTGCCCGCCACCACCAGCGAAGCTGAACTGATGGCCGTGGTCGACATGCTCAATGCCGACCCCGCGGTCCACGGCATCCTGATCCAGTTGCCGCTGCCGAAACAGATCGGCACCGACCGGGTGCTGCACCGGGTCAATCCTGACAAGGATGTTGACGGCTTTCACCCGGTGAATGTGGGCAAGCTGGTCATCGGCGATCCGACCGCCTTCCGGCCTTGCACCCCTTACGGCGTACAGCAGATGCTGATCCGGAGCGGAATCGAGACCAAGGGCGCCAACGCGGTGATCGTCGGACGGTCCACCATCGTGGGTCGGCCGATGGCCAACCTGCTGATCCAGGACGGCATCGGCGGCAACGCGACGGTGACGGTTTGTCACTCGCGCTCCCGGGACCTGCCCTCGATTACCCGGGGCGCCGATTTGCTGATCGTTGCCATCGGCAAGCCCGAGTTCGTGACCGGCGAAATGGTCCGCCCCGGTGCCGTGGTCATTGACGTGGGGATCAACCGGGTTGATGATGCCACCAGGCCCCGTGGCTACCGGCTGACCGGCGACGTGGCCTTCGAGGCCGCCGCCGCCGTGGCCTCGGCCATCACGCCGGTTCCGGGCGGCGTCGGTCCGATGACGATCGCCATGCTGCTGGTAAACACGATCCAGGCGGCGCGGCAGATCGGGCGGTAGGTTGAGCCTCCGATTTCCCGTGGTCAGGACCCAAGAATCTTTCATCGCAAAGACGCAAAGGCGCCAAGAGCCTCGTCGCAGAGTCAGTGGATTTGGCCGGCAATGCTTTCAGGCCAGGTTCCCACGAATGTGAAACCGCCCCCGTGTTCGGAGCACCGGCTTCGTGTCAGAGTCTGAGGGGACGTCGATCTGGATAATCCTGGCAATCATATGCCTTGCTGTTCCGCTTTGGACGCTCAGGCGGTGCAAAGTGTCGACCAGTCACTGTGGTGGGCCACGCCAATTGTCGATCTCTGCCTCGTGGGCGTACACGGATGGGCAGCACTGCTCGCCAGCCGATCTGCAGGGGGAAATTTCGGGTCCCGGAAGGATGCTCGCAGTCTCGTCATGCTTCCCCTTGCGATCAGCGCGTTGCTCCTCATCCAGGATATCGTCTCGCACGTTCGCGACTGAACAATCCAAGCAATGCCCAGGGAAGCTGATCCGGACCTGAATGTCGGCGAGCGCCGGAATGATGGAGAAGTCGGCGCATCGTCACTCGTTTACTTGTTTTCCTGTGCGTTCTTCGCGCCTTCGCGGTAAATGTTGTGGCGATGCTCAGGCATGAACCAAGGGTCGTGACCGATTCTGCCCGCCTCAGATGGAGATCCCGCCACCCGTGACGCAGCTCTCTTTCCCAACCGATACACCCTGGACTGTGGCCCAGCTGACCCGCGCCGCCAAGCGCGCCGTCGAGGGCGGCCTCGGCACGCTCTGGATCCGGGGTGAAATCTCCGGCTTCAAGGCCTACTCCAGCGGTCATTGGTACTTCACCCTGCGCGACAGCGAGGCGCAGATCCGCTGCACCATGTGGCGGACCTACAATGCGAGGGTCGGGAAGCCGCCGGCCGATGGCACCGCGGTGTTTCTCTACGGCAAGCCGACGGTCTACGAGGACAAGGGCGAGTTCCAGTTCAGCGCCCTCGAAATGCTCTCGACCGCCGCGGTCGGCCCCCAGCAGCTGGCCTATGAAAAGGTCAAGGCGGCGCTGGCCAGGGACGGACTATTCGATGGGTTGCGTAAACGGTCCTTGCCGCCGCTGCCGCGCGCCATTGCGGTGGTGACCAGCCTCGACGGCGCGGCGCTGCGGGACATCATCACCGTCACCCGGAAGCGCTGGCCCGGGATTCCACTCATGGTTGTCGGGGCCAGGGTCCAGGGCGCTGAAGCGGAATCCGAGATCTGTCGGGCGCTGAGCCTGGTCAACCGTCTCGAGACGGTCGACCTCTGCATCGTAGGTCGTGGCGGTGGCAGCCGCGAGGATCTCGCCGCCTTTGACGCCGAGTCGGTCTGTCGCGCGGTGGCCGGGTTGAATATTCCCACCATTTCCGCCGTGGGACACGAAACCGATGTCTCCCTCTGTGATCTCGTGGCCGACGTCCGTGCCGCGACTCCTTCGGCGGCGGCCGAATTGGCGGTCCCCGACGCCGCCGAGCTTCAGCAGCGGCTGGCCCACCAGGCCTCACGGCTGGCCAGCGGTCTCACCCGGCGGACCCGCTGGGCCGCCGAACGACTGGGGCGGACCAGTGACCGGATGGAACGGGCGCTGGCCCGGCAACTCGAGGAGCCGCAGCGTCAGCTCGAACGGCTGACCGCACAACTCGATGCGTTGAGCCCATTGCGGGTGCTCGAACGCGGTTACGCGGTCCCGTTCACTCGGGCGGGACGGGTCTTGAGGCGCCGGGCCGAGTTCATCGCGGGGTCGGAGGTACGCCTGCGAGTGGTTGACGGTGATGTGGACCTTCGCGTCTCGGGAGCGGCCTGATGGCCAGGAGCTCGAAGGGTGAGGCCAAGCCGGCGGATGAGGCCGGCTCCCTGACCCAGGACTTGGCCCGGCTGGAGGAAATTGTCCGTCGGCTTGAATCGGACGACGGCGATCTTGATGCCGCGCTCAAGCTGTTCGAGGAGGGAGTCACCCGGTTGCGGCAGGCCCGGGAGCGACTGGCCGCGGCCGAGGTCCGGGTCCAGAAGGTCCTGGAAGAGGCCGACGGAACCCTGCGGATGGAACCGCTGGATGGCGACGACTTCTGACGGCGGGTCGTCCGCCGCGACCGCGCTCCTGGCCGAGGCGCGCGATCGGACGGACGCCCTGCTGGTGGCGTGGGCGGAGCGTGTCCTCACCCTGGTGCCGGGGCGGAATGGCCAGGCCATTGCCTATGCGCTGCAGAGTCCAGGCAAGCGGGTCCGCCCGGCGCTGGTGATGGCGGCGTACCGCGCGGTGGGCGGTGTCTCTCCGGCCATCGCCGGCGTGGCGGCGGCCATCGAGACGGTGCACACCTACTCGCTGGTGCACGACGATCTCCCCTGCATGGACGATGACGACCTGCGACGGGGCCGCTCGACCACTCACCGGGCGTTCGATGTCGAGACGGCCACCCGTTCCGGCTACCTGCTGGTCCCGATCGCCGCAATGGTGCTGGCCCAGGCCGCCCGCGACCTCGTGCTCTCATCGGCCACCCTCGGCCTGCTCGCCGCCGAGCTGTTCCAGGCCGGTGGTGCCGAAGGGATGGTGGGTGGCCAGTGGCTCGATCTGGAGGCCGAGGGTCGGGCCCTTTCGCTGGAGGACCTCCGCCGGGTTCACCGGGGCAAGACCGGCGCCCTGATGCGGGCGGCCTGCCTGCTGGGCGGGCTGGCCGGCGAGGCCGGGCCCGCCGAGATCGAGGCGCTGCGCGGCTACGGCGAGGAAGTCGGCCTGGCATTCCAGATTGCCGACGACGTGCTCGACGCCACCAGTACCAGCGCCATCCTGGGCAAGACCGCCGGCCGCGATGCGGCGCTCGACAAATCAACCTACGTCAGCGTGATGGGCATCGCGGCGGCCAAGCGGGAAGCGTCAGCGGCCGCGCGTCGGGCCATTCAGCATATCGAGAACGTCGGGCTGCCCTCGACCGCGTTGGCCGCACTGGCCCAGTATATTGTTCAGCGGGAGTCATGAGCTCGAGTTTCGCTGAGGTTGGATCAATGTCGCTGCTGGCAGGCCTGCGTGGCCCCGAAGATCTCAAGCGGCTCTCCCCGGAGCAGCTGCCCCAGCTGGCGGAGGAGGTGCGTCAGCGGCTGATCGAGTGCGTCTCGATCACCGGCGGGCATATCGGTGCCAGCCTCGGGGTTGTGGAGCTGGCCATCGCGCTGCTCTACGAATTCGACAGCCCCCGGGACAAGATTCTCTGGGACGTGGGCCACCAGGCCTACGCCTGGAAGCTGCTCACCGGCCGGAACGAGTCATTCCCCACGCTGCGCCAGCCCAACGGCATTTCAGGCTTCCTCAAACGCAGCGAAAGCCCCCACGATCAGTTCGGCGCCGGTCACGCCGGCACGGCGATGTCCGCCGCACTCGGGATTGCCACGGCCCGTGACCTCAAGGGAGAGGACTACAAGGTGGTGGCCGTCGTCGGTGATGGTGCCATGACCTGCGGCCTGAGCTACGAAGGGCTCAACAACTCCGGCCACTCCGACCGCGACATCATCCTGATCGTCAATGACAACGGGATGTCGATTTCGCCCAATGTCGGCGCCATCAGCCGGACACTCGGGTCGATCGTGGCCAAGCCGATCACCAACAAGGTGCGCGAGCACGTCAAGCAGGCCACCCTGCGCCTCGGCAAGCGCTTCGGCGAGGGCGTGGTCGAATTCGCCAAGAACCTGGAGGAGAGCTTCAAGAACCTGTTCTCCGCCGGGATGATCTTCGAGGAGCTGGGCTTCCGCTATTTCGGCCCGATCGATGGCCACGACCTGAAGAAGCTGACCGAGACCCTGGCCTTCATCCGCGGACTGCGGGGGCCGCGGGTGCTCCACATCACGACCAGCAAGGGCAAGGGCTTTGCCTTTGCCGAATCGAACCGGGAAAAGTGGCACGGGCTCGCGGCCTACGATCCGGTCACTGGCGAGGCGCGCAAGGCCGCCAGTGGGCCGCCGACCTGGACCCAGCTGTTCGGTGATGCCTTGTGCAACCTGGCCACGGAGTTTCCGGACCTGGCCGTGATTACCGCCGCCATGCCCTCGGGCACCGGCACCAGCATTTTCCAGAAGAAATTTCCCGGCCGCTTCTTTGATGTCGGGATCGCTGAAGGACACGCGGTGACCTTCGCCGGCGGTCTGGCCACCCAGGGAGTCCGGCCAGTCGTGGCCATCTACAGCACCTTCCTCCAGCGGGCCTACGACAACGTCATTCACGACGTCGCGGTGCAGCACCTGCCGGTGGTCTTCTGCATGGACCGGGCGGGCCTCGTCGGGGAGGATGGCCAGACCCACATGGGACTGTACGACATTCCCTACATGCTGGCGGTGCCGGGCATGACGGTCACCGCCCCGCACACGGCCGATGAACTGATCGGGCTGCTCAAGACGGCGTTGACCCACGATGGGCCGTTCTGCACCCGATATCCACGGGACAAGGCGCCGGCCGAGCCCAGTCAGGTCGCGGACATCAAGCCGGTTCCGTACGGCAGCTGGGAACGGCTGAGGACCGGACGGGACGTGGCGCTGCTCGCGGTGGGCACGATGGTCGAGCCGGCGCTGGCCGCGGCGCAACAGCTCGAGGCTGACGGTCTCGACTGTACCGTGGTCAACTGTCGCTTCCTCAAACCGCACGACGCGGCCATGCTGCAGTCGCTGGTCGGCGATCACTCGCTGCTGGTGACCATCGAGGAAGGCGCCGTGATCAACGGTTTCGGCGCGTACCTGGCCGGATTGCTGCAAGCCAGCCATCCCGAAGTCCGGCTGGTCCCGATCGGTGTGCCCGACCGTCTGGTCGAGCAGGCGCCGCGGGCGGACCAGCTCGAGCTGTTCGGGCTCACCGGCCATGGCATCGCCCGCCGGGTCCGGGCGCTGCAGGCCCAGGAGAGCATCGAAGCCCGATGAACGTCGGCGTCGTCGGCAATCCCCGGTACAGTGATCTGGCGGCGGTACTGCGGCAGCTGGCGCGCGAGGCACCCTCCCGGGGCATCCGGCTCTACACCGAGCCGAGTCTGCTGACCCTCTGGGACATTCCACTCCCGATCATCGAGGAAGGCCAGTTGTCGGCGCTGCTCACTTTCGGTGGTGACGGCACCCTGCTCCGCGGCGCCCGCCTGCTCCACGGCCAGGAAGTCCCGCTGCTCGGCGTCAATCTCGGCCGGGTGGGATTCCTCACCACCGCCACCCGGAACACGGTGCCCGAGGCGCTCGACGCATTGTCGCGGGGCCGGTATGTGCTGGAACGCCGGATGGCGTTGACCGCCACCGTCCTCGGCGAGGGTGGCAGCCAGCGCTCATCTCACCAGGCCCTGAATGACGTGGCGGTGCACAAGGCGGGCGTTGCCCGGGTCATCCGGGTCAGGGTGCAGGTCGATGGCGAGGACCTGGGACCGCTCAGCGCCGACGGCATTATCGTCTCCACCCCGACGGGCTCAACCGCCTATTCATTGAGCGCTGGCGGACCGATCGTCGCCCCGGGTGTCGAGGCGATGACCATCACCCCGGTCTGTCCCCACACGCTCGCCGTGCGGCCGGTCGTGGTGCCTGGCGAAGCGACGATCTGCATCGACCCGATCCATCCGTGGGCTGATGATCTCTTCGTGTCGTATGACGGCCAGGTCGGCGCCACCCTGGCCGCGGGTGACCGGATCTATGTCCAGCGCTCCCCGACGGCGGTGCTGCTGGTCCGGCTCGGCACCGAGGGGTACTTCAGCCGCCTCCGCCACAAGCTCAAGTGGGGCGATCTCGACGATCGTGAGGTCGTCCGGTGATCGTCGAGCTCCGGGTCCGTGACCTGGCGACGATCCAGGATGTCTCGCTTCAGCTCGGTCCGGGACTGAACGTCCTGACCGGAGAGACCGGCGCGGGGAAGTCGCTGGTGGTCGATGCGGTCTCCCTGCTGCTCGGGGCGCGCTCCGACAGCGGCACGGTGCGCCCCGGCGCGGCGCGCGCGGTCGTCGAAGGCGTCTTCGATTCTCCGGGGAAGGAATTGTGCCAGCGCCTCGACGAACTTGGCCTCACGCCTGAGGACGACCGGATCATCATCCGTCGTGAGGTGTCCAGCGAAGGCCGTTCCAGGGCCTGGATCAACGGCAGCCCTGCGACAATTTCGTCACTCACCGCCCTTGCCCCGGCACTGGTCGACCTTCACGGGCAGCACGAAACCCAATCCCTCCTCCGCTCCGAAGCCCAGCGCGATATCCTGGATGCCTTTGCCGGCGCCGAATCCGATCGCCAAGCGGTTGCCACCGCGTTTGCCGGCCTGGCCGCCATCGAGCAGGACGAGCAGGCGCTGATTGACCGGCGAGCTGAGGTGCGCAAGCGGGCCGACTACCTGCGCCATGTAGTCACCGAGATCGACAGCGCGAAGCTCAAGCGCGGTGAGGACGAAACCCTCGACGCCGAGTCTCGTCGCCTGCGGCACAGCGGGGCCCTGCTGGAGCAGGCGGCCCGACTGGCGTCGGCACTCGAGGGCGATGAATCGGGTGCCCTGCGGTCGCTGCGGGATGCCGACCGGGCCCTCGGCAACCTCGAACGGATCGACCCGGCCGTCAGCGCCTGGCGGGAGATGCTCGATGCCGCGTTTACCAACCTGACCGAACTGGCCAGAGTGGCGGAGGAGTTTGCCGGCGGTGTCAACCAGGATCCGGCGCGCCAGGAAGAAGTCGAGCGGCGCCGGGACCTGATCAGCCGGCTGATCCAGAAGCACGGAGCCGACATCGATGCGGTGCTTCGGACCAGGGCCGAGGCCGCGGCCGAACTCGAACTGCTTGATACGGCGGACACCGACCTGCGGGGATTGGCGGCACGAAAGAAAATCGCTGCCGATACGCTTGCCTCCTCCGCCGCTCGACTGGGGGAACGGCGGCGTGAAGCGTCGGGTCGCCTGGCCCGTTCGGTGTCGAAGCTGCTGCCACCGCTGGGCCTCGCGGCCGGGCGTCTCGAGGTGGCGCTCGCCCCGCTGGCGCTGCCAACTGCCGACGGTGGGGAAACAGTGACCTTCCTGGTGCGGCTCAACGCCGGCCATGAGGCTCAGCCACTGGCCCGCACTGCCTCAGGTGGTGAACTCTCCCGCCTGATGCTGGCGCTCAAGGTGGTGCTGGCGCAGCACGATGCCGTGCCCACCCAGATATTCGACGAGGTCGATCAAGGTATTGGGGGTGAGGTCGGTGGTCGGGTGGGACACTCACTGGCCCGGGTAGCAGAACGGCGGCAGGTCCTGGTAATAACTCACCTCCCCCAGATCGCGGCCCACGCCGACCGGCATCTGGTGGTGTCCAAGCAGTCACGCGGCGGGGTCGCCACCAGCGATGTGGCACCGATTCACGGCGAGGACCGGATCGGCGAACTTGCCCGGATGCTGGGTGACGCTGATGCCGACACTGCCCGGCGCCACGCCGGTGCGCTGCTGGCTAGTGCCAGAGGGAGAAGTACAGCCGGAAAGTAAGGTCGGTGAACTGGCTCTTGGGCACCCGGCCCCCGCTGCCCGATACTGTCTGGCCATAGTGCCAGCTGGCTTCGATCGGCACCCCGCGCCCGGGCTGCAAGACCCCTCTGCTGGTGTAAGTCACCCCGCCATTCACCGAGATCCAGGACAGCTTCGAGTCGACGGCCAGTTCGGCCGGGTCGAGATGGTCGATGCTGTCTTCGGCCCGGTAGTAGCTGTAGCTGCTGGCGCCGCGGCGGGTGTAGTTGCCACCCGCGGTCAGGGCAAAGGCCCGGGTCAGGCGATAAAATGGCTGGACCGAAAGTGAAAGGTCATCGCCAGGCTTGAGCCGCAGGTTGGCCAGCCGCGAGGCGTAGGCGTAGGGCTGGGAGGGCAGGGCAATCCGTCGAACCCGAAGCGAAGCGAAACGCATGATGTAGTCGCCCTCGAGCCGCGCGCCCCAGTTGTTCCGTCCGATGTCGGCAATCAGCCCACCGTGGACCGAGTAGCCGGGATCGCCGGTGCCAACATCGAAGAAATCAAACGACTGGTCCAGCCGGGCCGTAGGCAGCGTCAACGACGCCCGGGCGGAAAGCCGAAGGCCGCCTCGGCCGCCATTGCGGTCCCATCGGTCGATGAGACTGTAGCTGCCGCCAAGCTCGACGTTACCGAGATACCAGTACAGCGTCTCGGTCGGCGCCCGCGCGGCAACGGCGCCACCCGGGTTGCCCAGGAACTGCTCAAAGGCGGCCTGATCCAGCGCGGCGGTCGGGAGGGGAAGTGAATCGTTGAACCCGGCCACCTGCAGGGTGGACAGCGTTCCCTGTAACGAGGTGATGGTGCTCTGGATATGCTGGCCGGCGGCACTCTGCTCAAGCGGCAGGAATGGCGAGTTGGCGCTCTCAAGTCTGGTGAGGGTGTCGAGCCGGGCGCGCAGCAGCATGGCGCTGGCCAGGGTCTGCGCCGCCAGCGTCGAGTCGGAGCGACCGGCGTAATAGCCGGAGGCAAATCGACCGCTGAGGGTGTCGAGCGCCTGCCCGAACGTCGAGAAGAAGCTCTGGCTGGCCAGCGAGCCCTCACTCGAACCGTACACCGCGCTGGCTGGATTGAATCCGACCGAATCCCCCTTGAAGAGGACGCGCGGCTGGGCCCGGGCCCGGACCATCGGGATCCGGCCGAACACCGTCAGTCGGCTGGTGAGTCCGATGGCGAGTCCGAGATTCAAGGTGCCGACATTGACCAGCTCGGTGGCCTGGGTACTGCCAATGGACAGCCGGAAGTTGCTCTGGCCCAGCAACCGGCCCAGTACCCCTTCGGACGTGCCGAGCTCGGGGATCCGGTTGCTGCCGAGGCTGTCGCTGCTGAAGTCGGCATTCCAGTCCTGGCTGCCGCCATCGAAGAATCGCTGGCTCCAGTTGTCAAATGACCCGCCGATTTCAACCCGCATCTGGCCGCGAGGTACGCCGACCTGCTCCAGTTGCGCGGCCAGTGGGCTGCCCTGCGCCAGCAGCAGCAGCCATGCGACACGGATGAACACGGTTGCCTGGGGAACCGGCCGAGTACCAATGCGCGGGCAGAGAACCGAGCCCTCGAGGGTCATCCAGTTCAAGGTTCAAGCACCTGGGCTGAGGGGGCGGTGATCGGGATTCCTGGGAGCGGTTGGTACTGGTCCGTGGCTGTGCCAGCGGGGTTGCCCGGACTACTCTCCAGCATGACGACTCCCTCGCCGCTCCGGCAGGCAACTTCGCTATTCCAGAGTCGGTTTGCCAGTCGGCCCGCAGTGGCGGCATCAGCGCCCGGACGGGTCAATTTGCTGGGGGAACATACCGACTACAACGGCGGGCCGGTCCTTCCGTTTGCCATCGAACGGCGGGTGGTCGTGGTGGCTTCTCAGGCTGACGAGTGGCTGGCGGTCTCGGCGGTCGACGGTCAGCTGGAGTCGTTTGACCCCGGCGGTTCCGGGTCATCCCGCTGGACCGATTTTCCGCGGGCGGCCGTTCGGGTGATGCGCGGTTTCGGCCTGCGGATTCCGGGGGCTCATCTCGCGGTCGCGAGTGCTCTGCCTGTCGGCGCCGGCCTTTCTTCCTCAGCGGCACTGAGCCTGGCGTCAGTCCGTGCCCTGGCCCTGCTGGCCGGTCTGAAGCTCTCGCTTCCCGATCTGGTCGAAATTGCCTGGCGTGCCGAACACGACGAACTCGGCGTACCGTGCGGCCGTATGGACCAGACGGTCGTTGCCCATGGTGTGCGCGGCAACGCCCTGCTGATCGAATGTGCCACCGGGCAGATTGAGCGGGTGCCGCTGCCGGGCAAGGTATGGATCTTTGACACTGGAACCACCCATCGACTGGCCGAGAGTGACTACCCCCGACGCCGGCAGGAGTGCGCCCAGGCGCTGGTGGTGGTGCAGGAGCGGGGGATCGCGGTCCGCACCCTGGCAGAGCTTTCGGTGGCCCAGTTGTCTCAGCTGAGCGGCTGGCTGCCACCGCCGCTCGACCGGCGTACCCGGCATGTGGTTACCGAAACCGCCCGCACCCGGGCAGCGGCAAAAGCGCTGGCCGGTCACGACCTGACAGCACTCGGCCGGCTGATGGTCGAGGGGCACCAGTCGCTGAGAGACGACTTTCAGTCAAGTACGATTGAGGCGGATCTGATCGTCGAGTCAGTGATGCTGCGAGGCGGGTTGGGGGCTCGGCTCACCGGCGCCGGCTGGGGCGGGGCCGTTGTGGCCCTGATTCCGGAGCAATGGGAATCGCGGATCGTGGCGGAGGTGCGTGCCGACTTCAAGGCTGCCGCCGGTCGAGAGCTCCCGGCGTGGGCCGCCCGGGCTTCGGCAGGAGTCCGGCGGGAACAGGTGGTCAGCGAGCTCGGCTGATCAGGCTACTCATCGTCATCATCGGAGTGGCTGCTCTGGCGAGGCATTCCGAACTGGACACCGGCGGTGACGCCCCAGAAACTGGCCGCGGAGTTGCGATTGCCCAACAGGGTGATTCCCAGTGTGGTGGTTGGCGTGATCGTGCCCTGCAGCGACAACTGCCACATCAGTGCGCCCCGGGCAGCCCGCTCGCGGAGGTTGGTGATCGGGTTCAAGATGACCTGGCTGACATACCCGGGGCCGATCCCGAACCCGTAACAGGCGCCGGGCGAACAGAACCGTCGGCCGTACAGCAATCCGACTTCGTAGATCGTGGACTTGGCGGCGCCAATCGTGTCCGCGATGGTCGCACCCTTGCCCACCGTGGCCCGGATCGACAGTAGATTCTTGCCCAGTCGAGGCCCCAGGGTTGCACTGCCTGCGATCCCGAGCTGGTCACCTCCCCCGAACCCGAGGGAGCCCTGGATTCCGACACTCGATTGCTTGGCCTCGGTCTGGGCCAGCAGGCTGGCCGCGGGCGCGACCATGAGAGACAGCAGCAGGCTGAGACGCCGGGCAGTTCGCATTCGGGCGGACCGGTGTGAGCTGGAGGTTCAGGATCGGTGCAGGGAATGGGGTATTCTACTCACCTTCGGGGCAGCCGGAAGGTGGCCCCGCACCGACCTCGCAGGGTGGAGAGCCGTGGGCAGACCAGCAGGATGATGATAGCGCTCGGGTGGCGAAACTGGCAGACGCATGGGACTTAAAATCCCAAGGGGAGCAATCCCCATGTGGGTTCGATCCCCACCCCGAGCATTGGTTTCGGCGGGTCCGGTCGTTCCAAATCGGCTCCGAATTCGCTCCATCGATGGATAGGCCCGGCACCACGCCGCCGGTACAATCCATCGCTACCGAGGCACCCCCGTCCGTCGTCGCCCTCCGGGCGGCGACGGCTGCTGGCTCACTCCCAGGCGGCCGAGGACCTGCCGTCACGAAAGTCTGACCTCCTTGGACAGCGACCCGAAACTCTGGGTCCTCATTCCGCCCCCCCGTGATGAGACCAGTTCCGGCTCATGGTGGGCGTCACCTCGCGTGTGGACCACATTCGGCCTGCTGGTGCTGGCCGGCGGAGCCGCTGGTGGCTGGTGGCATTGGTCCGCCGGGATCACGCCGCTCGGGCGGCCCGCCGTGATCGATTCGGTACGCGGGGAACAGAATGGCTACACCGCACCGCCCGCGCTCCAGGCACCCGCGCCGGTGGTGCTCCTGCCGCCGGCAGAAGCGCCCGTGGCTGCGGCTGCTACCACCGAGCACCTCCCCACTCAGGCCGCCTCGTCGCCCAGGGTCTTTGTGGCGGCGGCCGCCGATTCGGGGGTCGCAATTCAGCGCCAGTTGCGAGAGCTCAGACAGCGCCAGTTCGATGATTCGGTGGCCGATGAACAGCGCCGGACTGCTGAACAGCAGGCGGTCGACAGCCAGCGAATCAGCGATTCGCTGGTGACCGCTCGCGCGGCCGAAGCCAAGGCCAGCGAGGACCAGGACGCACTCGAGCGGCAGGAGGCCGAACGGCGAGTCAGCGAGGAGGCCGCGGCCAATGTGGCGGCGGCCGCACGGTTGCGCGTGGTGAGGCTGGCCGCGGGGAACGCGGCGCTGGCCGGCTGGCTCTCGGGCCTTGTGACGGAGGTGAACGCCGGCAATCTGACGGGGCCGGTGTTGCTCGCCGGGTCGGCCGGATTCAGGGAGTTTGTGTCGCAGCATCACCCGAAACTGAGCGAAATGACACTGGCCATCAGCCCCGTGAACGACGTCGTCCAGCAAGCCACGGCCGAAGGGGTGGTCCGGTGGCGCAACAACTTTGGCACCACCTCGAGTCGCCGCCTGAAGGCCACGGCGCTCGTCATGCTGGACGGCGATACATGGCTGTTGCGAAGCTGGCGGATTGTGGAAGGCGCACCATGATCACGACTGCATCGAAGCAGTTCAGCTCTTGGCAAGGCGTCGTTGCCCGCCGCCTGGCGGCCGCGGTGTGCAGCGTGGCGCTGGCGCTGGCGGTGGTCCCCCGGGTGGCGGCCGCACAGTCGCGGCAGCACTGGTCGCTCCAGGCATCTGGGGAGTGGGTGTCTCCCCGCAAGGATTACGGCGGCGTGCCGACCCGGGGATCGACGCTCGGGTGGGAACTTCAGGGCCGCTATACCTTCGGCCGCATTTCCATCGGCGCGGGCTACCAGCGCTCCACCGTCTTCAAATTGGCGGCGGCCGATCTCACCGGGACGCTGTCGATGGGTTTCCTGGAGCCCCGGCTCGTGGTGGTTGTGGTCGCTCAGCGAGTGGCGCCCTACCTGGCTGGGCGGATTGGCTACGGAGCACTGCTGCTCCGCGGGACCCCGGACAGCCGGCAGGAGTCGTTCACCTACGGGGGTGGGGCGGGGGTGCTCATCGCCGTGGTTCCGCGAGTGGCCCTCGATCTGGGGGGGCAATATTTCGTGGCCAATTTTGGTTCCGGCGGTGGCAGCGCCGGATACTTGATGGCCCGATTGGGCCTGGCGATCGGATTGTTTTGAGACCGCATCGAGTCGTGCTGTGGTCGCTAGCGTCGCTGTCAGCGGCGCTCATCACTCTCGCGGGCTGCGCCGGCGACGCCAGCGCCCCGGACTGTGATGCCATCGCCGCCGCACTGGTCTCCCGCATCGAGGTACGGCCGGACCCGGGAATCGCGATCATCGGCGACTCCCTGCCGATGCGGGCCACCGCCTTTTCCTGTGCCGGCCAGCTGGACGGTGTCCGCACCTTTGAGTGGCGGAGCGGGCAGCCGGTCGTGGCCACGATCAGCTCGACCGGCGTGGTGATGGCATCCCTGACCGGGAATTTCACAATCTTTGCGGCGGTGCAAGGCGTTGAGGGGTCGGCCAACCTCACCTCGCGCCCGGCAGCGGTGGCCCGGGTTTCCGTCGAACCGGACAGTGTCACGCTTGGAGTGACCAGGACCAGCACCGTCACCGCCAGGGCATTTGACTCGCGAGGGCGTGAACTCAGCGGGCGGCCGGTAGCCTGGTCCAGCGCGCAAGCTGGTACCGTCTCGGTCAGCTCGCAGGGGGAAATCACGGGGCGTGCCGTGGGTGGCCCTGTGGCGGTTTCGGCCACAATCGAAGGCCATTCGGACACGACCCAGGTGACTGTGACCCTGGTCCCAGTCCAGTCGGTGACGGTTACGCCGCCGAGTGCCACGATCCACGCGGCCAGCACCGTGCAGCTGACCGCTATTCCAAGAGATGAACTCAACCAGCCGCTCACCGGACGGGCGGTGACCTGGGTCTCCTCGGATCCGGCGATGGCGTCAGTGGCAGCCGCCACCGGATTGGTGACCGCAATCGCGCCGGGCACCGTCATTGTCACCGCGACATCGGAAGGGAAACAGGGCACCGCGCAGATCAGCGTCACGCTCGGGCCAGCGGCGAGGCTGCAGTTCATCGAGCAGCCGGGGCCGGTGATTGCCGGGTCGCCGATTGTCCCTGCAGTGACTGTCCAGATCCAGGATGCCGCCGGCAACCTGATTCCCACCGCCACCAATGCGGTCACTGTCACGTTGCCGGCTCCCGACGCTGGGCTGCTTGGTGGAGTGCGGGTCGTCAACGCGGTGGCGGGCATCGCCCGGTTTGACGCTCTGACGATCGCGGCGCCGGGGACGTACTCGCTGGTGGCGGGTTCGGCCGGGCTGGCTGATGCCGCCAGCAGGACCTTCGTGGTTTCCCCGCTGCCGGCCAGCCGTCTGGGGTTTGTGCAGCAGCCAGTCTCGGCGGTTGCCGGTATGACGATGGCCACGACCGCGGTCGAGGTGCGGGACGCCAACGGCCGCAGGGTCACTGACCAGCCCGTCGCCGTGACCCTGGCCATCGGCGGAAGTCCGGTTGGCGGTGCCCTGAGCGGTACCTTGACCCGGATGACGGCCAACGGAGTCGCCAGCTTTCCCGATTTGTCGATCGACCGGGCAGGGACCGGCTACAGAATCACCGCTAACGCCACCGGACTCGACGCCACCACCAGCGGGTCCTTCGATATTTTCCCCGGTGACCCCAGCCAGCTGGTGTTCATCGTGCAGCCGTGCACCGGCGGGTGTACGACCGACGCGGTGCTGGCACCCGCTCCGCAGGTGGCAGTCGAGGATCGCCTCGGCAATATCGTGACCGGCTCCACCACAAGTATTACGGTCACCATTTCCCACGGTCATGGCATGGGCGAGCTGGGCGGCACCACCAGGCTGAATGCGGTCGCCGGCATTGCAACATTCTCGGATCTCACGGTCAGTCGTGGCTCCAGCGGCATTACCCTCCGTGCCGAGGCCATGGCGCTGCCAGCGGTCATCAGCGATCCGTTCACCGTCATCAAGTAACCCACTCTTCGATGGGCTCGATCGGTGGGTCGAGGCATCGGGCCGCGTCGTTCCATCATGTCAGGGCCAACCGGCTAGGGCGATCTCGGCGCCGACGGCCCCCTCCGACCGCCAAAACCTCCAGACAGCCGTTGCGATATCTTTCAAGCCAGTGAATGTGGAGGCGCCGTTCCGGAGCTGGGATGGCGCCTCACCGGGATGAGATGCGCATTTTCCGACTGGTGATCTGATCATGTCTGTGCTGATACCGCCCCCGCGCGATGATGAGCCCGGGCCCTCCTGGTGGAGGTCGCGGCCCCTCTGGGTCATCCTCGGCGTGCTCGCATTCGCCGGCGGACTGGCCGGCGACTGGTGGCTCTGGACGTCACGCCGGTCCGCCGTGCAGCATACCACCATGGCGTTTGACACCACCGCCGCACCATCGGTGGCAGCTGTGGTGCCGTCAAGCCCGACCGGCGCTGCCGCCAGGGATACCACGCCTCCCCTGAGTCAACCGTTAACGCCCGTCGTGCCAGCCCACCCGGCTACTTCGCCAACGCCCGCGCCGCCGCCGGAACAAGACCAGTCAGCCGATCTTGCCCAGTCTTCACCCGACGAGCAATCGAGCGAGGCCTCCGACGATTCAATCATGACCGAGCGGCGGCGGGTGGCTGAGCAGCGGACCAGCGATTCACTGGTCGCCGTGAGGGACAGCCAGGAGCAGGCTCAGAACCAGCAGGATGAAACCGAGCGGCGGGAAACGCTGGCCCGCCTCGACCGGGAGGCCGCCGCCAATGTGGCGGCACAGGCGCAACTGCACCAAGCAAAGCTCGCCGGCGGCAAGGAGGCCTTGAACCGCTGGCTGAGGGACTTGGCCACCGAGGTTAGCGCCGGGAACCTGTCCGCCCCGGTACTCACGGCGGGCCCGCCGGCCTTCATTGCCTTCATCCAGAAGCGGAAACCTCAGCTGGGTTATGCCAGGGTCCTGGCCGCCGTGGTCAACGAGGCAAACGGCGAAGCCACCGGCGAATGGACTGTGACCTGGCGCAACGGCTTCGGCGCCCCGACGAGCCGGCATATGAAGGGGGTGGCGACCGTGATATTCGAGAACGATGCCTGGCGGCTCCTGACGTGGCGGATCACCGAAGGCGCTCCGTGATGGATCGCTCCACCCGCGTGCTCCGCATCTCCTGACCGGAAGTTCGTCCTCGCATTGCCAGCTACCCCGGTTCGCGTTCGGCCGGTCCAGGCCAGACTTTCCTCCCGCTGTCCATCGCGCCTTCCCTCACCCGTCATTGTCCGGGCAGGCACACCTGCCTTCCAGATCCGAACCGGAGCCCCCGATGAAATTCATGCTGATGCAATACGTACGGGAAGCAGGCTGGGGTGCGCTGAACCCGACCGAGCAGGAGGAGTGGCTGGCCATCGTCCGCGGCTATGTCGAGGCCATGAAGGCCGCTGGTATCCTGCGGGAGAGTATCGGGCTGCAGTGGAGCTCCGCCGCCACCACCGTGCGGACCACCGATGGCAGGCTCCAGGTGCTCGATGGTCCATACGCCGATACCAGGGAGCAGCTCGGCGGTGCCTACATCATCGAGGTCGCCGATCTTGACGAGGCGATTGCCTGGGCCTCCCGATCGGCGACGGCCATCCACGGTGTCGTCGAGGTCCGTCCCTTTCGCGAATCGCCGCTCTGAAGCATCCGGCGGGCCATCGCCTGCCGCCAACCCAATGACAGCGGAGACGCTCGAGATGCGCAAGTTGATTTCGTTTACCTCCATTTCGCTGGATGGCTATTTCTCCAATGCCGATGGCGACATGAGCTGGGCCCACAGCCAGGATCCGGAGTGGAGCGCCTATATCGCCGGCAACGCCAGTGGCAACGGGATGCTGGTCTTCGGTCGGCTCACCTATGATATGATGGCGAGTTTCTGGCCGACCCCGGCCGCATTGCAGACGATGCCGGAGGTGGCCCGGGGGATGAACAGCATGCCCAAGACGGTATTTTCGCGGTCGCTGAACGCCGCGACCTGGGCCAATACCACGCTCCACCATGGCAACCCTGCAACTGAAATCCGCCGTCTCAAGCGGGAAACCGGGCCAGACATGGCCATCCTCGGCAGCGGCACTATCGTGGCCCAGCTGGCGCAGGAACAGCTGATCGATGAAATCCAGGTCGTGGTGGTGCCTCTGGTGCTTGGCACCGGCAGATCGCTCTTTGCCGGCAGTCGTCGGCTGCCACTCACCTTGACCAGCTCCCGGGCATTTGGCAACGGCAACGTGGTATTGAGCTACGCCCCCAACGGCTGAGCGGTGATGGGTCGCGATGGCCAGGCACTGGCCCGGCAGACAGCGGAGGCGGTGGTACGCCGGAGTTACGGCCGGCTGCTGGCCTTTCTGGCCGCGCGCTCTCAGGATGTCATGGCGGCGGAGGATGCCCTGGCCGAGGCGCTGGCCAGTGCCCTGGAACGCTGGCCGGTGGACGGTTGTCCGGCCAATCCTGAAGCCTGGCTCCTCACCGTCGCTCGCCGCAAACGGATCGATCGCCAGCGCCGGACCACCACGGCCGAGGCCGCCGCCGAGCTGCTTCGGGCCATCCTGACTGACCGCGGCTCCGGTGAACCGGAGTCGTCGATTCCCGATCACCGCTTGGCCATGATGTTCGCCTGTGCCCACCCGGAGCTGGATGCTGGAGTCCGGGCGCCGCTGATGTTGCAGGTGGTGATGGGCCTCGATGCCAAAACGATCGCGGCCGCTTTTCTCACCTCACCCGCCGCCATGAGCAAGCGTCTGGTCAGAGCCAAGACCAGGATTCGGGAGACTGGCATCCCGCTCCATGTGCCCGAGCCCGAGGAACTCGCCAGCCGGCTTGGGGCTGTGCTCGACGCGATTTACGCGGCGTTCACTGAAGGCTGGTCCGATCCGGGCGGCATCGAGCTGGCGCGGCGGGACCTGGCGGCGGAAGCACTGTTCCTCGCTCGATTGATCGTCACGTTGTTGCCGGACGCAGCCGAGGCGCTCGGCCTCCTGGCGTTGATGCTCTACGCCGATTCCCGCCGATTGGCGCGGCGCTCACCTGACGGCGAGTTCGTGCCGCTGGCCAGCCAGGACCAGGCTCGCTGGGACTGGCCGATGATCCAGGAGGCCAACGGCTGGCTGCGGCAGGCAGGAGCAATGGGCGCTGTCGGCCGCTACCAGATCGAGGCGGCGCTGCAATCGGCCCATCTTTTTCGCCAGCGCACCGGGCAGCCCAACTGGGCCGACATCGTGGAACTGTATGATGGCCTCGTTGCCCTGACCGGCTCGCCGGTAGTGCTGGTCAATCGAGCACTGGCGGTCGCCGAAATCGATGGGGCGGAAGCCGGACTCGAATCACTGGAGCGGGTGGCTGCCGATTCCAGGCTCGGTGGCTACCAGCCGTACTGGGTGGCGCGGGCCGAATTGCTGCGGCGTACCGGCTCGCCGGAGGCCGCGCGGTCGGCGTACGAGATCGCACTCGGACTGGCGAGCGATCCCGCCGTCCGCCGTTTCTTGCTGAGCCAGCGGGACGCGCTCGGCCATGGCGGCGATTCGGGGCACCAGCAGTGACCGGCCAACCTTGACTGAGCTCTGGTCCGGGTGTTTGTTGCCCAAGGTGATCAACGGTTCCTGAATTCGGGAGGCAGCACCCCGCAACAGCGGGACCAATTGATTCTTCTGCCGTTCGGTACGCGCCCGCCCCATGTTCGTCGCAGGTAGCTCAAGTTCGGTTGGCCCTGAACGGCTCGCGTCCTTTCCTGCAATGTTCGCTGGTGTTGTTGATGCGCCGGCGACCGCTCTCGCCGGCGCCTCCGGGGCCATGCGATGAAGGTTTGCCATGCGGCTGTCGCTGCGATTCATAGTTCCGCTCCTCCTCGCGCTGGCCGCCATTGCCTACGGCGTCCTGCCGCTGGTCGACAATCTGACCATCCGCTGGTTCACCCGCGATCTCGACATGCGGGCCAGCCTGATCGCCAACACCATCGGCGAATCGAGCCAGGACCTGGTCCAGCGCGGCAGTCGCGCCAAGCTGCTCGAATCGTTCACCCGGATCACCGAGGACGAACGGGTCTATGCCATCGGCTTCTGCGCCTCGCCGCAAGCCAGGGTGCTGGCCACCGCGGCACTCCCGGCCGACATCCGCTGCGCCTCGCTGGACCGGTTCAACGGCCCTTCGGAGCAGATGCTGGCCAGCCCCCAGGGTCCCCTCCTGGTCTCGATCCGGCCGCTGGTCTCGGACAGTGCGCCGCAGGGCCGGCTGATCCTGGTGCACGACATGAGCTTCGTGCAGCTGCGAAGCGAGGAAACCCGCCGCTACCTCTTCTATTTTTTCGTCGGCCTCGGCATCGCCGTTTCCCTGATCACCGTCATTATTGCCCAACTCAGCTGGCGCGGCTGGGAGCACGGCATGCGGGCCCTGCTCCGCGGCGAGGGGCTGCTCAGGGCCTCGGGTACCGAAGCGGCGCCGGAGTTCCGGCCGCTGGCCCGGGACCTGCGCGAGCTGGTGCGGGATATTGAGGCCGGCCAGCGGCCCCGCGACACCGGCGAGGTCGTCTGGACCGCCGAAGCGCTCCGGGCCACGCTGCATGGAGAACTGCGCGGCCAGGAAGTCATCGTGGTGTCCAATCGCGAGCCCTACATCCACGTCCGCCGCGATGACACCATCCAGGTCCATCGCCCGGCCAGCGGCCTGGTCACCGCGCTCGAGCCGATCATGCGGGCCTGCTCCGGCATCTGGGTGGCGCACGGTAGTGGCTCGGCCGACCGCGACGTGGTGGACCGGCACGACCGGATCGCGGTCCCGGTCGACAATCCCGCCTACCAGATTCGCCGGGTCTGGCTGACTGAGGAGGAGGAGGCCGGCTACTACTATGGGTTTGCCAACGAGGGACTCTGGCCGCTGTGTCACATCGCCCACGTGCGGCCGACCTTCCGGACCTCCGACTGGGAGCAGTACGTCAAGGTCAACCGGGCCTTTGCCCGTGCCGTGACCGAAGAGGCCAAGACTCCTGATCCGATCGTGCTGGTCCAGGACTATCACTTCGCGCTGCTGCCGCGGATGATCCGGGAATCGCTGCCCGACGCCACGATCGTGACCTTCTGGCACATCCCGTGGCCCAATCCCGAGGCGTTCGGGATCTGTCCCTGGCGTGAAGAACTGCTCGACGGACTGCTCGGCAGCAGCATCCTGGGTTTTCACACCCAGTTCCACTGCAACAATTTTGTGGACACCGTTGACCGGCTGCTCGAGGCCCGCACCGACCGCGAGACCTTCAACGTTTCCTACCAGGGAGAACGCACCGCGGTCAAACGGTATCCAATCTCGGTCGAATGGCCGCCATCTCCCGCGTTGATCAAGAAGCCGGTGGAGCAGTGCCGGGCCGATGTCCGCGGCCGGCACGGACTGCCGGCGGGCCACGCAATCGGCATCGGGGTCGACCGGCTGGATTACACCAAGGGTGTCGAGGAGCGGCTGCGGGCGGTGGAGCGGCTGTTCGAGCTGCGACCCGAATGGATCGGGAAATTCACCTTCATTCAGATCGCGGCCCCCACTCGTGCTTCGATCCCGGAGTATCAGCACTACGCCGAGCGGGTCCACGAGCTGGTAGCCCGGATCAACCAGCGATTTGGCGACGCCAGCTATCCGCCGATCATCCTGCTGGACCAGCACCACGAGCCCGACCAGGTCTACGAGTACTATCGGGCGTCGGAGCTGTGCCTGGTCAGCAGCCTGCACGATGGGATGAACCTGGTCGCCAAGGAATTCGTCTCGGCCCGCGATGACGAACGGGGCGTCCTGGTGCTGAGCCAGTTTACCGGCGCCGCCAGGGAACTGGCCGAGGCACTGGTGGTCAATCCGTACGACACCGACGAATCCGCCGCCGCGTTGTACATGGCGCTGTCGATGCCGGAAGGGGAGCAGCGGGCCCGGATGCGGATGATGCGGAGCCTGATCCGTGAGTTCAATGTGTTCCGCTGGGCCGGCCGGATGCTGATCGACGCGGCCGGACTCCGCCGCCGCGGCCGGCTGCTGGCCCGGAGCTCGGTGCCCGCCAGGCGGCGGCCCGCGGCGGAACTCGAGCCGGCGCAGCGCGGATGATGCCGGTACGACGGGTTCCCGGTCGCAGTGTGGCGGTGGCCCAGCTGCTGCCCGCCGACGACTGGGCCTATTTCTTCGATTTCGATGGAACCCTCGTCGATATCGCCGAATCCCCGTCGGGCGTTGCGATCGATCCGTCACTGCGCGAACTGCTGATCCTGTTGCACCAGACCGCCGGCGGCTCGCTGGCTCTGATCACCGGCCGGACTCTGGCCGATATCGACAGCCACTTCGCCGGGCTGCGGTTGCCGGCCGCCGGCCAGCACGGTCTTGAGCGGCGGGATGCGGCGGGCCGCCTGTCCCGTCATTCCAATCCTTCGCTGCCCTTCGAGCGGAGCCGGCGTCACCTCGCCGAGGTCGCCCGCCGGCATCCCGGGCTGCTGCTTGAGGACAAGGGTCTCTCCCTGGCACTGCACTATCGGCAGGCGCCGCGCCTCGCCAGCTATGCCCACCGGTTGATCCGGGGCATCCAATCCGAGCTGGGCGACGAGTACACGGTCCAGAGCGGCAAGCGGGTGATCGAGCTCAAGCCGGCCGGCCGGGACAAGGGTGCTGCCATCATGGATTTCATGCGGGAACCGCCATTTCATGGCAGGGTGCCGGTCTTCATCGGCGACGATGTGACCGACGAATACGGCTTCGCGATGGTCAACAGCCTGCAGGGCCATTCGGTCAAGGTCGGGGCCGGCCGCACTGCCGCACTCTGGCGGTTGCCGGACGTTCCTTCGGTCCTGGCGTGGCTTCGCTCCGGCGCCCCGCTGCCCATCAAGGTGGAGCCCTCCCGATGACGACCCTCGATCTGGCCCTCACCGGAAATGGCATGATCAGCGCAATGCTCGATTCGGTGGCCAGCGTGGTCTGGGGCTGCTTTCCCCGCTTCGATGGCGACCCGGCCTTCTGCGCCCTGCTGCGTGAACAGTTTGGTGAACAGGACTCGGGGATCTTTGCGGTGGACCTGGTCGATCTCGAGCGGCACGAGCAGGAATACCTGGTCAACACGGCAATCGTGATCACCCGGTTGTTCGACCGCCACGGCGGCGCGATCGAGGTGGTCGACTTTGCGCCGCGATTCCACCAGCACGGCCGGATGTTCAGCCCGATGATGCTGGTCCGCCAGATCCGCCGGCTCAGCGGCAATCCCCGGATCAGGGTGCGACTGCGCCCGGCCCGCGGATACGGCCGTGAACCGGCCCCGACGACCTGGGGCAGCAACCATGTCCGGTACATCACCGACGATCTCGTCCTCCGGGCAACCACCGATATGTCGGTAACGGCGCTGGTCGAGGGCAGCACTTTCCTGCTCGACGATGGCTTCACCCTGCTGCTCGGTCCGGACGAGACGGTGCACGGATCGGTGGCCGAGATCGGCCGGCACTTCTACGAGGAAACCTGCGCCTACTGGCGGGGCTGGGTTCGTTCGCTGGGGATTCCCTTCGAATGGCAGGCGGCGGTCATCCGTGCGGCCATCACCCTGCAACTGAATGTCTTCGAGGATACCGGTGCGGTCGTGGCGGCCATGACGACCTCCATACCCGAGGCGCCCGGCAGCGGCCGCAACTGGGACTACCGCTTCTGCTGGCTGCGCGATGCCTATTTCGTCGTCAATGCGCTCAACGGACTCGGCGCCACCCGGACCATGGAGCGCTACCTGGGCTACATCCTCAATATCGTGGCCGATGCCGAGGGCGCCGTCCTGCGCCCCGTGTACGGCATCGGTGGCCGGCTGGTGGTGGATGAAATCGAGGTCGATACCCTGACGGGATATCGCGGCATGGGCCCCGTGCGGGTGGGCAACCAGGCCCACCGCCAGATCCAGCACGATGTCTATGGCTCAGCCATCCTCGCGGCCACGCATGTCTTCTTCGACCACCGCCTCGTCCGCATGGGCGATGTCTCGCTGTTCCAGCGCCTCGAGTCACTCGGCCATTCCGCCATCCGGCTGTACGATCAACCCGACGCCGGCATCTGGGAACTCCGGGGCACCGCCCGGATTCACACTTTTTCGAGCATGATGTGCTGGGCCGGCTGCGACCGGCTCAGCCGGATTGCCGCACACCTCGGCCTGCCGGATCGCGCCGAGTACTGGAAGCAGCAGGCCGAGCTGATTCACGGCGTCATCTGCCGGCGGGCCTGGAATCCGGGGCTGGGCAGCTTTGTCGGGACGATGGAGGGAGATGCGCTGGATGCCAGCCTGCTGCGGATGAATGAGCTGGGATTCCTCCCGGCGGATGATCCGCGGTTTGCCGGAACGGTCGAGGCCATCGGCAAGGGACTTCGGCGCGGTGAATTCATCTTCCGCT
This sequence comes from Gemmatimonadota bacterium, assembly GCA_039930765.1. GTDB lineage: Bacteria > Gemmatimonadota > Gemmatimonadetes > Gemmatimonadales > GWC2-71-9 > DATEHG01. The sequence continues at coordinate 4,706 of JBDTTF010000187.1, read as the reverse complement.
ACGTCGAGCGCGACGACTTCGGCTTTCCCGAGAATGCCTTCCTGGTCTGCACCTTCTGGTACATCAACGCGCTGGCCGCGCTGGGGCGGAAGGATGAAGCCCGCCGGCTGTTCGAACTGGTGCTGAGCCATCGGAATCGCCACGGGCTGCTGGCCGAGGATCTGGACTGCGCGACCGGCGAACAGTGGGGCAACTTCGTGCAGACCTACAGCATGGTGGGGATCATCGATGCCGCAAGGCGGTTGTCGATTGACTGGAACGAAGCCTTCTGACGGCCAGGCAGGGATGCGGGCCTCGGCGAGCCTCTCGTCTCTTGTCTCTCGTCTAGTAATTCCCCGACGCATCAATCAGCATATAGGTGAAGCTCGTCCCGGTCCAGTAATACGGGGAGTCGGCGCCGAGGATCTGGACCACCTTGGACATCAGCTTCGGGTCGGTGGTCCAGACGGTGACCCCGATCTGGTAGGGCGCCGAAGGGCCGCCGCCGGTGAAATTGTCCCAGTCGAGAGTGTACTCCGGCTTGGTGAATGCGAAATTGGTGGGCAGATAGGGGAGCAACTCCGGCGGGATGACACCCGGCCCGGTCTCGGCCGGATACTGATACTGATGGTCGGCTTCGTAGGCGTAGGCGGCCACCCGGATGACGCTGATGGCGCCGCTGATCTCGGAGGTCCGCGCCTGGTTCTTGAGATCGATGTACTTGAGGATGGCGATGGCGGCGAGAATGCCGATGATGATCATCACCGTCCACAGCTCGATGATCGTGAAGCCCCGGCGGTTCATTGTCTGCCCCGGTTGCGGACGATTTCGTAACTCTGCCCCAGAAATGTACTCAGCGATTCGCTCGACTCATAGGTCAGCACGGTGTCCCCGTTGTTGCCGGTCAGCCGGTATCTGCCGGAGGCCACTTCGTACTTGAACGGCGACAATGTGGTCTTGGCCGCCGCGGCCGAGTCGGGCAGCGCGCCGCCGTGCGCCTCGCGCCAGGCGTCGATACCGTGAATCTGGCGGGACATCACCAGACGCAGGCTGGCTTCGCGGATCTGACGGGACTCGGGCGGGAATTTCACCGGATCGAGCCAACGATCATGGTTCAGCATGGCAACCACCAGGCCGATCGTGATCACGGTCAGGAAGAGCAACCGGCCGTTGCCGGCCTGCGATGAACCACCCTTCGACTTGCCTCGGGTCTTCTCCGACTCCACAACATCCTTGTAGGCCGACAGCAGCGCACGCCGGTCTTCAGGCCGGCCGGGGGGTGGACGTGGAGGAGTGCGACTCATGGCGTCTCCGCGCTGGTGACTGGGCTAACTACTCGAGATTTCTCCGGTCAGGCTCCGGGCCACCTGCTCCGGAAACGCCCTGATATCCACCGGTTTCGTGATGTACCCGTCGAATCCGGCCTCGATGGCCCGCTCCCGATCGCCGGTCATGGCATGAGCCGTCAACGCAATCACTCGGAGCCGCTGGTGCCCACTGCTCCGGATCTCCGCCAACAGCTGGTAACCATCTTGTCCCGGCAGCTGGATATCCATCAGTACCAGCTCGGGCCTGACTGACTCGATCGTCGACATCAGCCCCTCGCCACTGACCAGCCCCGTCACCGTGTGACCCTTGAGGGTTAACAGAGTCCGGAACAGCTTCATGTTGTCCGGACTGTCCTCGACGATGAGGATGCTCGCCATGGCGCCAAAACGTTGTGAGGGATAGTGGTTATAAGTACAATTACCACTGGGTCTTTGCAACCATCCTGTCGCCGCCCGCCCCCGCCATGCCCAGCCATCAGCCAGCAGTGAACCCCTACGGTGCCCATGCGGCCTGAGTCACTCGCGGTCCTTGGTCTCGGTGCCATCGGCGGCGCGGTCGCATGGCAGGCGCGCCTGGCCGGAGTGCCGAGGGTCATCGGCTACAGTCCCGACCCGTCGGACGGGATGCTGGCCCTCAAGAGCGCGGCGCTGACCGATCTGGCCGACAGTCCGGCGAGGGCCGTCCGGAACGCCGATCTCGTCGTGATTGCCGCACCTCCCCTGGCCACGCTCGAACTCCTCGATCGAATCGCCGGCTGGCTTCCCAAGGGCGCCATGGTCACCGATGTCACCAGCATCAAGGGTCCGGTGGTTGCGCGCGCGGCTGCCGCAGGGCTGGCCGAGCGCTTTGCCGGGTCACATCCGCTGGCGGGAACCCATGCGTCCGGATTCGGGGCGGCCCGCTCGGATCTGATGCGCGGCACCATCGTGTATGTCACGCCGGCCGGACCCGATCCGGCGCCAGTGCGTGAGATCATGGACTTCTGGTCGGGCACCATGGAGGCGGAGCCGGTCCAGGTCACCGCAACCGGCCACGATGAGCAGTTGGCCTGGACCAGCCACCTGCCGCAGGCGGCGGCCTATGCGCTGGCGGCGGTTCTGGCCCGGAGAAAGGGGGTGTCGTTCGGGACCGGTGCCCGAGATACCACCCGCCTGGCCGCCAGCTCGGCACGACTCTGGACCGAGCTTTTCCAATTGAATGGTGCGGCCATCCTTCCGGCAATCGAAGAGCTGGAGCGGGAGCTGGCCGCCATGCGCCAGCTGATTGCCGGCCCCGATCCTGAACCGCTGGGTCGTTACCTCGATCAGATTCGGGAGTTCCGCCGGGGTCTCGAACGATGATAGTCGGCGGGCAGATCCGGGTTCCCGGAGACAAGAGCCTGACTCACCGCGCGCTGTTGTTCGCCGCCCTGGCGGGCGGAACCAGCCGGATCCGCGGTGCCCTGACCTCGCTCGATGCCAAGTCATCCGCCCGGGTCCTCCGCCAGCTCGGCGCCGAGGTTTCGGCGCTGAGAACCGGCGCCGTGGTCACCGTCGCCGGCCGGACCAGGCTGCGGGCGCCGGCAGACACCCTCAATTGCGGCAACAGTGGTACCACCACGCGGCTGCTGCTCGGGATCCTGGCGGGCCATTCGTTCGCCGCCTCACTCACCGGCGATCAGTCCCTTCGCCGTCGTCCGATGCGCCGGGTCACCGAACCGCTGGCCCGGATGGGAGCTCGTTTCGGTGCCATGGCGCACGATGGCTTGCCGTTGACCATTCGCGGTGGCCGGCTGGCGCCGCTCGAGTGGGAAATGCCGGTTTCCAGTGCCCAGATCAAGAGTTGCCTGCTGCTGGCGGGCATGACGGGCGGGGTGGCCGTCGCGGTGCGCGAGCCGCATGGCCGCTCCCGCGATCACACCGAGCGGATGCTTCGCTCATTCGGCTACCGGGTGGACGACGCCGACGGTTGGATCCGCTTCGAACCGACCGGACGGCTCCATCCATTCGAGGTCGAAATCCCCGGTGACCCTTCGTCCGCCGCTTTTCCGGTCGGCGCGGCACTGCTGGCGGAGGGCGGCTCGCTCGGCATCACCGATGTCGGCCTCAACCCGACCCGGACCGGATTTCTATCGGTGCTCCGCCGGATGGGAGCGTCAATTCAAATCGATCCAGCTGGAGACCGGCTCGGCGAGCCGGTGGGCGGACTGGTCATCAGACCCGGCGCTCTGAGGTCGACCGAAGTCCTGGCTGGCGAAATTCCGGCCCTGATCGACGAGATCCCGCTGCTGGCGGCGTTGGCCACCCGGGCCAGCGGTACCACGATTTTCCGCGAGGTCGGCGAACTGCGGGTAAAGGAAAGTGATCGGCTCGGACTGATTGCCCAGAATATCCGGGCCCTGGGCGGACAGGCGACCGTAGTCGGACAGGACTTGCTGGTCGAGGGCAGGGAAGCCCCTCCAGCCGGTCGGGTCCGCACCGACGGCGATCACCGGATTGCCATGGCATTCGCGGTGCTTGGCACGGTGCCAGGCGCCCGGGTCAGGATCGATGATCTGGCCTGCGCCGCGGTCAGTTTTCCTGGATTTCCTGAAATGCTCCGGTCGATCCGGGTTTGACCATGCCACCAACCGCTCCTCCCGCGCTCCTGCCTGCCCCCTGGGTGATCGCCATCGATGGGCCTTCAGCCTCGGGCAAGTCCAGCACCGCAGGCGCGGTGGCCGAGCAGCTCGGACTGGCGCACCTCGACAGCGGAGCGCTGTATCGGGGGATGACCAGGATCGCGCTCGATCGGAGCGGATCGGTCGGGGTGGAGTCGGTGCTGGGCGCACCAGAGCGGCTGATCCAGGAGGCGGAGCGTCGGAAGCTGACCCTGACCAGCACCCCGGCCGGATTCGTTCCGAGACTCGACGGGATGGACGCTGACCCCCTCATTCGTACTCCCGTGGTCACCGCCGGCGTCTCGGCGGTCTCGGCCGTGCCGGCGATTCGCGAATGGGTCGATCATCAGCTTCGCGCCATTGCCCGGTCGGCGGGTGGTGCTGTGGTCGATGGCCGTGATATCGGAACCGTGGTCTTTCCGGAGGCCCCGCTCAAGATCTATCTCATCGCCTCAGCCCGGGCCCGGGCCCGCCGCCGCCTGGAGCAGCGGGGCGAAGCGGTCGGTGAGGCCACCCTCGCGGCCGAGACCGCTCGGCTCAGCGCCCGCGATGCGGCCGACAGCGGGCGCGCGGTGGCGCCGCTCAAGATGGCATCCGATGCGCTGCCTCTCGACGGAACCGACCTGACATTCGCGGAACAGGTGGCCTGGATCGTTTCGCGCGCTCGATCGATCGGAATCGGCCAGCCGAAAAAGTCGGCGCCGTAGCGGCTTGATTCATCGGCTGGTACGGTGCATCCGCCGGCCCGCCGGCCCGCCGG
>JBDTTF010000186.1:0-19641 GCA_039930765.1 Gemmatimonadota bacterium | reverse complement strand
AGCGTTGAATCAGTGTAGACAGTAGTCAGAGTGGCTCGGAGCCCTTCGCGGCTTCACGTTATTCAGTTGCCGTTGCTGTTGCCGTCCATCGCAGCGCTGCACTCACCAGAGAAGACAGAAGTCAGAGTGGCTCGGAGCCCTTCGCGGCTTCGCGGCTTCGCGTTATTCAGTTGCCGTTGCTGTTACAGCTGCCGTCCATCGCAGCGTTGAATCAGTGTAGACAGTAGTCAGAGTGGCTCGGAGCCCTTCGCGGCTTCGCGTTATTCAGTTGCCGTTGTCGGGTGTTGCCAGGGGAAACCAGGTAACCGGCCGCCCGGAATCCTCGGTGTCTTCGTGTTCAGTTGCGATCTACGCCACCTTCCGCGTACCCCGCGCCGCGACCCCACCGATCGCTCCCGCCAGCGCCACCAATGCCATCGCCATGAAGGTCAGCGGACTCCCCAGCACGCCGCTCAGCACCCCGGCCAGCACCGGTCCGACGACCCGGGCCACGGCGCCAGCACTCGCCAGCAATCCCAGCGCCCGCCCCTGACCGTTCGCTGAGGTCATCCTGGAGACGTAGCCGGAGGTGCTGGGCGTGATCAGTCCCGGCCCGAAGCCCAGCAGCAGCATCACCACGATCAGTCCCGGCAGCCTGATCCCGGCAGGCACCGCGGCGCCGGTTACCAGCGGCAATGCCATCAGCCCGACTGCCACGATCACACAGCCAGCTTCCATTACCCGGCGCTCGCCGAACCGGCGCACCACCCGTCCCACCAGGCCACCCTGTACTCCGGCGGTGACCAGGCCGAGCAACACGAAAAAGTAGGCGGTGTGGCGGCGGTCGTAGTGCATCGCCCGTTCGAGATACAGCGGAAAGACCACGTACATCACGGTGAACGCGATGCTGGACAGCAGCACCACCAGCGCCGGTGGCAGCAGCAGCGGCCAGTCGACAGGGGCCCGGATCCGCTCGCGACTCCGTTGCGCCGAACTCTCCGGCAGCCGCAACATCGCCAGCACCAGGTTGATGGTGCAGAGCCCGGCGGCCACCAGACCGGGCAGGTGATCGCCGTAGTGGCTGCTGATTCCCCCGATCAGAGGACCGACCACGAACCCCAGTCCGAACGCCGCGCCGATCAGCCCCATGGCACTGGAGCGCTTCTCCGGAGTGGTGACATCGGCCAGGTAGGCCTGGGCCACATTCACCGTAGCGCCCATGCAGCCGGCCAGCACCCGGGAAAGCAGCAGCGCCTCGAAGCTTCCGGCGTAGGCAAACAGCAGATAGGACAGCGCGCTGCCGGCCAGCCCGATCAGGATCACCGGCCGACGGCCGATTCGGTCGCTCAGCCGTCCCCACCACGGGGCCAGCAGGAATTGGCACAGTGAAAAGCTGGCGACCAGCACCCCAATCCGGGTATCGCTCACCGCCAGCCGCGCCGCATAGCTCGGCAGCAGCGGGAGCACGATCCCGAACCCGATGATGTCGATGAAGACGGTGGTGAAGACGGCGAGAACGGCGGGATGGGAGCTGTGAGCGCGGGAGTGGGCCACGAGCCATTCCGGTGAGGTCAGGGGTGCAGGCCGGGAGACTCCGGTGTGGGAGGCGCGTCACCCAGGGCCAGGTAGACGGCGCTGCGACTGCAGGCGGTGCATGTGAGCGTGATCCGGCCACCCTCCTGGCTGCCCCGCCTCGGCCGGCGCTCGATGGCAGCCCCTCCACAACTTGGGCATAGCAGCGGCTTGTGGTCGCGGTCCGCCGCGATCAGGGCCAGGGCTTCGGCCGGCCGATATTCCTTGATCCCGCGACGACCCACAGAATGGAGGTCTTTCTGGCGGGCGGTCCGGGGATTTCTCCCTAGCCCCGCCGGTGTCCAATGTACGGGCCGCCCGGCGAGGGCGCAAACCGAAGGCCACCCGGCGTGGTTGCCGACCTCAGGGGCGGCCGGTACATTAGCCAGACCTCTCTTACTACGCCCCTCCGGGGCAGGCAGGCATGCATGCGCTTCTTGCGAGTCATTCCCCTCGCGGCGGTTGGTGGGCTGCTACTCGGTGCCTGCGGTGGCACCCCGGCGCCCGGTACCGTCGCTCCTGCGGACCTTCCTGCCCTCGAGGCCGAACGAGCCAGGCACCCCGCTGATCCGTCGGTCCTGACCCGGATCGGCATTGCCTACTACAACGCCAAGGACTACACCCGGGCCCAGGACGCACTTAAAGGCGCGCTGGCGGTCGAAAAGGGGAATTATCCGGCCACGGTCTATCTCGGACTGTCGCAGGAGGCTGCCGGCAACCTGGCCGGCGCCCGCGCCAGCTACAACACGGCCGGGACCCTGGCTCGCAACCCGGCAGAAAAAGGTGAAGTCCGGGGCCTGCTCACCCTGCTCACCCGCAAGGATCTCGAGCAGGCTGCCCGGGAGGCGGTGGCCCGGGAATCCGAGCTGAGCAAGCAGCCGCCGACCGAGAACACGATCGCCGTCTTTCCGTTCCGCTACCTCGGAACCAATCCTGACTTCAAGCCACTCGAATCGGGCCTGACCTACCTGGTCGTGACCGACCTGTCCAAGGTCAACCGGCTGACCCTGCTCGAACGCGCCCGGGTCCAGAACCTGGTCGACGAAATGAAGCTGACCGAGTCCGGCAAGACCGATCCGGCCAGTGGCGCCCGGTCCGGCCGGATGCTGCGCGCTGCCTCCGTGGTACAGGGCACCCTGCAGAACGGCTCCTCGGCCGACCGGCTCAAGCTCGACGCCAGCGTGGTCGCCACCACCTCGTCGACGGTGGTCGCCAATGGCTCGGCCAACGATGATCTCAAGAAGCTGTTCGACATGGAAAAGCAGGTGGTCTTCCAGCTGCTGCGGAAGATGAACATCCAGCTTACGCCGGCCGAGCAGCGCGCCATCAGTGAGCGGCCCACCGCTGACCTGCAGGCATTCCTGGCGTTCAGCAACGGCCTCGAAGCCGAAGATCGCGGTGATTTCAAGGCCGCCGGCGATGCCTACGGGCGGGCCGCGGCACGGGATCCCAACTTCAGGGCCGCCAAGGAACACCAGGCGGCGGTCGTGGAGCTGAGCGGACTGGGTGTCAGCGCGCCGGTGGCGCTGAGCAACCTGGGCGGACCCAATGTCTCCCCCGGTGACCGCAACCCGCCGACCAGCACCGGTGACCTGCTGCACAACCTGATCGGCGGCACCGTGCCGGGCACCGGCCACCAGATCGAGATCGCCACCCGGCCGCCCGATGAGCGCCACAATCTGCCCGAGGTCAACGGCGGCGGGGTGACCGATCCGCCCAGCCTGACCGGCACCATCATCATCATTATCACCCGGCCGTGAGGAGTCCGTCGATGCACTTCCGCTCGATCCTGGCACTGCTGGTGCTGGCCGCCCCGGCCAGTGTGGCCGCCCAGTCGCCCTTCGCGGGCGATGCCGGCGTCTCCTCCGGCCTCATCTACAAGCGGTACAGCTTCGGCTCGACATACCCGACCAAGAATGTCGAGCAGATCGCGGTGCCGTTCGGGGTGGTCATCCCGGTCGGCCAGCAATTCTCGGTCGACATCGGGACCTACTATGCCAGCACCAAGGCGCACGATGCTGCCACCGGCGATGCTCACACCCTCGACGGATTCACCGACACCCAGGTCCGCGGGTCCTACGTCTTCGGCAATGACCGGCTGGTGCTCAGCCTGATGCTCAACTTGCCGACCGGCGCCGAGAAACAGACCCAGGAGGAGCTGGATGTCTCCAGCGCCATTGCATCGAACTTCCTGCTGTTTCCGGTGGCCAGCTACGGCAACGGGTTCTCCGGCACCCTCGGCGCCGCAGTCGCGATCCCGGCCGGGGGCTGGAATCTTGGTCTCTCCGCCAGCGGCAGGCTGAGCGCCAAGTACCAGCCCTACGACGACCCGGACACCGCCATCAGCAACTTGCGATACAAGCCCGGCTTCGAGGGCCGCGTGCGGGTGGGGGCGGATCACCTGATCGGTGCCTCCCGCCTCTCGCTCGGATTTACCTTGAGCACCTTCTCCAACGACCAGGCAACCGGCGGTGGCAGCCCCGGCGCCTTCAGTCCTGCCACCCGGTACATCAGTCAGGTCAGTCTGACCTCGCCAATCGGCTCCAACTCGCTCGCCGTCTACGCCTGGGACTATTACCGGTCGAGCAGCAAGAGCGACAGCCTGGTCGGGTTCTCGTCGAAAGAGAACATTTTCACCGTCGGGGCCCAGCTCGGCATCCAGGCTGGTCCCAAGGTCACCATCCAGCCGCTGATCGAAGCCCGGGTCCTCGGCTCGGCACCCGCGAGCGGCAGCGGCTTCCTGTTCGGCGGCGGCGCTACCGCGCGCGTCGAAGTGGCTCCCAGGTTCTCCCTGATTCCAGGCGCCCGCTACGACACCGGTCACATCAATTCGACAGCGGTTGGCAAGCCGAGCGTCACGGGTTTCGAAGGCTCGCTGCGCCTGCGGTACGCTCTGTAGCCTGAGGATAGATAATAGTCGTAGCAGGAGCTACTAACTGAGCGCGCCCACGGCTTCATCGCCGTTGGGCGCGCTTCTGCTTGACTGGGGGCCCCAGTCGATGGTACGTTGGCCCCCGCTTGGCGGCCGTTCTGGCTGTCCAGGCTCCCCTACCGCCAGGCTCCCGGGCCCGGCGAAGGAGTCGAAAGTGGCCTCCGAACTCGGCGGATCCCAGATCTCCACGCTGCTGGAAACCCTCCCCGGCATCGCCAATGTGCTGCGGAGTCCGGTGGCGGACGCGCTGCTGAACATCATCCGTGCCGCCGCCCGGCTGGGCGATTTCGACGAGGCCGACGCGGACGAGGTGGTGAAGTACGCCACCCGCCGCGGCCTGCTCGGTCAGGAAGAGGGCGATCGGGTGATGGCGGAGCTGAAGGAAGAGGCCCAGAAGAAGCACGAGCGGGCGGCCGTCAAGGCGGAGAAGAGCAGCAAGAGTCACAAGGTCAAGCGGCCCGCGGCCAAGAAAGCTCCCAGGAAAAAGAAGTAAGCCGGCGGCGCCCGCCGCCGGTTCAGGTCCTGAACTCGGCCACCAGCTTGGTCAGCCGGTTGGCGCCTTCGAGCAGTTCACTGGCGGACGCCGCCATATCCTCGGTCGACGCGCTCTGTTCCTCAGCGGCGGCCGCCACCTCCTGGCTCGACGACGCATGCTCCGAGGCTGACTGCGCCACCTGCGCCGTCCGTTCGGCCAGCTTGTCCACCACCGCGCGGTTCTGTTCGGCCTCGCCGGCCACCACGGCCGCCGCCGCCTGGACCTCCTGTACCACCCGTCCGATCTCCTCCAGACCGCTGGCAGCTCCCTGGGCAACATGCTCGATCCCGCTCACCTTGGTCGTACCAATTTCCATGGTCAGCGACACTTCACGGATCGATTTGCGGATGAACTCGACCGTCTTGGTCACATCCTCCGCGGCCTTGGCGCTGGAATCGGCCAGGTGGCGGACCTCCTCGGCTACCACCGCAAAGCCGCGGCCATGCTCCCCGGCCCGGGCCGCCTCAATGGCGGCATTGAGCGCCAGCAGGTTGGTCTGCGACGAGATCTGCTTGATCAGGTCGATGAATTCGGTGATCGAACCGGAGAGCTGGGCCAGCTCCTGCACCTGGTGGGCCGAGGTCTGTACCACCTCACGGACATCAAGCAGGGTGCGACCGGCTGCTTCCACGTCAGTCCGGTGACGCGTCGCGACGGCTCGGATGGCCTCACCGAGCTGGACCACCCGGGCCGAAGCTTCGGCGTTGGTGGCGGCATTGGCCCGGAGCCGGGCCAGCAGCTCGTCGGCGTCCTGCATCCCGCGCACCTGGTGATCGGCGCCTGAGGAGATCTTGACCATGGCGGTCGAGATTTCTCCGCTGGAGGCTGCCAGCTCCTGGCTCATGGCCGAGAAGTCACCGGCCCGGCCACCGATCTGCTGCGATTCGTCGACTACGGCGGCCACGATGGTGCGGAGCTGGCTCGACATCGACCCCATGGCCTGGGCCAGGGTCATCAGCTCGGTGGGCATTTCACTCAGCTGCACGGCGCGAAGATCGCCGGCGCCCATCTGCTCGGCGGTATGGATCAGCCGGCGGAGCGGGGTATCGACTGCCCGGACAGTCAGGAAGGCCGCTCCGGTGCCGACCAGCAGGACGATGACGAACAGGAACCAGACCATGGTCTGGAAAGTGGCACCCTGGCGGCTCAGGTCGCGGCTTCGTTCCTCGGCGTGGTGGCCCTGCGAGAGGGCCAGGGCGCGGACATCTGCCACCAGGGTGTCGGTGGCCTGCTGTGCCTTGCCGGCCAGCATCCGGGCGTCGCCGGTTTGACCCACATCGGCCAGGGCGTGCGCGGTAGCATAGGCCACTTCGACCGCGGCCTGGTTGGCGCCGATCCGGTTGATGGTGTGGCGTTCGTCGTTGGTCAACGAAGGCAGGTCGCGAAACCTTCGCTGGTAGGCGTAGGCCTGGTCGCCACTGGCGGTGAACTCGGCCTTGAGCTCCTCCTCCGGCGTAAGCAGATACTGCTGAGCCGAGCGGATTTCGCTGAGCACCGCGGCGACCAGCCCATTGGTCGTCTCACTGCCGCTGCGGAGCGAGGTGAGGTTGGCATTGATGGCCCGGCTCATCGAGCGGATGGCGCTGGAACCGAGCAGTGTCATCACCAGGACCAACCCGAGCAGCGCCGCCATGGTGACGCCGATCCGACGCCGCAGACTCTGGAACATGCTCATTACTGCCCTTCTGCCGGACGAATCCGGCCGTTCCGGATGACTCCGATAATCACCGGTTGCTTGGGAACGTCCCCGTTGGCGTCAAAGGCGATGGTGCCGGTGACCCCGTCGAATGCCGGCTCACCGTTGCCCACCAGGGCCAGCCGGTTCCTGATCTCGGCCCGACCGGTGCCCGCCTGGCGGATGACCTCCGCCAGCAGGTAGAAGGCGTCGTAGGTCGCGGCGGCTGGCTGGTTGGGTGCGCCGGCGGTGGGATATCGCCGCGCGTAGGCATCGACGAACTTGTGGTTGCGGGGATTGTCCACCACGGCCATGTAGGCCGCGGACACGTAGCTGCCCTCGGCCAGGGCTCCGCCTTCCTCGAGTCCTTCGAGTCCGTCACCGCCGAGCACTGGCACCTTGATGCCCTTGGCCCGGGCCCGCTTCAGCACCTCGATGGCTTCGCTCTTGTTGCCGGCCACCATCATGAACTGGATGCCGCCGCGCTGGGCCAGCCGGTCGATATAGGGTCCGACCTCGGGCGTGCCGCCGAGGTAGGGATCGTTCTCGGTGATGACGCCGCCCAGCCGGGTAAACTCGGCTACGAAGGTCTGGCGGATGCCGCGGCCATATTCATCGTTGAGATAGAGCGCCGCGCCGCGGGTGTACTTGAGCTGCTGGCGGGCAAATCGCGCCAGGGCCGCGCCGTGGGCCAGGTCGCTGGGGCAGATCCGGAAGGTGTAGGGACCCGCGCGGGTGACTTCCGGAGAGGTGGAGGACGGCGAAAGTTCGACCACCGGTACCCGGGCGCCGTTGTAGATTGGCGCCGCAGCAAGGGTAGGCCCGCTGAAGACGTGGCCGATCACGGCGACGACCCCAGCCTGCTCGAGCTCAGCGGCGGCGGCCACCGCCGAATCGGCATCGGCGTAGTCGTCCCGTTCGACCAGTTCGAGCTTCCGGCCCCCGATACCACCGCTGGCGTTGATCTCATCGACCGCCATCTCGGCCGCCAGCTTCATCGGGGCGCCGACCGGATCGGTGAACGGACCCGACAGCCCGATCCGGATGGAACCGGTTTGTCCTCCACAAGCCGCTAACAGGAGCAGCAGACCGGCGGCCAGCATCAGCCGGCAGGGCACGGATCGAACAGGAGACACGAGGTGCTCCGCAGTCTTGCGACGTTGGTGGGGCCGCCGTGCTCGCGTGGCGGGAGTGGGCTCGGAGAGAGTCAGCACGGCGACGGGAACGCTACTGTGGCGGGCAAAGGTGGGCAATCCCCGCCGTCATCGCCTGAATGGAGGTTGTCATGCCGGACTGGACCGACCGGGAACCCGCCATGGTATTCGACCTGCATGGCCAGTCGGTGCTCGAAGCCATTCGCAGTACCGGACAGTTCCTCACCATCCAGCGAAAGGCCCGGCCCGGTGCCGTCGTCCGGCTGATCACCGGACGCGGCAGTGGCGGGGGCAGCGCGCCGGTGCGGGGCAGGGTCGGCACCCTGCTGCGGGAAATGAAGGATGGCGGAACCATCGTCCGGGACTACCAGCGGGAGCACGGCGAGGGAAGTTATCTGGTCAGGCTGGCCGGCTGAGGCGCTCACGGGTGTGGCGGCACACTGTCGGCTGCCACCGGCTCGACCGGTTGCATCCGCTGTTCAATCCGCCGGCCCCAGGCGTCGAGCCTGCCGCCATCGACCAGACTGACGCTGGCCATCAGCCCGCCCGCCTCCGGCCGCCAGGTCAATCGCATCATGGTATTGGCCCTGATCCACTGCAGCGAGTGCTGGCGGCCCCGACTGCGCTCACGGGCGCTGCCAAATTGCTCCGCCAGTTCACCCTGCCAGCGCAGCAATCCGGTGACCGTCATCCGGGTCGCGAGCGTCATCACACTGGTGGCGCTGTCCACCGCGGAGAGCCAGAGGCGGAGCTCGCGGCCGCTCGAATCGTGCATCACCGCCTGACACTCGTGCAGGGTGGAGTCGGTGCGGCTGCGCTTGCAGGCCAGCCGCCCTCCCAGCGCTCGGCTGCGCTCGGCTACGCCGGTCAGCGACTGTCCGACCTCGAAGCCGATGAATTGCAGCGGCGGCGCCGGCGCTGGAGTCTGGGCGTGCAGCAGGGCATGGCTGATCCGGAGCAGCGGAAGCAGACTGAGCACAGCGAAACGGCGGAGCCATGCCGCGCGCGGGAGGCGCGCGGCCGGCTGGGGACCGGGATAGGTCAGGGAACGCGTTACGGCCGCAACTGCAGTGGCCGCTGACTCATGCCTTGCGAACGTTCGAGGCCTGCAGCCCCTTCGGCCCTTCAACGGTGTCAAACTCCACGGCATCTCCCTCGCCGAGCGAGCGGAATCCTTCGGCAACGATGGCAGTGTGATGCACGAAGACGTCCTTGCCGCCATCCTGCGCGATGAACCCGAATCCCTTGGCATCATTGAACCACTTCACGGTGCCCTTGGCCATGGCCGCGCCCCCACGTCGGAGAATGGAGCCTGGTGGCTCCGCGAAATCCCGGTCAGCCGAACCGGGATGATACGACAGGGCACCAAGCCAGCGGAGAGTCCGTGGAGTGCCGATAGGGTGCCTGGAGGGCGTGAACGGCCCGGCCCGGTTTCTAAGCTCAGGATCGGCAGGATTTTTGTCAATATCGAGGGATACCGCCGCTCAGCTGAGGACCAGCCCGGTGAGCCGGAGTTCGTGGTCCAGCAGCCAGCGCTTGCGCTCGAGCCCGCCGCCATAGCCCACCAGGGTGCCATCCTTGCCGACGACCCGGTGGCAGGGAATGAGCAGCGCGAGATGGTTGGCTCCGCTGGCCTGCCCCACCACCCTGGCGGTCAGACCGGTGGCCGTAGCCACCGCTTCATAGGAGCGGGTTGCTCCGACTGGAATCCGGCACAGCTCCCGCCACACGGCGTTCTCGGCTGCCGATGGGCCCATCAGCGACTCCAGGTGTTCGGGGTAGTGCACCGGCATGGGCCGGCCCTCGAAATAGCCATCGAGCCAGGCGGACGTCGCGGGGCAGGGACCCGCGTCGATCACGATATCGGGATGCCGGGTCCGCAGCCGGTCGATCCACTTCATCCGTCCGCCTTTGGGGGCGAACTCGATGACCACCGGCTGGCCCACGTACTCCACCAGCAGCAGGCTGCCCAGTGGAGAGGGCAGCGCGGTCCAGGTCACGTTCATTGGGGAGAAAATGTACCGAAGCCCTCGAGATGGTAAGGCTGTCTATATTACGTTTCACTTATGACGACGCCATCGACCCTGACTGTCCGCACCTTTACCGACCGCCCGGAAGCGCTGAGCCACTTCATGCTCAGGGCCGGGGAGGCGCCACGCCTGCTGGCCATTGATGATTCGGTCGGCTGCCCGATGGACACGGCCCTGGCGGCACTGGAGTGGAGCCAGGTCGTCGGCATTCTCCAGGACGACGACATGATTCACGCCGCTCGCCTGACCAGCGAAACGGCCATCGCCGTGATCGAGCGCAAGGGCGAGGAGGGTCGCCGGTTCGTCTACCTGGGTCCCCGCCTCGATGCGCCGCCGATGGACAATTTCGAGGGCTCGGTGCTGTTCGACGAGCCGGGTGTCCGGGCCATCGAATTCTCTCAGCGAGGACACGCCATCGCCCATTTCCTCAGGGCCACCACCGGCACTGGTCAGCTGCTGGCCATGCTCAGCCGGCGGGCCCCGGAAGTCCGCCATATGCGGCGCTGGTTCGGCGCCATTCTGAACGAGCTGGACACCGGTCGGGGCTTGATAGCCTGCTGGTTTGCCGCCTCCTCGGCCGGCAGCCTGTTCATCTCAAGCGACGGGGAAGCCAGCTACCGCTACATCGAGGTCGGGCTGGAATCCTGACCCGCCGGTCGTGGGGACAATGTGGATCAACATCTCCACATGGTGTGGAAGCCCTCCATATCTGCATGCCTTCTCACCAGTTGTCTATCCACAAATT
The DNA here is from genome assembly GCA_039930765.1 of Gemmatimonadota bacterium. Classification (GTDB taxonomy): domain Bacteria; phylum Gemmatimonadota; class Gemmatimonadetes; order Gemmatimonadales; family GWC2-71-9; genus DATEHG01. The sequence goes on along the minus strand of JBDTTF010000186.1, from coordinate 9,019 downwards.
TCACTCGACACAATCACGTAAACCGAATAAAGACAGGCACTTGCATCGTTTCTTCGGGTCCCTATCTTAGTCGTGCCACCGGTGGATAAAGGTCATTGGCCGACGGGTTGATGATCAGGACTGCCGGGGGATCCGGGAGGGGCGGGGGAGGTCACCGACGCTTTCAAGGGCCCAGGTGGCTGTCGATCCCGCCCGTCCTGCCCGGATACTGATGGAGCGCTCACGGCGCCTCATCCACCCCGATCTGGCGCCTCGGGGTGCCATGCCAGGGAGCGCTCAACCCGCTCCGATGCGCAGCGCCGACCACCCGCGATGATGGCACATGAAACGGCCGCCCGGCGACTCGCCGGGCGGCCGTTTCGCATTCGACGTCCTCGGTTCACTCAGCTGCCGGTTCCCGCCCCCAGTCGCTTCGATTCTGGAACACCTTGCGGTTGTCCAGCTCCCAGATCCGCCGGGAACTCACGCCGCCGGAGCCGGGAGGGAAATTCTCGGGATCGGCCAGGGCATCGTTGAAGCTGGTCAACTTGGCGCTGGTGTTGTCGGCATAGTGCAGGATCTCGGCTTCCGGCGTCATGGGCAGCACGGGGGAGCCGTATTCCAGCCGACCATGGTGGGACAGGATCAGGTGCTCCAGCATGACCAGCTCGGCCTCGGTACAGGGCGGTGGGCACTGCTCGGCGATGCGGCGCTCCAGCATCCGCAGTCCCAGCACCACGTGCCCGATCAGGGCACCCGCCTCCGTCATGGTAAAAGCCGTATCCCAGCGATACGCCTCGAGTTTGCCGATGTCATGGAGCAACACGCCGGCCAGCACCAGGTCGGCGTCGGCCTTCATGACCTTGGCCATCGGACGGGCGATGGCGGCGATTTCCGCGGTGTGCTTGAGCAGGCCGCCCAGCTCGGCGTGATGACCGGCCGTGCTGGCAGGACACTCCTCATAGCGCCGCCGGAAATCAGGATCGTCATACAGCAGGGCGAGCACCGCGGCCAGTCGAGGTCCCCGAATCTCGCCGCGCCAGCGATCGAGCACTTCCCAGTAGCCGCTGATTTCGCCGACGCTGGGCAGCAGTTCGCGGAGCGGGACCTCGCTTTTCGGGAGGCTGCGGATTGAGGTGATCTTGAGCTGGCGCCGTTCGCGGTAGGCGGAGACTTCGCCGATGACCTGGACCACATCGCCGCGAGCGACGCCGGCTATCCGGTGGGCATCAGAAGCCCAGACGGGTGCGCTTGCGATCCGTCCCGAGCGGTTGCCGAGGGTCAGGATTGTGTGCGGATTGTCACCGCCGCGCTGATCCAGCTCCAGGACCAGGAGCGGATCCTGGATCCGGGAGCCCAGGCTCAACGTTTTCAGGTCAAGATGCGTATTCATCGGCGTGCAGGTCCAGACATAGTACTGAAAGTTAGCTGATTGCCATCCCGGAGTGCGGTGTCCCGGGAGGTGATCGTCCCCTCGTCGGCCGGTACAATCCGGCCCTCCGGCCGGTGGTCGTCACCGGTACCGATCGATAGGTTGATCTTTAATGAAGGCCTCCCACATGCTTCTCGTCGATCTCGATCCCGTCCGCCGCGACCAGCTGGCCGCGGCGATCCGTTCCGCCGGCTACCAGGTGGTAACTGCCGGCAGCGGTCCGCAGGCTGCTGACGCCCTGGCCGTTCCGGGGCTCGGCGCCGTCGTTCTCGATCTGAATCTGCCTGATCTCGACCTGGCCGCCCTGCGCCGGGCCATCTCGCCGGCCTCCGATGCGGCGCCCGATGCACTCGAAGCGGCCGAACGCCGCCACATTGCCTCGATGCTGCGGTACACCCATGGCAACAAGCGCCGAGCCGCTCAGCTGCTGGGTATTGCCCGTTCGACACTGCTGGCCAAGGTCCGGAAGTATGCACTGGAGCCGGCCGGCGCCGGCGTCGAAGACTGAGTCTCCGCAGCAGCGTTTCCCGTTTGCCATAACCGCAGTGCTGCAGCAGCACCCGGAGCCGACCTGGCCTCCGGGTGGCCCACCGTCGGGAGGTGCCGTCAGGGCCTCCACGGCGGCAGGCGCTATTCAATTTTGAGCCGTCCCCAGCGTGATACGATCAGCCGGCGCTCGACCCCGCCCCGCGCCACCACCCAGGTGGCGTTGGACACGCCGTAGGTCACCCCGGTCGGGGCAAACAGCGTGGGGCGGGTTGGGCCGCTGACCCGCGCAGATGCGCTGCTGGTGCCGGGACCGGACCAGCGGGTCACGGTGTCGGCACCGGCGATTTCCTGAATCAGCATGGTGTCGGCACGGATCTCGAGGCGGACCGGGCGGCCGTCGACCATGGCCATCAGGCGGGCCCGTCCGTGCAGGGCCGCCAGCTGGTAGATGACACCGTCGACGGCCAGGCGATCACGGACGCCGAGCAGCGGCGGCATCGCGATGGTGGCGATGATGCCGGCGAGTCCGAGGACCAGGGCGAGTTCGACGAGTGCAAAGCCGCGACGCATGGCACACGGTAACGCCGCGGCCCAAGACCACCGTCATCGCGGCGACGCGGCAGGGGGTTCGAATTGCGCGCAGCGCCCTTGCACCCTCTGCCCGCTTCCGGCATACTAGCCGCCATGCCCCGATCGTTGTTCCCTGCTCGCGGGCTGGCCCCGTGACACCTCCTGCGGACCTGGCCGCCTGCTGCCCCGCCGCTTCCGAGCGCCGGTCGCCGGCGCTTGCCCGGGCGCGAGCGGCGGTCAGCGCCGGCCGTCACCGGGCTGGCCGTGCGGCACTCACCGCACACCTGGTGCTGCGCCGAGTGCCGGCGGCCGGGAGCACCGGGGTGGTGGAGGCTGGCGGATTAGCGCGGCTGCGCTCGGGTCTCGAGATTCCGGGCGGCCCCGGCGAAGAGGCCGGCCACCTGCTGCTCATCCTGGATGGCCTGGCGCCCCCATCGTCGCGAGGTGGGTTGACGCGCGCCCTGACCGGCTACGCGGTGCACCTCGAGAGCGAAGGACACTTCACCGAAGCGCTGCTGGTGCTGGAACGCCTGCTCAGTGGGCTGACCGGATTTGCCTCGGACCGTGAAGCCGTCGACCTGTCGCTGCTGGTGGCACGGCTCGATGTCACGCTGGGTCGCTGGCAGCCGGCTGAGCGAGCCCTCGCCATCGCAGAATGTGCCGGGGCCGCCACCGAAACCGGCAGCCGAGACCTGGTCGCGCTGATCCGCGCCACGGCGTGGGTGGGCCAGGGGCGGATCAATGCGGCCCGGGAGCTGATCGAGCCGGTTCAGGGCCGCACCGACGACCAGGGGCCATCTGATCGACTGGGATCGGCCTGGTCCGCATTGGGGACGGCACTCGAAGCCAGGGGATTGCCGCTCGAGGCGCTGCAGGCACATCATCGCGCGCTGCAGCAGGCCGCTGACGGCGCGCCACGGCGCCGGGTGCTGGCCAGTCTGGGCAACCTGTTGCGCGGCCTCGGAGCCGGCTCGGCGGCCAGGCAGGCGTTCACGCTGGCGCTGGCCGGACCGATTCCGTTCGCGGATCAGGTCGCGGCCCGACTCGAGCTGCTCGATCTGGCCATCGCGCTGGGAGACCGGGTCGCATTCGAGCGGCAGCGGCGCGAGCTTACCGCATGGCAGGAACGGCTGCCACCGGCAGCCGCGGTAGAATTCCTGACCCGGGCGGCTGGCGGTCTCGAGGAGTTCGGCCAGGTGGGCCGGGCAGACCGGATGCTGCTGGTGGCACTCGGCCTTGCCGAGCGGCATGAACTGCATGACGCGTGGTTCGGGATCGACCGGATGCTGCATCGCAATCGGCGAGGGCCACAGCCGCGTGAGCGGTCGGTGGCCAGTGTGATCCCGCTGCCATGGGAGCATCCCGAGATCGCCGAGGTGGCCGAGGCGCTGGAGCGGCAGGCCGCGACCGAGGCGGCCCTGGCGTGAGCGCTCCCGATATCCGGGGCGGCGATCCGCTGGCCAATCTGCGGGGCTATGCCGCGCTGGCACCGTGGAACTTGCGAGACCTGGCCACGCTGGCCGGCGGGCTGCTTGACGCGTCGGGGATCTATCCACTGAATGCGGCGGCGCGGGCCCGGCCAACCGAGCGGACCATCAGGTTTTATGTGGCGCAGGGGATCGTGAACAAGCCGGAGGGCCGGGGCACCGCCGCGACCTACAATTACCGTCACCTGCTGCAGGTCCTGGCCATCAAGCTGCGGCAAATGGAGGGGGCCACGCTGGACAAGGTGGCCGCCGAATTCCAGGGACTGACCGGCGATGTGATCGAGCGGCGGGTGGCCGGTGCACTGGGCGCGGCGCTGCCGCCACCGGAGCGGCTGGCGGTACTGCCCAATGACCACGAGCCGCGGGGCCGGGTTGGCCGGGCGATGCAGCGCCGGTCAGCTCCATCGGGGGAACCCGGACAACCGGCGCGATTTTGGGGGGTGCAGCGCCTCGACGTGGCGCCCGGGGTGGAACTGCTGCTGGAGGGCCACCACCCGGCGCTGCGCCGCGATCCTGACAGTCTGGCCCGGGCGGTGCGGGCGGTGCTGGACGCCGCCACCGATGGCGGGAGCAGTTCGTAGGCTGGATCACTTCTCGTAGCAACGGAGAAAGGTTGCCGCAATGATCATTTTGCTGATCGTGGTGGTGGTGCTGGGATTCTGGGCCATGTCGGCGTACAACGGGCTAATCAAGCTCAAGAACGACGTGGCCAATGCGTGGAAGCAGATCGACGTGCAGCTCAAGCGGCGGCATGACCTGATTCCCAACCTGGTCAACACCGTCAAGGGCGCGATGGACTTCGAGAAGAGCACGCTCGAGGCCGTGATCTCGGCCCGCAACAGGGCCGTCAGCGCCACCGGGGTACCACAGGTGGCCAAGGCCGAGGGTGAACTGACCCAGGCACTGGGGCGGTTGTTTGCGCTGAGTGAGGCCTATCCGCAGCTCAGGGCCACAGAAAATGTGAAGCAGCTGCAGGAAGAACTGACCAGCACCGAGAACAAGATCGGGTTTGCGCGGCAGCTCTACAACGACGTGGCAACGGCCTACAACACCCGGCAGATGCAGTTTCCCACCAACCTGATGGCCGGGGTGGCCAAGGCCTCGCCGGCGGAGTTGTGGCAGATCGACGATGCCAGCGAGCGGGCGGTGCCCACCGTCGACCTGTCGAGCCCCAAACCCCCGGCGTGAGCACGGCCAACCTCTTCGAGCAGCAGGAGTCCAACCGCCGGCACACCGTCTGGCTCGTCGCGCTCTTCATGCTGTTCTTTGCCTGGGTGGGCTTCGGTGGCGATCTGGCGCTGTACTACCAGAGTGTCAATGACCCACCCGGCGCCTATCACCACACCATTCCATTCATCGGGTTCGGCGCCACCCTGGTGGCGGCCGGGATCTGCTGGTTTTCCTGGAAGAGCGGGGCCCGGCGGGTGCTGTGGGCCACTGGGGCCGAGGCAATCATCGAGCCGGTGGGTGAGGAACAGCAGCGGCTGGTCAACGTGGTCGAGGAAATGGCCATCGCGTCGGGGCAGCCCAAACCGCAGATCTGGGTCGTTCCCGATGATGATCCCAACGCCTTTGCCACCGGGATGGACCCGGCCCATGCCAGTATTGCGGTGACCCGCGGGCTGCTCCACCTGCTCAACCGCGATGAGCTGCAGGCGGTGGTGGCCCACGAAATGGCGCATGTGCAGAACTACGATACCCGGCTGATGACGCTGCTGGCGGCCATGGTAGGCGCCATGGCACTGATGTCGGACGGCCTGAGCCGAGGGATGCGGTTTGGTGGCGGCAGTTCGCGCAGCAGCAGCGGGAGCGGCAAGAAGGACAGCAACCCGCTGGGGCTGATCCTGATTGTCCTGTGGGTGGTGACGCTGATCGTGGCGCCGATCATCTCGAACCTGCTCTCGATGGCGGTGAGCCGGAAGCGGGAATACCTGGCGGACGCCACGGGGGCGCAGTTTACCCGCAATCCTGCCGCACTGGCCTCGGCACTCGAAAAGCTCGACTCGGCGGTAGCGCCCACTCAGTCGATCACCCGCGGGGCAGCGCATCTCTGCATCGTGGATCCCGCCGCCCGGAAGATCAGCCAGCGGGAAGGGCTGCTGGGGGACATCTTTGCGTCCCACCCGCCGATCAAGCAGCGAATCATCCGGCTGAACGGGATGGCGTATCAGTTTGCCAAGGCGGGCGGCGGTTCGGCCGGCACTCTTCCAACGGCGTAAGGCGTCTATGGCGCTGCCATGGGTGAAGTCAGGACTGGTGGCCGCGCTTGCGTGCCTCGTCCTGCTCGGCGGCTGCAGCGACAGCTCGGCCCCGGACAGTGGGAGTGACCGGCGCCGAATAGCGTTTGCGAGCGACCGGGGCGGAGACGAGGATATCTGGGTGATGCGGGCCGACGGGTCGGGACTGCTCAATCTGACGCAATCACCTGGAACGGACAGCGAACCGGCCTGGTCGCCCGATGGAGCCCTGATTGCGTTCGTCTCCAACCGGACCGGCCATCGCGAGCTGTTCGTGATGGACACGCTGGGAGGTCACCAGATCCAGATCACCAATCGGTCGCAAACGGTCGACCGACCGACCTGGGCGCCTGATGGCCAGCGCCTGATGTTTTCGGCCGATGGCATTCTGCACACCCTTTCCCCCACCGGGCAGGACACGACGGAGATTACGGCGAACAGCGGACAAGAGCCGGCGTGGAATCCCCATGCGGCACGTGTGGCCATTGGCGGTGGAGGCGCTTGTCTCGGGCTGATTGATACCAACGGGACGAATATGCGCCTGGCGGGCTTCTGCAAGCCCAGCACGGGCAGTTACACTCCGGCGTGGAGTCCGACGGGCAGTCGGTTGGTCTTCACCCGCCTGGGTGCGGGCCTCAAGTATTCGCTCATCATCAACGATACCTTGAATTCGAACGAGTTCGACTTGACCCAGCATCTCGCTCCGTCGCAGGCGACCGGAGTGACCCAACCGGCGTGGTCTCACGATGGTCGGGACATCGCTTTCACCTGCAATACATCGACCGACGAGTTTAACCCGCAATTCGATCTCTGCCTGATCCATCCCGATGGATCGGGCTTCCGGCGACTAACTCACGACGCGGCTTCCGATACCTGGCCTACTTGGGCGCCCTAACTGCCATGGCGTATTGGCGCCTCCGCGCAAAGGTATGAGGTGAGTCTGCTTCAGGTCGCTCTCCTCCTCGTCCTCCTCGTCGCCGCAGCGCTGTTCGCGCTGTGGCTCTGGCTCCGGACCCGGCAGGCCCTGCGCGACCAGTTGCGCCGCTCGGCGATCAGCTCGGCCCGGCGGCTCAAGTACCGGCTCGACCGCTACAAGCTGGTGGAGCGGGACGAGATCCGTCAGGCGCTGCTCAACGATCCGGCCATTCTCGCCGCCATTGTCAGCCACGCGCGCGAGCACGACACCGCCGAGGTGGCGGTGCGCCGGCGGGTCAACGAATACATCGACGAAATCGTCCCCTTCTTCAATGTCCTGTCGTACTACAAGCTGGGCTACAACCTGAGCCGGCTGCTGCTCCATCTGCTGTACAAATCCTCCATCGAATATCGCGACCAGGCCGCGCTGGACCGGATTCCCCGGCGGGACGTGGTGGTCTACCTGATGAACCACCGCAGCAATGCCGACTATGTGGTGGTGGCGTACGTCCTGGCCAAGGTGGTCAGCATCAGCTACGCGGTGGGTGAGTGGGCCCGGACCTGGCCGCTGGAGTATGTGTTCAAGAGTTTCGGCAGCTACTTCATCCGGCGGCGGTACCGGGAGCCACTGTACCACACCGTGCTGGAGCGGTACGTCCAGCTGATCACCCGGAACGGCATTACCCAGGGAATTTTTCCGGAAGGCGGACTGACCCGCGATGGCGCGCTGCGGCCGCCGAAGATCGGATTGCTCGACCACATCGTGCGGGTGCTGGATGACCCCACGTTCGATCGGGACATCTGGCTGGTGCCGGTCGGGATCAACTACGACCGGGTGCTCGAGGACCGCAGCCTGATCCAGGAGCGGCTGGTCAACGCCCGGTCGTTGTCGCGCTGGCAGCAGTTCACCGGGGTCTGCTACTACCTGCTGGGCAATGTCGGCCGGATGCTGACCGGCCGGCTGCGGCGGTATGGACGGGTGGCGGTGAGCTTCGGCACACCGGTCAGTGTGCGGGGCTGGCTGGCCTCGCAGCCGACCGGATTGCTTCACCTGCCCCGATCGGAGCGGCTGCCGCAGGTGCAGCGGCTGGCGGAATACGCCATGGAACGGATTGCCGCGGCTATTCCCGTCACCCCGGTGCCGCTGGCCTGTGCGGCGCTGCTGTCATTCGGCAGCAGTGTGGTGCCGCGGGACCGGCTGCTGGAGCGGATGGACGAAATGCGGGACCACCTGGCGGAATTCAACGCCAAGCTGGTGCGGGGTGAATTGCCGATCGAGGAGGTCTGGGACCGGGCCTGGCGGATGTTCACCCTGCGGCGGCTGGTAGTGCGTGAAGGAGGCCAACTGGTCATCCTCCCCGCCCAGCGGCCGCTGCTGGAGTACTACGCCAATTCGATCCGCCACCTGCTGCCGGCCACGCTGGTGTCGACACTGACTCCTGCCACCGATCACGATCCGACCCTGCCTCGGCTCGCGACCCGGGAAGAGATGGAGATCAGGACCGAGGAATACCGGATCGCGAGCGGACGGAGCGAACCACTATGACCATTCTGGTCGAGGTCTGTGTCGACGGCATTGGCTCGGCCCAGGCGGCGGTCACCGGTGGTGCGGGGCGGATGGAGCTCTGTGCCGATCGCGCGTCGGGCGGTCTCACGCCCAGCCCAGGGATGGTCGAGGCGATCCGCCAGATCAGCGACAAGCCGCTGGCCATCCTGATCCGGCCGCGAGCCGGCGACTTCCTGTATGACAACGCCGAGTTTGGAGTCATGCGGCGGGACGTGACCTGGAGCCGCGAGCTCGGCGCCGAAGCCGTGGTGATCGGGGTGGCGCGCGACGATGGTACAATCGACCTGGAACGGACTGCCGAGCTGGCGGCGCTGGCCCGACCGATGGATGTGGTGTATCACCG
>JBDTTF010000185.1:0-97187 GCA_039930765.1 Gemmatimonadota bacterium | reverse complement strand
AGACCCGCACCCTGCGAATCGCCGAGCCGGTCGACTCCAGCGAGGCCGTGGCGGTTCCACCGCCCCCGATCGATTCGATGTGGATCAGCCAGCGGCTGCTGAACATGAAGACCGACAGTCTGGTGCAGAGTCGGCGGGCGCTGCCTGCCACGGCCCTGGCCCGGCGTTCGGATGACTATTCGCTGATTCAGGAAACGCTGCGCCAGCATACCCTCACGGTCATCTCCGAAATCGAGGGCGATCCCGATGACCCGGCCAGCACTACGACCGCGGTCACCCGGCGGCTGCGGCAGGTGGCGGAACTGATGGTCACGGCCCGGACCCACCTCGCGGCCGCGGAGCCCGGCACCGCACTGACCTTCATGCGGCGGATCCTGCGGATGCTCGATGAATTGCGGCTGGCCAACCGCTACTTCATCCGTGGCCACCCGCGGCCCATGGCGGTCAATCTCGAACGGATCAGGCTTACCGGCACCGATCCGGTCCATCGTGGCGTCCGTACTCGCGGGAAAGCCGAGGGTGATGCGGCACCAGCATGGTCGTTGCGGCTCGACCGGGTGGTCGAACTGGGGCGGCGGAATCCGGACCAGGCCAGGGATTCGTTGACCGTGATCAGGGTCGAGGCGGCGCGAAGCGCCCCGGCCATCGCCACGGCCATCGGCATTGCCGTCGAGCGGGTCGGCCGAGGGGTGCCGCTGGACAGTGCGCTGGCTCCGGTCCGGCGCTCGCTCAACCCAGGCGGCTGGCTTGAGACCGGCTCATTCGACTGGGCACCACTGCCATGAGCCGATTCATCTTTGCCACGGCGCAGTATGCCTCCGGCGACTGGGAGAGCGCCCCGGTCCTGCCGGAGAACCTGATCGACTCGGTGGCCCGCTACACCTCGATCGACGTGGCCCCCGCCGGCGTGCATGTTCCGCTCAGCTCCGAGGCTGTCTTCAATTTCCCGTTTCTCTGGCTGACCGGGCACCTGCCGGTGCGCTTCACCGAGGCGGAGGCCCGCAACCTTCAGCGGTACGTGACGCGCGGCGGGATGATCGTCATCGACGATCACAATCACGATGTCACCGGAGTCTTCCACAACACCGCGACCGAGGAAATTGCCCGGCTCTTCGGGCCCATGACCCGGCTGTCGAAAGATCACGCACTCTACCGCTGCTTCTTCGTCTTCGATGACGGCCCGCCAACCACCCATCACGAACTCAATGGCTGGGGAGACGATCTGGTCCATCCCTATCTCGATGCGGTGCTGGTCAACGGCAGGATCGGGCTGGTCTACAGCAGCAAGGATTACAGCTCGGAGTGGAATTTCCACCCCGAGAACAAGCGCACCATGCAGGAAGACCCCACCCGCTTCGGCGTCAACCTGATCGTCTATGCACTCTCCTACTGATCGCGCTCGCCGCTGGCTTGAGACGGCATTCCGCCTCCTGGCGCTCGCCGCACTCCTCTCGGCGATCGGTCTGGCGCTCCGGGGCAGGGCAGCCGATCGCGCCGAGTCGAGCGATTCAAACGGCCTCCCAGCGGCACTGCGGCGCTGGAGCACCGTGACCACACCGATCGAGGCCTCCGTGGCTTTTCTGGCCACTCCAACCGGCCGGACCCGTGACTGGCTGACGGCGCTGGCCGGCGCCGGCAGCCGGATCAGCTGGAGCGGTTCGGAACTCGTTGCCTCGGCACTCTCGATCGAGCCCAGGGCGGATCCCGCCGGTGGTGCCGATCTGGTCGCCACGGCGCCGCTCGGGGCATCGATCGTCTTCATCGATGCCATCGGGACGCTGGACAGTGCCCGGGTCAGCGGCAGCCCTGTCAGGCTTGGACTCGATCGGCCGCGGTCGACCATCGAGGCGCGGGTCGGCGCGGTCACGGCGCGCGCCGGCTTGACCGATTCCCTGTCCGTCGACCGCCTGCTGGTGATTGGCCGGGCCGGATGGGAGCTCAAGTTCACCATGGCGGCGTTGGAGGAGCGGGGCTGGCAAGTTGATGCGGTGGTGCAGCTGTCACCGGCGAGCCGCATCGGGCAGGGCATCACCGAACCCATCGATACCGCTCGGTATGCCGCGGTGGTCACCATCGACAGCAGCGCGGGGCGCTACGCCGCCCGGATCGCTCGATACGTCCACTCGGGCGGAGGACTGGTAGCCTGGCCGGAGGCGCTGCTGCTCAAGCCGCTGGCGCGGCTGGCACCGGGGCAGAGCGGTGCCCCGATACGGTCCGACGACCTGCCACCTCCCGATTCACTCCCTCGGACCGCACTGACGCTGCTGCCGATCACTGCCCTGCGTCAGGATGCGGTGATCCTCGAGCGCCGCGGCCAGCTGGTGGCGGTCGCTGCCCGCCGGATCGGGGCGGGTCGGGTTCTCCAGACCGGCTACACCAACGCATGGCGCTGGCGCATGGCCGGCGGGGCTCAGTCGGTAGACCGGCACCGCGCGTGGATCTCGGCCCTGGTGTCGCGAGTGGCCTACAGCCATGATCACCCGCTCGCGGTGCCGCCTGCCGATGCGGCCCCGCTGGCGACCCTGGTTGCCGCACTGGGACGCTCGACGCCACCTGCGGCTCCGATGCCCGGTGCCGATCCCTGGGCGCTGCTTCCCTGGCTGTTCAGTCTCACGGTTGTCATGCTCCTGCTCGAATGGCTCTCACGCAGGTTGCGCGGGGCGCGATAGCAAGCCGACGGCCTCTCGCGAGCTTTTTCCCACCGCCCGCCTGCCCGCCCGTCCGCCGGTCTGTCGCTATATTCCAGACATGTTCCTCCCCAATCGCCGGGCCACCGTTACCACTCACGTCGGAGATGTGCCGGTCGGGTCATGCCATCCGATCGTGGTGCAGTCGATGACCAATACCGACACGGCCGACATCGCCGGTACGGTACGACAGGTGGCGGCGCTGGCCCGGGCAGGCAGCCAGCTCGTTCGGGTGACCGTCAACAACGAGGCGGCGGCCGACGCCGTGCCGCAGATCGTGGATGGCCTGGATCGCCTCGGGGTTCAGGTCCCCATCATCGGAGACTTTCATTACAACGGCCACCTGCTTCTCACCAGGTATCCTGCCTGCGCGCAAGCGCTGGCCAAGTACCGGATCAATCCTGGCAACGTCGGCGGCAAGCGGCATGACGAACACTTTCGCGCCATCATCGAAGTGGCACTGGTCAACGACAAGCCGGTCCGCATCGGGGTCAACTGGGGTTCGCTCGACCAGAGCCTGCTGACCGAGATGATGGATGCCAACGCCCGGAGCGCCGAGCCGCGGGATGCCCTCGACATCACCATGGACGCCATGGTGGAGAGTGCCGTCCGCTCGGCCCGGATGGCGGAATCGATCGGTATGGCCCACGACCGGATCATCCTCAGCGCCAAGGTGTCGGGGGTCCAGGACCTGGTGGCAGTGTATCGCCGACTGGCCGCGACTGGTGACTATCCGCTGCACCTCGGCCTGACCGAGGCCGGACTCGGCATGAAGGGGACCGTGGCCAGCACCGCCGGACTGGCCATCCTGCTCCAGGAGGGGATCGGCGACACGATCCGGGTGTCACTCACTCCCGCTCCCGGCGGCGATCGGACTGAAGAGGTGCAGATTGCCCAGCAGATCCTCCAGTCACTCGGCATTCGGAGCTTCACTCCGCAGGTCACCAGCTGTCCCGGCTGCGGCCGCACCACCAGCACCTTTTTCCAGCAGATGGCTGAGGATATCCAGACCTACCTGCGGGAACAGATGCCGGTCTGGCGCGACCGGCATCCCGGGGTTGAGGAGCTGAAGGTGGCGGTCATGGGGTGCGTGGTGAACGGCCCCGGAGAGTCCAAGCACGCCAACATCGGGATTTCACTGCCCGGCACCTTCGAGGATCCGGTCGCGCCGGTCTTTGTCGACGGACGGCTGACCACCACGCTCCGCGGGGATTCGATCGTTCCGGAGTTTCTGGCTCTGCTCGACAACTACGTGTCCGCCCGGTATGGCTCGAGCCACACCGGGGCAGGGGTCTGACCCCGGCCCCGTGCGCGGCCGGGCTGCTTGAATCGTCCTTGTATATCCGGAGTGACTGTCCATGATCAAACGAATGCGCTGGACCCTTGCCCTGAGCGCCGCCAGCATCGCGGTTATGGCCGGCCATGCCCTGGTGGCGCAGGAGGAAGCGGGGATCAGGGTTGGGGCCAAGGCGCCGGTCATCCAGGTCAATGACCTGGCCGGGAAGCCGGTGGACCTGGGCCAGTGGATCGGCAAGCAGGCAGTGCTGATCGAGTTCTGGGCCACCTGGTGCCCCAACTGTGAGGAGCTCCTGCCCCGGCTCAAGGCTGCCTACTCCAGGTACAGCGACCAGGTGGAGTTTCTGGGCGTCAATGTCACCGTGAACCAGAAGCCGGAGCAGGTCAGGGCCTACGTGGCAGCCCACCAGATGCCGTTCCGCATCCTGTTCGACGACCAGGGGGCCAGTGTCCGCGCCTTTGATGCACCGGCCACCGCCTTTGTGGTCATCCTCGATCCTGCCGGCACGGTGATCTACACCGGGCTGGGCGGTGATCAATCGTTCGATGCGGCGCTTGGACGGGCCACCTCGAATGCCAAACCCTCACGATGAGCCTGCCGGCAGTCATGAAACAGTTCAGCATTGGCTTGATCGCATTGGCCCTGGGCGCTGCGGCACCCCTCGCGGCCCAGCAGGTGGGCCAGCCCAGCGCCTTTTTCGATAGCGGACCGGATGTGCTGCAGCATGCCCCGGATTTTTCCCTGGCCTGGGCCGATTCGGCCGGGATCGGCCAGGGTGAATGGTTCGGCCTGAGCGCCCACCGTGGCAAGGTGGTGGTCCTGGCCTTCTATCCCAGGGACTTCACCTCGACTTGCACCACCGAGATGCAGACGTTCGCCGCCCAGTACGACTCGCTATTCGGCCCCGAGGTGGTGGTGGTCGGGATCAATGCCGACAGCGTCGAAACCCACGCCCGCTTCGCGGCCAGCACCAGGATTCCGTTCAAGCTCCTGAGTGATCCGGACCAGGCGGTTTCGAAGAAATACGGCAGCGCCGACAAGGGCGGCTACAACCGTCGGACCATCTACGTCATCGGCCGCAATGGGGATGTGGCGTGGCGGGAGCCGCAGTTCCGGGCCCTGGACCCCAAGTCCTACAACACGCTTCGGAAGGCAGTCGCGCTGGCGGTGAAAGCCAAGTGAAGTTCCGGCCCGGTGCGCTGTCGCGCTGGGCCGGGGTCGTGCTGCTGGCCAGCCTCGCGGAGGTCGGAGCAGTCGCCCTCCAGGCACAGCAGGCGGCGCTGGATTCGGTGGCGGCCTGGTACTGGCGGGCCGTTCTCGATCGCTACCCTGAGCGGGTCACGCTCAATGGCTTTGCAGGTCAACGGAACGGCGCACTGACGGACCTGGCTCCGGCGGCATTCGCCGGCTACGAAGGCCAGTTGCGCGATCTGCTCCGCGGTGCCGCCGGCATCGACCCCGTGCCACTGGCTCCTCCGGCCAGGATCGACCTGGCCATGTTGCAGACCTCGATCAGTCGCGAGCTCGCGGCGGCCAGCTGTCATCGGGAGCTGTGGGAGGTCAATCAGCAGGCGGGCCCCCAAGTCTCCCTGTTGGATCTCGCCGCCCTGCAGAAGGTCGCCACGGCGGAGGAACAGGCGCTGGTGCTGCACCGCTGGCGCCAGATCCCCGGCTACCTGGCCCAGTACTCCGCTGACTTGAGGGCTGGCCTGGACAGCGGGCTGGTCGCCCCGCGGATCAATGTCGAGCGAGTGCTGAGCCAGCTTGACCGGTTGATCGCGTCTCCACTCGACGCATCACCGCTGCTGGCTCCGGCCCGGCGGGCCACCGGTGCCGGTGCCCAACTGTTCGCCGGGCAACTTCGCGAGATCACCCGGACGGCGGTGCTGCCCGCGTTCCGGCAGCTCCGTGACCTGCTCAATCAGCAAGTCCTGCCCAAGGCACGCCGCGAGGTCGGGCTCAGCGCCTTGCCCGGGGGGCCAGCCTGCTACCGGGCGCTCATCCGGGTCCACACCTCTCTCGACCTCGGCGCCGATGAAATTCATGGCATCGGCCGTGAACTGGTCGCCGGTATCCGGGCCGAGATGCTGGTCGTGGCGCGAAGCCGTTTTCACACCGAGAACCTGGACTCGCTGATCGCCGGACTGCGGCTTGACCATTCGCTTGGATTCGACAACCGCGAGCAGGTCTTGCAGGCGGCCGTGGAGGCCACCCGGGGAATGGAACGGCGGCTGCCAGCGCTGTTCGGGCTGCGGCCAAACCACCCGCTCGTGGTCGAGCGGATGCCTGGGTATCAGGAAGTCGACGCCCCGTCTGCCTTTTACTTTCCAGGGACGCCAGACGGCAGCCGCCCCGGGCGCTACCTCGTCAATACCTACCATCCGCCCTCCCGGCCCCGATACACGGCCGAGGTGCTGGCCTTTCATGAGGGGGTGCCGGGTCACCACCTGCAGATCTCGGTGGCCCAGCAACTGCCCCTGCCGGACTTCCGCCGGTATGGCGATGGCGAGACCGCGTATGTCGAGGGCTGGGCGCTCTACACCGAGCGGTTAGCCGATGAGATGGGAGCCTACCAGGACGACCTCTCGAGGTTGGGTATGCTGGCTTTCCAGTCCTGGCGCGCCTGCCGGCTGGTAGTGGATACCGGGCTCCACGCCCTGGGCTGGACTCGGCAGCAGGCTATCGATTACATGCTGGCCAATCTGCCGCTGAGCCAGCCAGACATCGAAAATGAAGTTGACCGCTACATTGCGGACCCCGGGCAGGCGCTGGGGTATATGATCGGGGAACGGGAAATCCTCCGCCTGCGCCAAGCCGCCCGGGCCAGTCTGGGAGCCCGGTTCGATCTCCGGCAGTTTCACGATCTCGTACTCGGCAGTGGCCCGGTGACCCTGCCGATACTCGACACGTTGGTCACCCATTGGAATCCTGAGCCGAAATGAACCCAGTCAGAACCCGCGCCGTGACCGCCTGGCCGGCCCTCGCCGCGGTGACCCTGCTCCTCATGGCCGGCGGTCCGGCGGCCGCCCAGTCCGCTCCGGCCGCCATCCAGCTGCAGGTCGAGGACGTACAACTGGCCTGGTGCCTCGATTTCCTGATCGATCCGGCCCTGGCTGGTCACCTGCTGCCTCGGGGCTGGGTCGGCGTCCCCGCCAGTGGGGTGCAGGGGCTGCCGATGGGGCTGACCCGGACCTTCGATGAGGACGCCAAGTACCAGGGCTGGTTCCCCGGCCGGGTTTGCGGCATATCGGCCCGGGCATCAAGCATCGCCGGGGCTCCGGTCCTCAACGACAAGCCCAGAAAGCCGCCCACGGTGGCCTGGCTACAGATCGCGGCCAAGGGCGGCACCAACGGCTCGGCCTTCGTCCAGCCCATGCTGGTCACCAATACTTTCCGGATCCGCAGCCCGCTCAGTGCCAACAGCGTCAAACTGGACGACCTGACCTTTGAGGCCGGACCCGACCCGGACAAGGATCAGGTCGAAGACGGCCTGGTGGCCAAGTTCGGCGGGGCCTCGATTTCATGGCGGGGATACCTGACTGCCGATACCATGCCCGGGCCTTCTGTCGATACCCTGAGATCGACCTTCCAGAATGGAATCGACAAGAGCTGGGGCGTGGAGATCGTGCGGACCGGGGGCACCCCGAACCTGGTGGCCGGGTTAATCGGAGTCTCCGGCAAGGGTGACCTCGTTGCGGCGCTCAAGGCATCCCCAATCAGACTGATGGGCCGGGTCCAGACAGGTGGGACGGCATCAGTGACCTTCTTCGGAGCGCGCTGAATTGACCCTTCGGGCTCAATATGCACCGGGAATGAATAATTTTCCGGATGGTAGCGCCACTGTCGCCAATATAGTTTTCCACACGAACTGTGGCTCGGAAGATATTGCAGCCACTACGCTTGCATGATTGACTTCAAGTGGATAACCGCGTTGACCTCCAGATATATCCGCTGTAAGCGGTTTGCCAGCCTCTTCAACAACCAATGTCGGAATCCATGTGGAAAAGTAATTTATCCACAGGCTTCTAACATCCAGCTCGAGTGCTTGAGACCAGCCTGACTCGGTCGGGTTTCCTCCGAGGCGGCCGGGTGGTCTCACTCACCGCCGGACCGCCGGCTGACGCCATCTGGTGGGAACATGGTCGAATTCGGAGGGTTGGTCCCGCCGCCGAGCTCGATCGACAGGTGCCCAGTGCCGTACCTCGGTATGACTTTCCCGACAGCCTGGTCACCCCCGGATTTGTGGACGGGCATACTCACTTCGGAGCGTGGGCCCTCAATCGCCGCCGGGTCCAGCTGGCCGAGGCCCGAACCCGTCAGGCAGCTCTCCTGCTGATTGCCGACGCGGTCCCCGACCAGGGCTGGATCCTGGGCCAGGGCTGGGATGCCAATGGCTGGGATCAGCCCCCCGACCGCCTCGACCTGGACCGGCTGCACGCTGGGCCGGTCTACCTCGACAGCCTCGATGTCCATGCGGCCTGGGTCAACAGTGCTGCCCTCAAAGCCGCCGGCATCACCCGCGAAACCCAGGACCCATACGGTGGACGAATCGTGCGGGATGGATCGGGCCACCCGACCGGTCTCCTGATGGAGCGGGCGGTGGAGCTGATGGTTCCATTTCTGCCTGTGGCGGGTCCCGACCGGATGCTTCGGGCGATCAGGGATGCCCAGGCCGAGGCCCACCGGCTGGGGGTCACAGGGCTCCATGATATGGAAGGGCCGGATGCGCTGAGAGCCTTTCGGGAGATGGAGGCCGCCGGCGACCTCGCTCTCCGGGTGACCTTTCACCCCCCGGTTGCCCAGCTGCCCCAGCTGATCCAGGCAGGCGTCCTGAGCGGTCAGGGTTCCGATTGGCTGACCTTGGGCGGGGTAAAACTGTTTCTGGACGGTTCTCTCGGCAGCCGAACCGCCTGGATGCTGGCGCCTTACGAAGGCAGCCGGGACGTGGGAATGACGATCACCGCTCCCGAGGCAGCCCGGCTGGCGGTTCGGATGGCCTCGGAAGCCGGAATTTCCTGTACCATCCACGCCATCGGGGATGCGGCCGTCCGTCGTGGCCTTGAGCTGCTCGAATCGGCGCCCCGGGTCGCCATTCCCCATCGAATCGAACACTTCCAGTGCATTGCACCGGCCGACCTCGACCGGGCCGCCAGCGCGGGAATCGTCACTTCGATGCAACCGGCGCACCTGCTGGTTGACGCCCCTCTGGCCGACCGCTATTGGGGCGCGCGCGGGGCGGGGGCCTACCCCTTTCGGTCGCTGCTCGACCGGGGCACCGCCCTGGTGTTCGGCAGTGATGTGCCGGTCGCCTCCATCGATCCACGCCAGGGAGTCTTCGCCGCCATGGAACGGATTCCCGATTCCGGCGCTGCCGGCCGGAGCTGGTATGGCGCGGAGCGAATCTCCTTTGAGCAGGCGTTGCGGGCCTACACGGTGGGCCCGGCGGAGTCGTCCGGACACGGCTCCCGGCGAGGGACGCTCGCCGAAGGTCAGGATGCCGACCTGGTAGTCTGGGACCTTCAGGGAACTCCGGCGGACCTGCGTGGTGGAGCCTTTCGTGAGGCCCGGGCCCGCCTGACGGTAGCCGGTGGCCAGGTGGTGATGCAGGAGGCGAGGGGGACGGTTAAACTGTAGCGCGCGCTGACCGTCACGTATCCGCCCGTGGGGAGATCCTCTGTGTCCGCCCAGTCCATCCGTCGTACCAAGATCGTCGCCACCCTCGGCCCCGCCTGGTCCGATCCCGCCCGCATGCACGCACTGCTGGACGCCGGGGTGAACGTGGTTCGAATCAATGCCTCGCACGGTACCCCTGCCATCCGGGCCGAATGGGTCGCCACGCTCAAGCAGGTCCTGGCCCAACGGAAGGACAGCGTGGCCATCCTGCTCGACCTGCAGGGACCGCGGATCCGGGTCGGGGCGCTGACCGCGCCGGTGCGGCTGGTGCCCGGCAGCGACATCATCTTTGCGCCGGAGGAAGCCGCCGGGCCGGGCGAGATTCCCACCACCTACGAAGCCCTGGCCCATGACGTCCGGATCGGAGCCAGGATCCTGCTCGACGACGGGCTGCTCTCGGTCGAAGTCATCCGGGTCGACGGCACCCGGGTGCACGGCCGGGTCGTTCACGGCGGTGAGTTGCGCAGCAACAAGGGAATGAACCTGCCCGGCATTGAGGTCAGCGCCCCCGCGCTGACCGAGAAGGACAAGGAGGACGTGGTGCAGGCCGTCCAGATGGGGGTGGACTACGTCGCCTTGTCATTCGTGCGCCGGGCCGAGGACCTGGAAGGGCTGCGCCGGCTGGTGCCCAGGAGCATCAAGCTGATCGCCAAGATCGAAAAGGATACGGCACTCAAGAATCTCTGCGCCATTCTCGAGGCCTCCGACGCGATCATGGTGGCCCGCGGCGATCTCGGTGTGGAATTGCCGTTCGAGGAAGTGCCGCTGATGCAGAAGCGGATGATCCGGGAGGCCAACCTGCACGGCAAGCCGGTCATCACTGCGACCCAGATGCTGGAATCGATGATCCATGCGCCGCGTCCCACCCGGGCGGAGGCGTCCGACGTGGCCAATGCCATCCTCGACGGCACCGACGCGGTGATGCTCTCGGCCGAGACGGCGGTCGGCGAGTACGCCCTGGAGGCGGTGCAGGCGATGGACCGGATCTGCCGCGAAATGGAGTCGCACCGCCAGGGCAGGAGCCCGGCCTTTGATGCGGCGGTGGGCCGGCGGGGCGGAGAAGGAGATATGCGGACTCACGTGCAGGGTACCGGGAGTGGTCCGGCGCGGACCGAGGACGCCATTGCGGTGGCGGTCTGCGCCGCGGCCGACCTGCTCCGCTGCCCCCTGATCGTCTGCTTTACCAGCAGCGGATTCACTGCCCGCAAGGTGGCCACTTACCGGCCCACGGTGCCAATCCTGGCCAGTACCCCGGAGCCGGACACCTATCGGCATCTCAGCCTGGTGTGGGGCGTCGTGCCGGTGCTGAGTCCGCACTACAACGAGTACGAAGCGCTGCTGGCCAAGGCCCGTGAGGCGATCCTCGAGCGCCAGCTGGTGGCGCCGGGGGACCGCGTGGTCGTCACCGCCGGCATTCCGTTCGACGTGCCGGGTACGACCAATCTGCTCAAGGTCGAAGTGGTCTAGCGCCCGATGCGCCTGACACTCCTCGGCACCGGAACCTCGTTCGGCGTGCCCCAGGTCGGCTGCCACTGTGCCGTCTGCCGCTCCAGCGATCCGCGCGACAAGCGGTCCCGCAGCGGCGCGGCGGTCGAGGTCGGTGGGGTGACCATCCTCATCGACACCCCACCCGAACTGCGCCTGCGCCTGGTGGAGACGGGCATCGACCGGGCCGACGCGGTGCTGTACACCCACGAACACGCCGATCACGTCAACGGGATCGACGACCTCCGCGCCTTTTCGGTGCAGCAGCGCCGGGCCCTGCCGTGCTACGGCTCCCGGGAAACACTCGACCGGATCCGGCTCGGATTTCCCTACATTTTTGATGATGCGGTCCAGCCGCTGCCCGGCACGTCCAAGCCCCGGTTGACCCTGCATCCGCTGGAGGCTGGCGTCACGGCGGACGTGGCTGGAGTGACGGTTCTGCCGCTCGGGTTCGAACATGGCAAGCTGCGGGTATTCGGTTACCGGATCGGCGATCTCGCGTACATTACCGATGCCAAGGCCATTGCCGCGGCCGAGCGGAGCCGGCTCCAGGGTCTCAAGCTGCTGGTCATCAACGCCCTCTGGTGGCGCCCGCATCCCACCCACCTCAGTATCGACGAGGCCATCGCAACGGCCCGTGACCTCGGCGTCGAACGCACCCTGCTCACCCACCTGACCCACGAAACCGGTCATGCCGAGCTGGCGGCTCGGCTGCCGGCCGGGATCGAACCGGCGTACGATGGGCTGGTCGTCGACCTGTAACGGTCTGGACGCTCTTCCGGCGCCCTCCTACCTTGCGGGGTAGTCCGGGCCGCCGCGGCGCCGGACGAATCGAAAGGGACCACCATGGCTCGCTCACGCGACGATGATCGCGAAATCATCTATATCGAACGGGACGACCGGGATGCTTCGTCGGCCTTCAAGCCCCTCCTGATCGGCTTGGCGCTGGGGCTGGGTGCCGGACTGCTGCTGGCGCCACGCAGCGGTGAGGAGACCCGCCGGCTGCTGCAGAAACGGCTCCGGAGGCTGCGGGCCAGCACCGGGGCCACCCTCGGTGATCTTTCCGAACGGATCCAGGATGGCGTCGAGGCGTTTCGCACCGGCGAATCGCCGGCCGACGATGAGGCGGACGAACCCGGGGAGGCCGACGGCGAAGAGGCCCGGCCCGCCAGCTCCGCCCGCCAGGAGCTTGAACGCCGCCTGGCCGTGGCGAGGAGCCGCCGGCGGACCTCCGCGGCCAGCGAGGAGCCCGTCGCCTGACCGCAGTGGCGCGAACTCCGTTCTCGTTCGGATTCTTCAGGCGGACACTGGCCGCGTCCGACAAGGTGCGGCTGCCGTTCCTGGCCAGCGCCCTGACCTTTGATGCCCTGCTGGCCGGCCTGCCGCTGATCATCCTGCTGCTGGTCGGACTGACCCACTTTCTCCACCTGACCCCGCAGGACACCGAGAGCGACATCACCCGCCTGATGGACCGGTTCCTCCCCCGGATCGACCAGGGCGGCGGCACCGATCCGATCGGACGGATCAAGGCGCTGCTGGTCGAAATCACCCGGCGGCGGACCGCCCTCTCGCTCTACGCCATACCGCTCTTCATCTGGTTCAGCACCCGGCTGTTCGCCAGCGTGCGCACCGCACTCAACCAGGTGCTGTGCGCCTCGCCGCCGCACCGCCAGCGCCACTTCCTGATCAGCTGGGTGCTGGCCAAGGGCCGTGATTCGCTGATGGTCGTGGCCACCCTGCTGGTCTTCATCGTGAATACCGCGATGACCGCCGGGCTCAGCGTGGCGGCGGCCCGAAGCCAGGCCCTGGTCCACTCGGTTCCGGTGGTGAATTTCTTTGTGACCACGCTCGGCAAGATCCTCAGCGAGGCCACCGCTTTTCTCTGCGCCATCAGCATCTTCTACCTGGCCTACCGGTTTGCCTCGACCCGCCGGATGCGCTGGCGCTCCGCGCTCCTGGCCGCCGGCTTCAGTGCCCTGGCCTTTGAACTGCTGAAGCGATTGTTCGCGCTGTATCTCGGACACATGGCCCGGCTCGACCGGTTCTCGGCCGATGCCAATGTGGGCGCGGTGCTGCTGTTCGTGCTCTGGGTGTACTACACGGCGGTGGTATTTCTGTACGGCGGGGTGGTGGCCGATACCTGGCAGGAATCGAAGGGCTAGTCGGCCGGTGTCAGGTTCGGGGACTGGTACGACCCGCGGGCAACTTCCCCGTCACACGCTCCGATGGGGTAGACTGCAGCACCGATTTCAGCCGGAGGATCATGCACGAGTTTTCGGTCGTTAGCCTCGGTGGCCTCGTCGCCGTCTGCTGGGTCCTGGTCAGCGTGCTCGGTCCCGTCGCCAAGGCGCTCGCCAAGCGGATCGAAGGGCCTGGTATGCCCGCTCCACCCGCCGAGCCGGCTCTCGACGGGGTGCTGGAAGAACTCGGCCAGCTTCAGGAACGAGTCGACTTTCTGGAGCGGGCCATCACGGCGCCCAGGTCACAGGTCGAGCTGCCTCGCGCCAGGACCCCGGTGTAGGGCAGGGGGTGTCTGCCTGCACCCCCAGGCTGCGGCACCATCAGTTGAAGCTCAGTGCAGCAGCAGCTCGATCCCGCTCTGGCTATCGCCGTCCGGGTCGATTCGCACCGTCCGCCTGATCGGTTCCGCATTCATTCCCATCCGCTGGGCCGAACGATCGTCGATCCGGATCTCATAATCACCGGGCTTGACGCCCATGCTGTAGAAGGTCCCATCCGAAAAGGTCGTCACGGTCCGGCGGCTGTTCCGGTTCAGGTCGATCAGGACCACCGTCACTCCCGCCACCCCAACCCGTCCTGTCGGTGAGTCGCGCATCACCTTGCCGTCGATCACGCCGGCGGGGGTAACGGCCAGGTCGACCGAGCGGAACCGGTTGGGCTGCGGCTCGACCTGGATCGTGTTGACGGTCGGCACCCAGAGCGGCGACGCCAGCGAGGCCGAATCGATGACCACCGCCACTGGCTCGAATGCCTGGATATCCCAGACCCGGTAGCGGCCGAGCGAGTCGGTCGTGGCCGTCTGATAACCCACCTGCACCCGGACACCAGCCAGTGGCAACTCACTGGGCTGGCGCTGGCCATCGCCGTTGGCATCGAGATAGACGGTGCCCATCACGCCCGACCGCTGCAGTGATGGTCCCGCCGCGAACGCCACTCGACTCTCGCCGGCATTCAGCAGCGCGGAGCCCTGCACGAACTGGGTGCCATAGGCCGGTCCCCGTGTCGGCGCCCGCACGCTGGTTACCGATCGGACCGTCGGCAATTCGGTCGACAGGGTGAATCCGAACGTGGTGCCCAGCCCCTTGAACCAGCTGGCACTGACCTCGGCCCGGAGTCCCCGGGTCACCAGTCGGCTGAGCGAGAGCAGGGCCGAATTGCCGCGTCCCTCGCCGGTGACTTCGTAGCTGGCCTGGGCCGAGACGCCGCCGAAGAAGCGGCCGAAGCGCGGATCTGGCAGGGTAAAGACGCCGAGGCTCCAGTAGGACATCGCGGGGAGCGCTGGAACAGCGGTGGCGATGGAATCAGCCGGCGCGGACGGCGTCTGATGGCTGTAGCGCACCCCCGGCACCAGCCGAACCAGCCCGGTCTGCCACGAGACCGAGAGCCGGCTGTTGAGATTCTGGCCCCGCACATCGGTGAAGCCGTCGACACCGGCATCGACCGTGACGGCCCATGAATTCTTCAGCGGCCGGAGAAATCCGACGGCATTCCACTGATTGAATCGTCCGGGAGTCGTGAAGATCGGGTTCTCCACCTCACGGGCAAATGTGGCGTACTCCGTCGACAACCGGAGGGCCGTGGTTGGCTCGAACTCGACCGCCCCCCGGAATTCGGCGTTGGCCACCGCCTCGACATCGAGG
The DNA here is from genome assembly GCA_039930765.1 of Gemmatimonadota bacterium. Taxonomy (GTDB): domain Bacteria; phylum Gemmatimonadota; class Gemmatimonadetes; order Gemmatimonadales; family GWC2-71-9; genus DATEHG01. The sequence continues at coordinate 82,164 of JBDTTF010000185.1, read as the reverse complement.
ACCAGCGAGTTGATCGGGTTGCCGGTGAACCCGGCGTAGGGATGGAACAGGTTCGATTCCCCGGAGCGCCAGAATTGATCGACGCCTCCCCGCAGCGCGATGCGCTGGGTCAGCCCATACCGGAGATCCATGTTGGCACTGGCGTCACAAGCCTCGACCCGGCAGGCGCCGGCCGACAGCCCATACTCGAAACGGCGGTACGGCAGGGCCTCGCTCAGCACCCGGTAGGTCCGGGTCATTCGGCGGACCTCACCGTTGGGACCGTAGGCCACGAGGTCAACCGGATTCTCGCCGTACTGGATCGGCACGTCGAGCGAGAAGCGGCCGGCCGCGTTGACCGAGTCGAAGCCGACCAGCTGACCACCGCGGTAGGCCTCGACCTGCCAGCCAGCCCCAAGCTGGAGCTGGATCGGCACCTGGCCGACCACCGAAGGCCGGATATAGGGTGAGTTGGAAATGGAAAATCCCTGCACCGAGCGGGGCCGGGGACCGGTCGACAAACCATCGCCCAGCCGGACCTGCGAGAGCGTGGGATTGTCCCGCCACACCCCGGTCCACGATCCGAAGGCCCGCACATTGGTGCCGTCGAGTCCCTGGCTTTGCACCGTGGTCTCGAAGGAGCCGCCGAAGAAATCGGCGCCCACCCCGAGGTTCCACGATCCGTTGGTGCCTGGCTGCTGACTCGGCAGGATGAGGGTGTAATCGACCACCGCGCCTCCGGTCGACCGCCGGTCGAGCCCCAGTCGCACGTCAGGCGCCGCCGTCTCATCCACCTGTCCATGAAAACCCCGGCGGGCACTCTCGCGCGCGGTGCGCTGTCCCAGCGGAAAGACCTCGGGGCTCATGATGGTCACATCGAGTTCACTCCACTCGACCCGGAACTCGGTGCCGAACAGCTCGGTCAGGACATCGGTGGCCAGGTAGTCGTCGCCGCTGATCCGGAGGTGATTTTCGGTGGTGAGCGGAATGGACTTCCGACCGGCCTCGAGCCGCTCCTGGTTGCGGGGCAGCAGGCCGCGGATATTGCCCGGCTGAAGAATGAAAGCGATCGAGCTGTCCGGTTCGGTCGTGCTGGCGATTTCGGTCAGGTCGAGCAGCTGGCGCAGCGGCAGCAGCAGTCGTGAATTCTGGCGGTAGGCTTCGACGGTCCGTGAAGTGATTCGGCCCAGGTGCAGCTCGACCAGCACCGGTTCAGCCTGAGTGCGGGCCGGGGCAAAATCGGCGGGATGCGCATTCCACGCCACGGTCTGCCCGGGGAGGGATGAGGCGGTGACCAGCATCAGGGCGCCCAGCAGGGCGCACCACCGCCTCGCTCCACTCACGGCAGCCGGACCTCGAGGGAGTCCCGGACTGGTGCGATGGTGAGAATATCCTTGGGCTGGAGATCGTCGCGGTCGCTGGCGATTTCCAGTTGCAGCCGGTAGCGGCCCGGCGCCAGCGGCGGCGCCGCCACCCGGATCCGGGGTGACATATCGAAGTAGACCGCGATCGGGCTCTTGATCGTGGCGACGGACTTGCCGGCCGAATCGACCACGGCCGCCCGGATCATCCCGAGAAAGGCGCTGTTACCCGACCGGGTCAGGTGAGCCCGGACCTCCAGCGAATCGCCGGGGGCCCGTGCCAGTGCCAGCGAGTCGACCCGGATTCCGGTGGCCACCAGCCCCTTTCGATACAGCAGTGGCAGCACGGTACGGACCTCGAGATTGAGGCCGATTGATACCCCGGCCGAATCCCTCTGCGGGCTGACGGCGGGAGCCTGGCTACGGGCACTGACCGTGAGCCGGGCCCAGTACTCACCATCGGCCAGGCCGGCCGGTGGCCGGGCCAGCAGCCGGACCACCTGGGTCTCGCGGGCGCCAAGGGTGATGATCCGGGGAAAGGCCTGGATCCAGCCGGCGGCCGACGGCATCGTGCTGTCCGGCGTGTCCACGGTGTGGAGCTCGAAGGAGCCGGCCGAGTCGCTGACCGGGTAGCCGAAGAAGATGCCCACGCTGATTTCGACCGGATCGTTGCCGGGATTGTAGAGTGAGAGCTGGCCGCTCCGGGCCCGGTGGTCGATGAAGACAGTATGGGGGGCCACCACGACACCTTGGGCGCGCAGCTCGCTGGCCAGCGCCAGCATCAGCAGGACGACCCGGATCGGGCCCGGGATTCGGGAGCGTATCATAGAATCGTGATCGTCATGGTGATCGTTCCGGTGTAGTTCCCCGTGCGCTGCGTGGTGATCGGACTGACCGTACCGCCGATGAACACCAGGATCCGGTTGCTGGTGATCAGCTGGTAATTGTTCGACACTTTCGGATTGAACGTTGCCGGCACACTGTTCGAGGCGGTGCCCTGGGCTACGCCGTCGGTGGTGTTGAACGAGATCGGCATGGTGGCGCCGGTCGGTCCGTTCAGCCGGGTCGGCAGGGTGAACGCGATCCTGATGTTGCTGTTGAGCGGCGCAATGAACTGGAACTCGCCACTCAGTGAAGCATCCGTTGGCAGGATATGCTTCGGGATGCCCTGGATCACCGGGCCGAAGGTCAGGTTCCTGAGCGGGCTCACGGTGGCCTGGGCCGAAACGCTTCGGGACAGGCCGAGGGCCAGAATCAGGACGAACAGTGCGCTGGTGCGTGCCATTGGAGTGTCCTCGTCGGGCCGGTCACTGATACGCCGGCCGGGGAAAGATACTTCCCCGACCGGCGCGTCATTCCCGGGGACGGGAGTTGACTCGGGTTACTGGTAGACGACGTTGAGCACGACCGTACCGGTGTAACCGCCCGCCGCCTGCCCTGCGGCCGGAGTCACGGTGGCACCGAGCCACAGAAACAACCGTCCTGTTCCCGACAGCGTCGCGTTCTGGCCCCCGGCCGACGGCGTGAACGCCGTGCCGCCCTGGGTATTCACGGTGTTGTACAGGCCAGTCCAGGTTCCGATCGGCAGGGTATTGGCCCCGCTGGTCAGGTTGGTCGGCAGGGTGAAGCTGACCTGCACCCCCGTGTTGAACTGGCCGGTCAGGTTGAACGAGCCGGCCGATGCGCCGGCGACGGCCGCCGTCTTGGCCACTCCCGGCGTCACGCTCCCAAAGGTGAGTGGGTTGCCGGCGGCGGCCGTCAGCTGGGACAGCACGGTCGCCGTGACCGAGATCGTGGCACTCTGGGCCTGGAGGGCGCTGGCGCCGATCGCCAGCCCCGCCGCGAGCATCGAAACGATTCTTGAATTCCGCATGATCAATCTCCGCCGTGTCAGGTGTCAGTGGTGTGAATCGGCGGTGGTTTACTGGTAGACCACGTTCATGGTCACGCTGCCGGTATAGGCGCCGGCGGTCTGGATCGCGGCCGGAGTCACCGTGGCGCCGACCCAGACGAAGAAGGTGCCACCGGTCGCTGCGGTAGTGCCGGCCTGCGCGCTGGCCGACGGAGTAAAGGCCGCCGCGGCGCCCTGGTTGTTGGCGGAGTTGTACAGCCCGGTCCACGCGCTCATTGGCATCGGGGTGCCGGGGCCGGTCAGAGTGGCCGGCAGGGTAAAGCTGACGTTGATGCCCTGGTTAGCCTGGCCGACCAGGCTGAAGGAGCCAGCGGCGGCCGAGGTCGCGGCGACGGTCTTGGCCACGCCCGGGGTCACGTTACCGAAGGCCAGAGCGGAGCCCGCCGTGACGGTGATCGGAGACAGCACGGTGGCGGTGGCGTTGATGTTGGCGCTCTGGGCGTTCAAAAGATTGCCACCCATGAGAAGACCGGCAACAGCGAGCGAAACGGGCTTGAGGTAACGCATTTTTTCTGCTCCATTCATGTAAGTGATTGTGGCGATTATGTTTGAACGTTGTGCTCAAGGGGTTTCCCCCGGCTTGGCACACCCATTTTGCAAGACCGGTGCCATTTCTGTTTCCATCGCCAATTTGTTAGGCGGTTGATCGTACAGAATTGGCTATCTGCTTGTGAGGGGCGACTAAAGACTATACTGTGTGGTGTCTAATATCTGATCGACAGCACCCCGGTGTCGGTTCGGGAGCAGTGGACATAAGCCCTTGTCCAATAATTGGTTGGATACGACAAGACGTAGCTCCACCCCCAGCTGGCCACCGTTGGCGGACTTGAGTCGGCCCATTGCCGGTTCACCCTGGCCATCACAACCCGAATTGGTGACCCACCGCATCTTTCAACCGGTCGTTTAACCGGGGCATCGTCCAGCATCCAACCGGCAATTCGCCAGCATTGGTTCGACCCTCGGCTGGATATCCTGCCTTGTTCCCATCTATATTGCTGGCGCCTCAGGTCCGAAGGGCGCTGGCGCGCGAACCGCGTCAGGACCTTGCCGGTAGCAGCGCTAAGCGATGTCCGGTGTCGCTTCGGGGTGCCTGGGGCACTTTCCTTTCCTGGATTACCTGCCGCCCGCCATGGCTCTCGCACTCGCCCGCCGTTACCGCCCCCGACGATTCAGCGAACTGCTGGTCCAGGATCACGTGGCCCAGGTCCTCCGGGGCGCGGTGCTCAGGGACCGGGTGGGCCACGGCTATCTGCTGACCGGACCGCGCGGCGTCGGCAAGACCACGGCAGCCCGGATCCTCGCCATGGCGCTCAATTGCGAGCGCAAGGCGGAGGTCGAGCCACCCGGCGAGCCCTGCGGCACCTGCGAGAACTGCCTGCGGATCTGGAACGGCTCGGCCAGCCTGGACGTGGTCGAGATCGATGCCGCCAGCAACCGCGGCGTCGACGATGCCAGGGACCTGCGCGAACGGGCGATGTACGCCGCCTCCCGCGAGGGGCATTACAAGGTCTACATCGTCGATGAAGCTCACATGCTCACCCGGGAAGCCTGGAACGCGCTGCTCAAGATCCTCGAGGAGCCGCCGCCAGGGGTAGTGTTCGTCTTTGCCACCACCGAGCCGCAGAAGATTGCCCAGGCCGCCGCACCGGTGCTCTCCCGGCTGCAGCGCTTCGACTTCAGGCGGATTTCCGCCACCGCCATCCGCGCCCGGCTGGTCGTGGTGCTCGCGGCTGAAGGGATTCAGGCCGAACCGGACGCCCTGACCCTCATCGCCCGGCATGCCGACGGTGGTATGCGGGATGCGCTCTCGGTCCTCGACCAGTGCCTCAGCATGGGCGAGGGCACCGTCACACTGGACCGGGTGCGGCAGATCCTCGGGGTAGTGGATGATGAGCTGTACGGAGAAGTCCTGGCGCTGGTAGCGGAACGCCGTGCCGCCGACGTATTCCCACTGATCGAGCGGTTGATGGGATCGGGGGCGGACCTGGCCCAGTTCATCAGCGGCCTGGCTGATGCTCTCCGGTCACTGATGATGCTGCAGGTCGGCGCCGAGCCTGAGGGACTGACCGACGCCATGCGGGCGGTGCTGCAGCGTGAGCTGCCGCGGCTGGCAATCGGCGACGTCCTCCGGATGCTGAAGATGCTGGCTGATGTCGAAGCCGGGGTACGGCGCAGCGGTCAGGCCCGGCTGCTCGTCGAGACTCTGTTGCTGCGCTGGGCCTTGCTCGACCGGATGGTCAGTCTTGAGAAGCTGCTGTCGGGCGCGTCGATTCCGCCGGCCGCCCCGATCGCGCCACCCCGCGCATCGACTCCGCGGCCTGCCGCACCGGTGGCCCCGCCGCTCGATCGGCCGACCGCCGGAACCGCCCCGGTCGATCCGCCAGCGTCGAACGTCGCCCCGATTCCGTTGTCGATCGAAGGATTGGTGGAGCGCTGGGAAGACATCGTGGCCGCCGCGCGGGTCCAGGGCCGGTTCCTCGGTGAAGCCCTCGCATCCGCCCGCCCCAGTGAGGTCACCGGCGGCGACGTGACCCTGGCGCCTTCGGCGGGCAACCCGATGGCCCTCGAGACCCTGGAGCGCTCCCGCGACGCGCTGGCCCGCCTCCTCAGTGACCTGACCGGGGTCAGCCCGGTCCGGGTCAAGCTGGCGTCCGTGGCCGGTTCAGCTCAGGCGCCGGCCCGCCGATACTCGGAATCGGAAGCCAAGGCGGAGCGCCTGGCATTGCTCGGTCGCAAGGATCCGTCGCTTGAGGTAGCCGCCCGGGAACTCGACCTCGAGATCGTCGAGTAGTTGGGTTGCGGGGGGAGTGGGGCGGGCCTAGTTTCCTCAAAATCAGCCGGCAGGTCTCAGACGAACATGGCAGATCTTCATCAGTTCTTTCAGCTGACCCAGCAGGCCCAGGGTCGCTTGCAGCAACTCGAGTCCGAACTGGCTTCCCACCTCGTGGAAGCCCAGGCCGGCGGCGGGATGGTTCGGGTCACAGCGGACGGGCGCGGTACGATTCGGTCCGTCCGGATCGACCCCGACGCCTTTGCGGGACATGACGCGGAGTTTCTGAGCGTGCTGGTACTGTCCGCGGTGGCGGAGGCCCAGCGCCGAGTGGCGGACCTGGTTCAGGCCGAATTGCGGAAAGTTCCGGTCCCACCCGGCGCCGCACCGCTGTAACCCCTTGAGCGCACTCGAGGAATTGATCACCGAACTGGCCCGGTTGCCGGGTCTGGGGCGCAAGTCGGCGCAGCGGATCGCGTACCATTTGCTCCAGCTGCCACCCGAGCGGGGCCGTCGTCTGGCCGAATCGCTGCTCAAGGTCGGTGACAAGGTCCGGCCCTGCGGTGAATGTGGCGCCCCGGCCGAATCGGAGCGGTGTGAGGTCTGTCTCGATCCACGACGTGATGCCGGACTGATCTGCGTGGTCGAGGAACCCTCCGGAATGCAGGTGGTCGAGCAGTCGACGGAATTCCGGGGCCGCTACCATGTGCTCGGCGGGCGGCTGTCACCGCTCGATGGCATCGGCCCCGAGCGCCTGCGGATCGATGCCCTGCTCAAGCGGGTGGCGGACGGCGGCATCCGGGAAGTCATCCTGGCCACCAACCCCTCGATGGAAGGGGAGGTCACCGCCACCTATCTTCAGCAGCGGCTGTCGGGTTCGGGAGTGCGGATTACCCGGTTGGCCCGCGGGCTCCCGGTCGGTGGTGAGCTGGAATACGTCGACGGGGTAACCATGGCGCATGCACTGCTGGCCCGCCAGGACGTCTCGTGATGAGTAGTGGTATGGTCCTCGCGGCGGCCCGCCGTGTTGCGATGCTGGTCTCAGCCGAGGGAGGCGCATGACGGCAGGGGCTTCGAGTTGGTCGTTTCACGAAGAGGATTCGGCGCGGATCCACGTGATCCTGACCGAATTTCTGCGCGAATCCAACGCCCGCACCGGGCTGATCGTCGACCGGACCGGCCAGATGGTGGCCACCGTCGGCGAGGCGTTCGAGTTCGACCCGACCGCCTTTGCCTCGCTGACTGCCGCCGACTTCAGCGCCAACGACCAGCTGGCCCGGATGATCGGCGAGCCCGAATTCGGCAGCCTGTTCCACCAGGGTGAGAAGGAATCGATGTACCTGGCGGACGTGGCGCGGCGGGTCATCCTCGTGGTGCTGTTCGACAACCGCACGACACTGGGCCTGGTCAAGCTCCGGGTCCGCAATACCGTACATCAGCTCACCCAGGTATTCCAGGAAATGTTCACCCGCGCCGGCAACAACCAGGCGCAGGTGGAAAGCGGCTTCGTCGGCGAAGCTGAAGACGAGCTCGACAAGCTCTTCGGGGCGTGAGAGGGACCTGACCGATGTCGATGATCAATTACGCCTCGCGCGAGATCAACTGTAAGCTGGTCTATTACGGACCTGGCCTCGGCGGGAAGACGACCAACCTCGAATACGTCTACAACAAGGTGGCGCCCGGTGCCCGCGGGAAGCTCATTTCCCTGGCGACCGAGACCGAGCGCACCCTGTTCTTCGACTTCCTGCCGGTAGACCTCGGCACCATCCGCGGGTTCAAGACCCGGTTCCATCTCTACACCGTACCGGGGCAGGTCTATTACAACGCCTCCCGCAAGCTGATCCTCAAGGGGGTCGACGGGGTGGTATTCGTGGCCGACAGCCAGGTCGAGCGGATGGAAGCCAACATCGAGGCCATGCAGAACCTGTACGACAACATGGCCCAGCACGGCTACAACCTCACCACCATTCCGTTCGTCATTCAGTACAACAAGCGCGACCTGCCCAACGCTGCCACGCTGAAGGAACTGCAGTCGGCGCTCAACCCCGGCTGGGGCCTCGAAGATGCCGCCCGCCAGCGCACGACTCCCGATCCGTACCACGAGGATGAGTTCCTGATCGAGCAGCTGGACGGTCAGTGGGTCGAGCGGGTCCCCTACTTCGAGGCTGTGGCCATGAATGGCGACGGGGTGTTCGATACGCTCAAGGCCGTCAGCAAGCTGGTGCTCAAGACACTCGGTGCGTAGTAATGTGGAATCTGCCGAACATTCTCACCCTGGTGAGAATCGGTCTGACGCCCGTCATTGCCCTCCTGCCATTCATTGAAGGTTACTGGCCCAAGCTGATCTGTTTTCTGGTCTTCCTGTTCGCGGCCATCACCGATGTCTGGGACGGCTACCTGGCCCGCAGCCGCGACATGGTGACCGACCTCGGCAAGCTGCTGGATCCGATCGCCGACAAGCTGCTCCTCTTTGCCACCATCATCCCGATCTACTGGATTTCCCGGACCCGCCACGACCTGTACGACATCCCGGTCTGGGGCAGCATTCCGCTGTGGGTCTGCGTGCTGCTGGTGGGCCGTGAGCTGGCCATGACGGCCTTCCGCTGGTGGGCCAACCAGCAGGGGATCGTCATCCCCGCCGCCGGGGTCGGGAAACTCAAGGCGGTGTTCCAGAACATTTTCGTCGGCGCCACCATTTTGTGGTTTGCCTTTCGCGATGCCCGGAAGCCGCTGGGGTGGGAGCACAACCGGTTGGCCAACTGGTGGAACCAGTTCCACGGCGGATTCGTGGCCGTGGCCATGGCGGTGGCGCTGGCCCTCACCATTTCCTCGTTCGTGAGCTACCTCAGCCGCTATCGGGCGCTGCTGCACTCGCGGTCGCGCTGAATCGATGCGGCTCGAGGCGGTGACGGTCGGCACCGAGCTGCTGCTGGGGTTTACCGTTGATACCAACGCCGCGGACATCGGCCGGCAACTGGCCGCCATCGGCGTACGGGTGGTCCGCCGTACCTCGGTTCCGGATCAGGCCGATGCCATCGAGTCCGCCGTCAGCTCCGCCCTGCAGCGCACCGGCGCCGTCCTGATCACCGGCGGCCTCGGTCCTACCCGAGACGACATCACCAAGCACACTGTGGCCGGACTGTTCGACGCTCCGCTCGAATTCGACGACAGCGTCTGGCGGGCGGTATTGGCCCGGTTTGCCCGGATCCGGCGTCCGGTCGTCGAGTCGAATCGAACCCAGGCCATGGTGCCGAGGGGAGCCCGAGTGTTGCCCAACCAGTGGGGCACAGCGCCAGGGCTGTGGCTGGAAGGCCGGCCGGGACTGGCCATCATGCTGCCGGGTGTGCCGCGGGAAATGCGTGGACTGCTCGAGCATGAGGTGCTGCCGCGCCTGGCGGAGCGGGTCGGCGGGGTGATCGTGGTGCGCTCGCGGACCGTGCGGACCACCGCCATTGCCGAATCGACGCTGGCGGAGCGACTGGGCGAGATCGAGACCGAGATCGCCCCGGTGACGCTGGCCTATCTGCCCGGGCTGACGGGCGTCGACCTTCGGGTCACCAGCTGGGAAGCCGAACCTGCCGAGGCCGACTTGAGGCTGGCGGTCGCGGTCGATCGGCTCCGAAGGCTGGCCGGCGCGCACGCCTACGGTGAAGATGAGGCCGATCTTGCGGCCGAGGTCCTCGACGCCGCGCGGGAACAGGGCCTGCACCTCGCGGTGGCCGAGTCGTGTACTGGTGGCCTGCTGGGCGCACGCCTGACCGCGATTCCGGGCAGCTCGGCGGTATTCAGGGGTGGGACAATCGCCTATGACGACAGGGTCAAGATGGCCGAACTCGGCGTTGCCGAGTCGGTGTTGACGACTCACGGGGCGGTGAGCGAAGCCACGGCCCGGTCCATGGCAGACGGGGTGGCCGCTCGATTCGGGGTCGAACTGGCGTCCGCTGTCACCGGGATTGCCGGCCCGGACGGCGGTAGCGCCGAGAAGCCGGTGGGCCTGGTCTGCTTTGCCACCCGGGTAGCCGGCGTCACGGAAACCGCCACGATGATCATACCCGGAGATCGCTCCGAGATCCGGGGGCGGGCCGCCCAGTATGCCCTGTTTCAACTGCTGCGACGTTTGCGCCCCGCTTGAGCGGCGGACCCTCCCTCCTTCGCCCGATCGCCTCTATTCTTTCCCGCTGTCAATCTGACCGGTCTGACCGGCACAGCCGTTGCCATTACCTTTCCGGTCAATTCTCCAGCGATGAGAACTCAAGTGATTGAAAATTCGGGATTTGGCGGCCGCGAGCCGGCCGACGACGACATCGACGATGGATTGGGCGAGGTGCCGTTCGGGGCCGGGTCTGCCGAGGCGACTGAAGGTCGGGATGGTATCCCGCCGATTGAGCTGACCGAAGCCACGCTCCAGAAGCTTTCGAGCGAACTGGAACAGAGCAAGGACCGGCATCTGCGGCTGGCGGCGGAGTACGACAATTTCCGCAAGCGGACAGCTCGTGAGCGGGCGGACCTGATCGACAAGGCGCAGGGATCGCTGGCCGGCCGGCTGCTCGAGGCCCTGGACGATCTGGACCGGATGGTTGGCGCCGATCATTCCAATGACCCGGTGGTGGTCCAGCAGGGGCTGGTGCTGATCGATCGCAAGCTGCGCAAGGAGCTGGAAGCGGCTGGCCTCGAACGGGTGGACCCGGTCGGCCAGCCGTTCGATCCGGCCGTGGCCGAAGCGGTGCATGTACTTCCGTCACCCGATCCCGTCAGGGATCACACGGTGGCGGCCACCTTCCAGGCCGGGTACCGGTTCAAGGGCACCCTGATCCGGCCGGCCCGGGTGCAGGTGTACTCATCCGAGGGGCACGCCTGATGGCGAGCCGGGACTTCTACCAGGTCCTCGGCATCCCCGACAGTGCCAGCGCCGACGACATCAAGAAGGTCTACCGGAAGCTGGCCAAGCAGTACCACCCGGATGCCAACCCCAATAACCCGTCGGCGGTCGAACGCTTCAAGGAAATTTCCGAGGCGCACACGACGCTGTCCGATCCGGAGCAGCGCAAGAAGTACGACCAGATGCGGAGGCTGGGCGCCTTTACCAGTTCCGCGCCGCGCCGGCCACGGGGCCCGGGCCCGGGTCAGGCGGGGGGCGGTCCGGGCTTCGAGACCGATGGCGGGGATGGCGCCGAGTTTGACCTGGGCAACCTGGGCGGGCTGGGAGACATCTTTTCATCGATCTTCGGTCGGACCCGGCGGGACGAAGGCCGGCCCGAGATCGAGACCGTCGTCGAAGTGCCGTTCCGGATCGCGGCGCTGGGTGGCAAGGTGTCCGTCAGCATTCCGGTCACCGAAACCTGCAGGGTCTGCGGTGGCAGCGGGGCCGCTCCCGGCGCCAAGGTCACCACCTGCGTCGAATGCAACGGCCGCGGAGCCGTGACCTTCGGGCAGGGCAATTACGCCGTGAGCCGTCCGTGCCCGCGCTGCCGGGGCAAGGGCAAGGTCCCGTCGATGGTCTGCGGCAATTGCCAGGGTGCCGGCGAAGTTCGGCTGGAGCGCAACATTTCAATCACGGTGCCGGCCGGCACCGTGAGTGGTGGCCGGGTGCGCCTGGCAGGGCAGGGCACCTCCAACCGGCCCGGAGAACCGCCCGGCGACCTGGTGGTCACTTTCCAGGTCCAGCCTGACCGGTTCTTCCACCGGGACGGGATCGACCTGATCTGTGAAGTTCCCATCAACCTGGCCCAGGCCGTACTCGGCACCAGGCTGCGAGTCCGGACGCTCGATGGCAAGAAAGTCCTGCTCAAGATCCCCGCTGGCACTCAGCCAGGCCGCAAGTTCAGGATCAAGGGGCTGGGCCTCGAGAAGGGCGGTCGCAAGGGGGATCAGCTGGTGACCGTGCAGGTCCAACTGCCCGAGAAGCTCACGCCGGAGCAGGAGGAGGCATTCGCCAGGTTTGCGGAGGGGGCGGAGCTGGCTCACTAGCCATTGGCCGTTGGCCGTTAGCCGTTAGAAAAAAGCCCCGGAGCGTGAGCTTCCGGGGTTTTTCTTGCTCGCTCACGGCCAATGGCTCCCAGCTAACGACTAGGTCAGTACCAGCCCCGTCCGCCCGGTTTCCAGGAACAGCCGCTCGGCCAGGATCAACTCGAATGGGATGGGGATTTCATCGGACTGGACGGCGACTTCCTGGCCGTCGACCCGGATGACTGTGCCGGCGACCGCCGCCGTCTCGCCGTGGCGGAGGCAGACGATGCCGCAGAGGCGCTGGCCCACAGCGGTGAGCGCCGCGGCGCCGCTGGTCATGAATCGAAAACCGCGTTCTGACAGGTCGACTACTGAGAGGGCTTGGGCACCGAAGAGGAATCCTGACTTGCTGGGGCGAGGGTAACTGACCCGTGCTTCCGATCGTTGATCCCGAGCGTTCATGCCGTCTCCGCGGAGGACGTTCATGAATTGTTGCAGGACCAGCACTTATTTGCAAGCCGGTCGGGCCTCCCAATCTGCTCAGATCGCGTTGCGTTCCATCAGCCGTCGGTGGGTTGCCAGCTCGGGTCCGCCGTCCGGAGGCCTTCGCTGGATGTAGCTCCCGTCCGGCAGCAGATCCCAGGCCTGCCGGTTGTCTTCCAGCATCAGCTCGATGATTTCGAGTATCGCTCGGCGCTGGCCGGGGTCTGGGATCGGAGTCACCGCCTCGATCCGGCGTTCCAGGTTGCGCGGCATCCAGTCGGCCGAGCCGATGTAGACCTCTTCCTCCCCGCCATTGAGGAAATAGAAGGCGCGGGAGTGCTCCAGGAACCGGCCGATGACACTGACCACCCGGATATTCTCGCTGACCCCCGGAATCCCGGGCCGGAGCGAGCAGATGCCGCGGATCACGAGGTCGACCTTGACCCCGGCCCGCGAGGCCTGGTACAGCGCCGCGATCAGGTCCTGATCGACCAGGGCATTCATCTTGAGCGCGATTCGGGCCGGCCGGCCCTGCTCGGCATAGGCGGTCTCGCGCCGTACCATCTCGAGGAACCGCCGGCGCATGTCCCTGGGCGCCACGATCAGCTTGCGGTAGGCCGGCGGGTCGGCAAACCCGGTCAGCACGTTGAACAGGTCGGACAGATCCGCCCCGAGGTCGGGGTCGGTGGTGAGCAGCCCGAAGTCGGTGTAGAGCCGAGCGGTGCGGGGATGGTAGTTACCGGTCCCGATGTGGACGTAGCGGCGCATCGTCTCGCCTTCACGCCGCACGACCAGGAGCACCTTGGCGTGGGTCTTGAGGCCCGCTACCCCATAGCTCACGTGGGCCCCGACGTCTTCCAGCCGCTTGGCCCAGACGATGTTGTTCTCCTCGTCAAACCGGGCCTGCAGTTCGATCAGGACTGCCACCTGCTTACCCCGCTCGGCCGCCTGGGCCAGAAGCCGGGGAATGGTGGATTCACGCCCGGTGCGGTACAGCGTGAGCTTGATGGCCACGACATCGGGATCGTCGACCGCTGTTTGAATGAACCGTTCTACCGAGGCGGAGAAGCTCTCATAGGGGTGGTGGAGCAGGAGATCGCCTTCGCGAATGACATCGAAGATATTCCGCTTGCCGGCCAGCCGGCCCGGCGGAGCGGGCTGAAACACCGCATCGCGCAGCTCCGGCAGGTCGGTCACCGCAAAGTTGAGCAAGTCCGCCGTGTCCAGCAGGCCATCGACCTCGTAGACGTCGTCGGTCGTGAGCGGGGCTCCCCCGACATCCTGTTCGGCGGTGAACTCCGACAGCAGCACGTCGCGGATCGAGGCGGGCATATCCGGGGAGACTTCGATCCGGGTAACAAAGCCGAATCGGCGATTCCGGATCTCCTCCTGAATGACGCTGAGCAGGTCTTCCGCCTCGTCCTGGGCCACTTCGATATCGGTGTTCCGGGTAATCCGGAACGAATACCAGCCGGCCAGCGGCACCCCCGGAAAGAGCTGCCCAAGGTGGGCGCCGATCAGCTGCTCCAGCGGCACGAAGTGATTGGGCGGGCCGAGGGGGACCCAGCGGGACAGAATCTTGGGGACCTTGACCCGGGCCAGGCGTTCCTCGCCATCGGGCCCGGCCAGTACCACGGCCAGCGAGAGGCTGAGGTTTGAAATGTACGGAAAAGGGTGAACCGGATCGACCGCCAGAGGCGTCAGCACCGGAAAGACATTTTCCTGGAAGTAGCGGTCGAGATACGCCCGGTCGGCCTCGCTGACTTCATTGAGGTCGAGCAGGTGCACACCCTGGTGAATCAGCTCCGGACGCAGCGCCTTGAGACCGGCACTGTGCAGCCGCTGCTGCTCACGGACCACCGACCGGATGGTCCGAAGCTGCGCTTCCGGAGTCATCCCGTCATTGCCCCGCTCGGCGTACCCGGCGGCGACCTGTTCCTTGAGGCCCGAGACCCGGATCTGAAAAAACTCGTCGAGGTTGGACGAGAAGATGCCGAAGAATTTGACCCGCTCGAGCAGTGGGGTTCGCTCGTCCAGCGCCTCCTGCAGCACCCGCCGGTTGAACTCCAGCCAGCTCAGCTCGCGGTTGAGATAGAGCGAAGCCTCGCGGAGGTCCGGCTCGGCAGAAAAGTGAGCATCGCTCAGGCGGGTAATCGGGGGGCTGTGGGGTACCGTGGTCATGGCTGGATCTTACGATGGGCTGAGGAGGGGGGGAAGGAGGCGGCTGTCACGGGAGGGTCACGGTGCTCCGGGCGCGAACCAGCCGGGGTATGGTCCGAGAGTTCCGGCCCAGGCTATGGAGCACAAGCCAATGGCCTGTAATGCTTTATGACGCTGATCGGTTCAGCCATCGTGGCGCTCCATCTTGACCTCGACTTGGTTCTCGCCCACCAGGAGTGAGATGATCGTGCTGACCACCCCGATCAGAATCCCGGCAAAGAACGCAGGCCAGAAGCCGTCGATCGACAGCCCCAGTCCGAGCTGCCGGGAGAGCGAAGCGGTGACCAGCAGCAGCATGGCATTGATCACGAAGGTGAACAGTCCCAGCGTGAGCAGCACCAGCGGGCAGGTTAGCAGGGTCAGGATCGGCCTGAGAAAGCTGTTGACCAGCCCGAAGATGACGGCCACTGCCAGCAGCGCGCCGGCCCCGCCGTCGAACCGGATGCCGGGCACCAGCCGGATGGCCAGGTAGATGGCCAGGGTATTGATCAGCCAGCGGACGAACAGGGAGCGGATCACTTGAGGTATTGATCCAGCCAGTCGAGGACCGTGTTCCACCAGATCCGGCGGTTCCGTGGCCGGCTGATAAAGTGGTCCTCGTCCGGGAAATAAAGGAATTTGGCCGGAACGCCGAGCAGCTTGAGGGCGGTGAAGGCCTGGAGCCCTTCCGACAACTCGATCCGGTAGTCCTTCTGGCTGTGGACGATCAGCATCGGGGTCTTCCACTGACTCACGGTGTTGACCGGTGACCACATCTCCATGGTGGCCCGTCCCTGGGTGTCCAGCATCGTGCCGCCGAATTCGTGCTCCGGGAACCAGAGCTCCTCGGTACTGCCGGCCATGCTCAGGTTGTTGTAGACGCCGTCATGGGCCACCATCACCTTGAACCGGTCGGTGTGCCCCGCCATCCAGTAGATCATGTAGCCACCGTAGGAAGCGCCGGCGGCGCCCAGACGGGCAGGATCGACGTAGGGCCGGGCGGCGACGACGTCGAGCCCCTTCATCAGGTCTTCGTACGGAATGTCTCCCCAGTGGCCGGAGATGGCATTGGTGAAGGCCTGGCCATAGCCGGTCGAGCCGTGGAAGTTGACCGCCGCCACCACGTATCCGCGGGCGGCAAACAGGGCGTAGTTCCAGCGGCCATGCCATTGATCCAGCCACGCACCCTGCGGCCCGCCGTGGATCAGGTACACCAGCGGATAGCGTTTGGTCGAATCAAAGCCCGGCGGCTTCATCAGCCAGCCATGGACCGAGTCGCCCATGGCGCCCACGAAGGCAAAGGCCTCCAATGGCCGGATGTCGAGGCCGGCAAATAATTCGTCATGGATGTGGGTGACGGCCCGGGCTTCCTTGCCATCGATCTTCGAGGTCCAGACCTCCAGTGGGTGGACCGCGGAGGAATGCAGATAGACCAGGCGATCACCGCGGCTGGACACCTGGAGTGCGGTGTTGAAGCCGCCGCTGATCAGCTTGAACCGCTTGCCGCCGTTGATGTCGATCCGATAGAAGGTGTGCTCGCCGCGCTCCTCGACCTCGGCGTAGATCGATCGTGAGTCCGGGGCCCAGCTGATCGCGGCCACGCTGAGTGACCAGTCCGGGGTCAGCGGAATCCGGCGGCCGGAGGCCCGCTCGAACAGGATGACCTCCTGGCGGTCCGCCTCGAATCCCGGCACTGTCATGGCCAGGTAGGCCAGGTTGCGGCCGTCGGGAGAGTAGAGCGGACTGTTGTCGTTGGCCCGGCTGGTGGTGATTGGCTGGCGTCCCTCACCGTCGACGCCCATCAGGAAGACATCGTTGTTGGTGCTGGTGGCAACCACTGAGTCGGGATTGTAGACGATGGCCAGCTCGGTGTTGGCCGGAGAAATGGCGATGTCACGGCCGCCCAGGGCGAGCGGCGGCACGTCCCGGTCGATCGGCGTGATGTCGGTCGAATGACCATCATCGGGATCCAACCGGAACAGATGCGACCGGATCCCGACCCGCCATTCATTCCAGTGCCGGTAGAACAGGTCGGTCCAGATCTTCGCGTCAGTCGGATAGCGGCCGTTGCGCCGGTCGATCTCGGTTGTATCGGGCCAGCGCACATCGCTGGTGTAGTAGAAGGTCCTGCCATCGGGCGCCATCAGGAAATCATTGACCCCGTCGCCGGTCTCGGTCAGCTTGGCGGCCTCACCGCCCTCGAGGGGCAGCCGCCAGATCTGGGCGCCACCCTCCCGCGACGAGATGAACACCACCGACTTGCCGTCCGGGGCCCAGCGGGGATTGCGATCGCTGCCGGAGCCGCTGGTGAGCTGGGTGGTGCGGCCGGAATTGAGGTCGGCCAGCCAGATCTTGGTGACGCTCTTGTTGTCCTGCAGCGACGTACTGGTCAGGGTAAACGCCACCCGCTGCCCGTCGGGAGAGAGTTGCGGATCCCCGACGGTCTTGAGGCCGATGTACTCGTCGATGCCGATCGGGTGCTTCTGCTGGGCGGACAGGAGTGACCAGGCGGACGAGACCGGCGAGAGGATCAACCAGCACAGCAGTGTTCGGATTGCCCAGCGCACTGACCTTGACATGAACCCTCGTGGCTCGGGAAAGTGAATCATCCGCCTGGTCACGCGATGACGCCGCCGCCCAGCACTCGACCGCTACCGCCGTAGAGCACCCCGGATTGGCCCGGCGCGATGGCCCGGCCCGGCGTCGACAGCGCCAGGGATACGGTGCCCTCGTCTGACGTGGTAACCGTGGCAGGAATGCCCCGGGCCCGGTAGCGGATCTGGATCTCGCACTGGTCGCCCGGCTGGAGCGGTTCGGCCAGCCAGTTCACCTCGTCCAGCCGTACCGTGCTGCCGTCGAGATCGGCCGCCGACCCGACCACGACTTCCCGGTGCTCAGGGTGGATGGCGATCACGTACATCGGCTCCGATGAGCCGCCCGGCAATCCCTTGCGCTGTCCGATGGTGTAGCGGGCAAAGCCCTGGTGCTGGCCGATGACCTCCCCGCTGGTGCTGACCAGTGGGCCGGGCGCCAGTGCCGGCGCATCGGCCGGGAGGTGCTGTTCCAGCACTCCGACGTAGTCGTCATCGGGAACGAAACAGATCTCGACCGATTCCGGCTTGTCGGCGGTGACCAGACCGAGTCGCCGGGCCCAGTCTCGAGTTTCGGCCTTGGTCAGGTTGCCGACCGGGGTCAGCATCCTGGCCACCACCGCCCGGTCGATGCCCCAGAGGAAATAGCTCTGGTCCTTGCCGGCATCGGCGCCGCGGTAGAGTCCGCCATCCCTGGCCACCGCGTAATGCCCGGTGGCAAGGAATTCACAATCCAGCGCGTCGGCGTGGGCCAGCAGGTCGCGGAACTTGGTGAACGAGTTGCACCGCACGCAGGGAATGGGAGTGCGGCCGCGGCTGTACTCGCTGACAAAGTTCTGGATGACGTGGAGACTGAACCGGTCCTCGAAATTGAGGACGTAATGCGGAATCCCCAGCTTGGCGGCGACATCCCGGGCATCATTGATCGAGTCGAGCGAACAGCAGGGCCGGTCGGGCACGCTGTCGCCGTAGCAGAACAGCTTCATCGTGGCGCCGACGACATCGTAGCCCTGATCGACCAGCGCCGCGGCCGCCACCGAGCTGTCGACCCCGCCGGACATTGCGACGAGTACCCGACCACGCTGGCCGGTTGCGGAGACCGGTCGCGGTGGAGCTGATCCGATCACACTGCCCCGCTGACCCTCAGCCCCCCCGATCTCCTCAGCCACGCCCCAACACCCCCGCCAGCGTGCGAACCCGGTCCACAATCTTCGGAAAGACCGCCACCACTCTCTCGACATCAGCCATGGTGCTCTCATGGCCAAGGCTGAGGCGGAGCGCAGAGAGAGCCAGCTCCCGTGGCACGCCGATGGCCGTGAGCACGTGCGAAGGCTCGACGGCACCGGTCGAACAGGCTGACCCGCCCGAGGCGGCGACTCCCTGCATGTCGAGGTGCATCAGCATCGCCTCATTTTCAGCACCGGGAATGGCGATGCTCAGGATGTGAGGAGCCCGCGGCCCGGACTCAGCGTTGACGACGAGATCGGGGATCGCGGCCCGCAGCCGGGCCAGCAGTTCATCACGCAATCCAGCCAGCCGCACCGCCTCGGCGGCCTGCTCCGCTGCGGCGAGCCGCGATGCGGCGCCGAACGCGACGGCGCCTGGCACATTCTCGGTGCCTGGTCGAACCCCGAACTGCTGACCGCCGCCATGGAGGATCGACTCCAGCAGCCGGCGATCCTGAATCACCAGGGCGCCGATGCCCTTGGGGCCGCCGATCTTGTGCCCGGAGAGGGTCAGCATGGAACAGGACAGATCACTGAAGGCGATCGGAACCTTGCCAAAGGCCTGGACGCCGTCAGTATGGAAGGCCGCGCCCGCCGCCAGGCAGCGCCGAGCCAATTCGGCGACCGGCTGGACCGTACCGATTTCGTTATTGACCCACATGACCGAGACCACGGCCGGCCGCTCGGCCAGTATTCGATCGAGCGCCTCGAGATCGACGACGCCATCGGTACCGACTGGGAGAATGCGCTCCTGTCCACCCAGGTGGCAGACCGCATGGGCCGCGGCGAGGATGGCCTTGTGCTCGATGGCCGTGACGACCGCAAGCATAGGCTTGCCCTGGTCACGGGCGGCCAGCGCGGAACCGATGATGGCCAGGTTATCCGCCTCGGTTCCGCCCGAGGTGAAGAACACCTGGCTCGGCTCGGCACCCACGGCTTCGGCCACTTCGCGCCGGGCCTGCTCGAGTCCGGCGCGCGCAGTCCGGCCGAATTTGTGGCTGCTGGACGGATTGCCGAAGGCAGCAGCCTTGAGGTATGGCAACATGGCCTCCAGGACCTCCGGACGGACCGGGGTCGTGGCGGCGTGATCGAGATAGACGGAGGACTCGGGCATGGGCGGGAAAATAACGCTTTTCGGCGGGCAGGGGGCCTGGGGTCGAGCGACTACAGGCTCCGGACCCCCATGGCCACCACGTCGTCGATCCGGACCGTCTCGTGGGTGTGGAAAGGCTCGCCGTAGGCGGCCCGGATCAGGCTGCCGTAATGGGCGTTCTGGGTGCCGACCAGCGAGTACAGATCCTGACCATTGGGGAAGAGCTCCCCGGCCCAGGTGGCGCCGTCAAACTGGCTGGCATAGCAGCGAATGGCCGCGAGTTTCCGCTCGAACTGGGCCGAGATGTCCACCACGAAGGTCGGCTTGACCGGGTCTTCGCGGTAGGAGAGGGCATAGAGAATCTTTTCCGGGCGGTGTGGAGCGCCTGGGGCATCGTAGCGGGCCAGCCCGGCCAGGAAGCAGGCATCCCGGGACAGTTCCGAGGTGATTCGGTGATCGGGGTGGCGGCCTTGCGGGTAGGGAAGGATCACGACCTTCGGCGCGAAGTGGCGGATCTCGGTGACCACGGCGTGGCGTGAGGCCTCGTCGTTGGCCAGGTGGGCATCCGGGAGGCCGGCATTTCTCCGCTCCTTGACCCCGAGGATCGCCGCGGCCTTTTCGGCTTCCTGGGCCCGGAGGGAGGCGCTGCCCCGGGTGCCGGTCTCGCCGGCGGTGAGGTCCAGGATCCCGGTGATGTGGCCCTGGTCGCTGGCCTTGAGCAGGGTGCCCGCACAGGTGAGTTCAACGTCGTCACGGTGGGCGGCAATGGCCAACAGGTCAACAGGCATGGAGTGAAAGATGATAGAAGCGGGTCCCGGCGTGTAGGGGCCGACCGCCGGTCGGCGCCGGCACGCCGGCACCATCGGTCGGTCCCTGCACGTCGGTGACCGTCAGGTAGCGGTCACAATGCGGCCCCGCCCGCGCCACCAGCGACGCGCCACGGCAATCGCGGCCGCCAGCGCCAGCACCACCGGCAAGAGGACTCCGAGTGACGCGATCATTCGGGCATTGAGCTCGACGAAGTTCTGCCAGGCCCGGTCGAGCGCCTGGCTCAATACCCTGGCGGTCTCGGAGCCGGCCTGGAGGACCGCCGGCTCATGCACCGAGATGGTCAGGCTGCTCAGCGATGAATGACTCTTCAGGTAACGCATCCGACCCTCATACCGCTCGATCTCTTCCCGGACCCTGGCCAGTTCCCGTTCCAGCTCCAGGATTTCCTGCAGCTTGCCGGGCCGGTTGGCCAGCAGGTCGATCAACCGGGCCTCCAGTCGCTTGCCATTGGTGACCCGGGCATCGATATCGGCGTACTCCTCGCCCACGTCCTGAGAGGTGACGTTGGCGTACTCCAGTTTGCCGAGCGGCGAGAGGCCGCTCAGCAGGTCGTCGAACCGGTTTGAGGGCACCTTGATTTCGATCGAGGCGGAGGCGTACTGGTGCTGGCCACCCTGGTAGCTGGTATTGGCCAGGTAGCCGCCAAGTCGGCCGGCCAGCCCCCTGAGGGTCCCGATGGCGACTGCCAGGGAGTCGACCTCGATGCTGGCCTGCCCGGTTCGGATGATCATGGTGGCCAGGCCGCTCGGGTCGTTCGCCTCGCGAGAATACCAGGAGCCGCCATTGGCACCGCTGGCGCTGGTCTGGTCGGCCATGGCGCCGACCGCCTTGAGCTCGGCGGGAGCATCGGATTCACCCCGAACCGGCGCTGCATTCACCGCTTGGCGGCTGGCGCCCGCCGGGGACTCGCCATCCTTTCGGGCACCATGACAGGCCATCAGGGCGGCCAGGGCCAGCGCCAGGGACAGGGTATTTCCTCGCATCTTTTCCTCGCGGTTGGGGTTGCGGGGGGATGCGTCAGATCCGAATAGTTGCACGGAGGCGACCCTGAACTGCGGAGAGGGGAGAGGGGAGAATGGAACTTCGTCACAATTCGAACAACCCCTCTCCTCTCTCCTCTCTCCTCCCTCGGCCGGTTATTCGTGCCTCAACGCCTCAACTGGGTCCATATTGGCCGCCCGGTTGGCCGGATAGATCCCGAAGGTCAGTCCGATCACCACGCTGACCGCGGTGGCCACCACGGCGCTCCAGAGCGGGACCTCGGACTTCCACCCGAAGGCGAATTGCAGCAGCTGGCCACTCAGGATCCCGACGAAAACCCCGATCAGGCCGCCCACCAGGGTGAGGGTGGCCGCCTCGACCAGGAACTGCCACAGGATCTCGCGGCGGGTGGCCCCCAGCGCCTTGCGCACGCCGATCTCGCGGGTGCGGTCGGTCACCGAGACCATCATGATGGCCATGACCCCGATGCCGCCGACCAGCAGCGCCACACTCGACAGCGCAATCATGGCCACGAAGAAGTAGTTGGTGAAGTTGCTGACGATGTCGAGGATCTGGTCCTGGGTGATCAGGTCGAAGGTGTTGGGCATTCCCGGGCGCAGCCGCCGCTCCTGGCGCAGCGCCGCAATGGTCCGGTCCTGTGCCGTGGCCACCGAGACACCGCTCACCGGCTTGGCGGCGATGAACAGGCTGTTGGTCTCGTCATAATGGAAATTGTGCTTGGCGGTTTCGAACGGAATGATGGCGCCGATCTGCTGCCCCGGCGGTTCGAAGATGTTGGCGGGGCGTTGATAGATGCCGATGACCCGCAGTGAGACGCCGCCGATCCGGATCAGGCGGTCCATCGGGTCGATCCGGCCAAACAGGAATTCGGCCGATGCTTCCTCAATGACTACCACGTCGGCCCCATGCTGCTCGGCCCGGTTGAAGAACCGGCCCCGGAGCAGGGTGCCACCCTGAATTTCCATGTAGTGATCGTCGGCCCCGAAGACGGTGAGGGTCTGGGTCCGGATGCCCTGGTATTCCATCCGCTGGAACAGCTGCACCCACATCCCGGCATAGCTGAGCTCGGGTATCCGGGCCATCGCCTCGGCGTCGGGATTGTCGATGACGGGCCGGATCCTGACCTCGTATGGCAGGCGATCCGGATTGAGCGGTGTCTGCGAGAAGAACCGCATGACGTAAAAGGCGGTGGGGCCGGCGGCCGAGATGGCGTTGAAGATCTGGCTGCGGATGCCCTGGACCAGTGACGCGATGGCCATCACCGTCGTCACCCCGATGACCACGCCGAGAATGGTCAGACCGGAGCGCAGCTTGTTGGTCCGAAGGGAATCGATTCCCATCCGGAACCCTTCGTCCAGGTTGCGGATAATCACGCGGGGTAGCTCCGCACCCTATTCACTCCGCAATGCGGTGATCGGATCGAGCCTCGCTGCTCGGCTGGCCGGGTAGACTCCGAACACGATGCCGGCTCCGGCCCCGACGATCAGTGCCACCAGCACCGACCACAAGGTGATCCGGGCCGGCAACGGGGTGAGGGTAGAGACCAGGAAGGCCAGCAGCCACCCACCCATGACCCCGGAAATGCCGCCCAGCGAGGACAGCACGATGGCTTCGACCAGAAACTGGCGGCGGATGTCACGCCGGGTGGCGCCCAGCGATTTGCGGACCCCGATTTCGCGGGTCCGTTCGGTCACCGCCATCAGCATGATGTTCATGATCACGATGCCGCCCACGATGATCCCGATGCAGACCACAGCCGGAATGGCCTTGAACAGCCAGCCGGTCAGCTGTTTCCAGAACGCCACCAGCGCATCGGCCTTGTCCACCGTGAAGTCGTTGTCTTCGCCGGGCCGCAACCGGTGGGCGATCCGCATCGCCTCTTCGGCCCGCGCCATGGCGCCTTCGATCTGACCGGCGTCGGCCATCTTGACCGAAACCACGGTGGTCTTGCGCCGGCCGTACAGCGATTCGAAGGTCGAGAACGGCATCAGCAGGAAGCCATCGAACGACTGGCCCAGCACCCGGCCCTTCTTGGCAATGACGCCCTTGACGGTGAGTTCCTGGCCACTGATCCGCACTACCCGACCAATGGCCTGCTCTGGCGGCCCGAATAGCTTGTCGGCAATGTCATACCCCAGCACCACCACATGGCGCCGCTCCCGCACGTCCGGGTCGGCCAGCGGCTCTCCGGCGGCAAACCGGTAGTCCTGGACCACCTGGTACGGCGGCGTGACTCCGAATACCAGGACGTCGCCGACGGTGCGGTTGCGGTAGATGACGTCGGAGATCGGGGTAGGCCACCCGGACTGCAGCGACACGGCTTCAGCGTCAGGCAGGGCCCGCTGGACCACCTCGGCGTCTGCTCGCGAGATCAGCGGGCGCCGGTTCATGATCTTGACCGTTTCGTCGTCGAGAAATCCGGGTGCGATCGGGGTGCGGCGGACCTGGAAGGCGTTGGTGCCGATCATCGCCCCGGTCAGGTTTTCCTTGACGTAGGCGTTCATCCCCTGGATGATGGCCACGACGACGACCAGAAATCCGACCGACACGATGATGCCGAGCAGGGTGAAGAAGGAGCGAAGCTTGCTCTGGAGGATCGATTGGAGGGCCAGGCGGAGGGCCTCTGAATACGGCATGGCAGGAAGGTAAGAGGTGAGGGGTGACAGGTAAGAGGGCGCAGGCGTTCAGTGGGACGAAAAAAGGTGAGAAGGGGGGACCCCTCTCACCTGTTACCTGTTACCTGTCACGCTGTCCTATTCGTACCGCAGCGCCTCCACCGGGTCCATCTTGCTGGCCTTGTTGGCCGGATACAGGCCGAAGCAGACACCGGTGATGGTCGAGGCCAGCAGGGCGACCCCGACGGACCAGAGCGGGATCGAGGCCGGGATCGGGGTTAGACTGTGGATGGCCCAGGCAATCAGGCCGCCCAGCGCCATGCCGACCAGTCCGCCCACCAGGGTCAGGGTGGCGGCCTCGACGAGGAACTGGAACATGATTTCGAACCGGGTGGCGCCCAGCGCCTTGCGGACCCCGATTTCCCGGGTCCGCTCGGTCACCGAGATCATCATGATGGCCACCACACCGACCCCGCCCACCATCAGGCCGACGCTGGACAGCGCGATCATCACCACGAAGAATCCGCTGGTCACGCTGTTGAAGCTCTCCAGCAGCTTGTCCTGGCTGACCAGCGAGAAGTTGTTGGCCTGGGCCGGCTTGAGGCTCCGGCTGCCTCGGAGCGCCGCCGTGACCCGGTCCTGCGCCTCGGTGACAGTGAGGGCGGAGTCGGGGATGACCGAGAAGTGCATCCACCCCTTCCAGTATTCCGCCACCTTTGAGAAGGTCGAATGGGGGATGTTGATCAGCGGGTCGTCGTTGCCGCCGAACAGGCTCTTGGGCTCGCTGTACAATCCCACCACGTCGAACGGCTGGCCGAAGACCTTGATCCGGCGGCCGATCGGGTCGAGGCCGGGGAACAGCTGGTCAGCCAGCTTGTCGTTGATGACCGCTACCCGCGCGCTGGAGGCGTATTCGAGGTCGGTGAAGTTCCGTCCAGCTGTGATCAGGCCGCCCGAGGTCAGGATCCAGTCGGCGCTGAATCCGGTGACCTGGACACTGCTCAGGTTGACGGTCCCTGCGCTGACCGGTCCGTTGGAATTTTCCTCCCAGTTGACGCTTCGAATCCCGGGCAGTTTCCGCAGCATCTCGGCCTCTTCGACCTTGAGCCAGGGATTGCGCCGCCACGGGGACAGCTCGTCCGATCCATCGCTGATGTTGATGCCGGCCTGAAAGAACCGGAATACGAAGAAGGTCTTCGGCCCCAGGGTCTCGATCTGGGCCGAGACGCTGCGATTGATGCCGGTGATGGCAGACGCCATGGCGATGACCACCATGACGCCGATGGCAACACCGAGGATCGTGAGCGAGGCCCGGACCTTGTTGGCCCGCAGCGAATCGAGCGCGATCCCGATGCCTTCGAATATCCGGCCGATGAACATGCTGGTTTGCTCGCTTACTCGGCCCTGAGGGCCGTGATCGGGTCCAGCTTGGAGGCCCGGCTGGCGGGATATACACCGGCCGCCACGCCCACCAGCATTCCAAGGAGTACACCAACGGCTATCGACCACGGCGCCACCGCAGCCGGCAGCGGTGTCAGGGCCCGCACCGCAAAGGCCAGCGCGATTCCGGTTCCCACGCCCAGCGCCGCACCGACGGTCGACAGCGTCACGCTTTCGACCACGAACTGGGCCAGGATATCACGCCGCTTGGCGCCCAGCGCCTTGCGAATTCCGATCTCGCGGGTCCGCTCAGTGACGGCCATCAGCATGATGTTCATGATCACGATACCGCCGACCACCAGCGAAATGGCCACCAGTCCCGGCAGCGCCGTACCGAGGACCTTGGCAATCTTTTTCCAGCCTTCCAGGGCGGCCTTGGAGTCGGACAGGTCAAAATTGTTGTTCTGGCCCGGCTTGAGCCCCCGGCGGGTCCGCATCAGCCCCTCAGTCTCGGACATTGCCGCCAGCATGGCCGTTGGATTGGCGGCCTTGATTTCGAGCTCGTCGAGGATGTTGAGCTTGCAGATGTAGCGACGGGCCGGGGCCCGGAACGGCATCACCGCAAATTTGTCGAGCGAGAAAGTGCCGAACAGCGTCCCGCGGGGTGCAGCCACGCCGATGACCCGGTAGGGCAATCCCCGGATCAGGACTTCCTTGCCCAGCGGGTCGGCGCCCTGGAACAGCTTCTCGCCGAGCTCGCTGCCGATGACCAGCACCGGCAGTCCGGCCCGAACCTCTTCCTGGCTGAAGATCCGCCCGCTGCTGAGGTCGATGTTCTTGATCTGGAAGTAGGTCGGCTCGGTGCCGTCGAGCTCAATGTCCTTGGCCTGCTTGGTACCGTAGGTCAGCGTCATCCGGTCCGAGCAATACCGGGCGGTGATGACGGGCGTCTGCAGGTGGGTCTCGATGTACTCGGCATCGTCGTAGCTGATCCGGGGCCGGCGCATGTATTCCCGCCAGGTGTCCCGCGTGGTGTTGCCGGTCTGGATCCCCGGAAAGGTCCGGAGCGAGAACGTGTTGAGGCCGATCAGCCGGTTGGCAAACTGATCTTCCATGTACACGTTCATGCCCTGCACGATCGAGACGACCGCGATCAGGAAGGTGACCCCGATCAGCACGCCGATCAGCGAGAAGAAGCTCTTGAGCTTCTGGGAGACGATGGTCCGGAGCGCCATCCGGACCGCTTCGAACAACGGCATCTCAGGCGGCCTGCTGGCTCAGGGTGTCCGAATCGACCCGGCCGTCCTTGAGGACAACGGTGCGTTCGGCATAGGCGGCGATGGTCGGCTCATGGGTGACCAGGATGATGGTCTGGCCTTGCCGCTTGAGCTCGCCGAAGACCGCCATGATCTCATCACTGGTGGTGCTGTCCAGGTTGCCGGTCGGTTCGTCGGCCAGCAGGATCGAGGGCCGATTGACCAAGCCTCGCGCGATGGCCACCCGCTGGCGCTGGCCGCCCGACAGTTCGTTGGGGCGGTGCTCCATCCGATGACCGAGTCCGACCCGATCCAGCGCCTCTTCGGCCCGCTTGCGCCGGTCCTTCGACGTCACGCCGGCATACACCAGCGGCAACTCGACATTCTGCAACGCGGTGGAGCGGGGCAGCAGGTTGAAAGTCTGGAACACAAACCCGATTTCCTTGTTGCGCACCCGGGCCAGCGCATCGTCCGACATCCGGCTGACTTCCTGGCCGTTGAGCCAGTACTCGCCGGCCGTCGGGGTGTCCAGGCAGCCCAGCATGTTCATCAGCGTCGACTTGCCGCTGCCCGAGGGTCCCATGATGGCCACATACTCGTTGCGCCGGATCAGCAGCGACACCCCGCGGAGGGCGTGAACCAGCTCGCCCCCCATGTCGTACTCGCGGGTCATGTGGCGGACCTGGATCACCGCATCGCTCATGACTTCTTCATCTCCATCTTCTTGCCCTGGCCGCTGTCGGCCTTGGGCGCCTTGACCTTGGTGCCATCGTGCAGGTCGCGGATGGCCTGGTAGCTGCCGCTCACGATCGTCTCGCCCGCCTTGAGGCCTTCCACCACCTCGAAGTACTCGTCACCCGCAATTCCGACCTTGACCGGCCGGAAGTTGGCCACGCCGTCCTTCACCACGAACACCCCTTCGGCATCCTTCTTGTCGCCGGGCTTCTTGGTGGTGTCCTGCTTGACCGATTCATTGGGGACCGTTTCGTTGGACCGCACGGTGAGCGCGATAATCGGAATGCTCAGGACGTTCTTCCGGGTGTCGGTCACGATCCGCGCGGTGGCCGACAGGTCGGGCCGGACATCGGCCGGCGGATGGGCCAGGGTCACCTCGACATCGAAGTCCACGGCCTTGTCGTTGGAACCCGAGGCGGTCGAGGTCGAGGTCAGCTGGGCGCTGTTGCTGATCTTGGTCACCCGTCCCACGAACGCGGTATCGGGAAAGGCATCGATCGAGACCCGCACCGAATCACCGAGGTGCAGCCGCACCACGTCGGTTTCATCGACCTGCACCTTGGCCAGGATCACGGACAGGTCGGCGATGGTCATCAACAGGCCGACATCGGCCGAGAAGGTGCCGGGCACCGCGACTTCACCAACTTCCTTGGGCAGCCGCACCACCCGGCCATCGATCGGCGAGGTCAGGGTCGTCTTGGCCAGCGCCTGCTCGGCATCCCGCAATCCCGCCTGAGCCTGGTCGATCGAGGCCTTGGACGAGCTGTAGTTGGCCACTGCCACATCGTAATTCGTGGTGGCGGTCTCCACGGTTTCGGGGGAGACGAGGTTGGTCCCTGCCTTCTGCAATTCGACGTTCCGGTCTGCAATTCGCTTGGCCTGTTCCATATTGGCCTTGGCGCGAATCAGGTCGCCCTGGGAGGACGCCATGAGCGCCTTGGCCCGGGCCAGCGCCGCTTCATATTGCGCCGGATCGATCTGCAGCAGGAACTGACCCTTTCGGACCAGGTCGCCTTCCTTCACGCCGATCCTGGTAATCCGGCCCTGGATGTCGGGGCTGACATCGACCGAGGTCTTGGGTCGGATCTTGCCGCTGGCCGTCACCGCCGAGACCAGGTCCCGGGAGCCGACCTGGTCCATCCGGACCTCGACGGCCTTGCCGTTCTTCTTGGCAGCGGAGAGGGCGACCACGGCGCCGATCAGGACCACGAGAATCCCGAAGGCGAGACCCAGCTTCATTCGACGTGACATGCGTAATCCTCTGAGTTAGCGAAGCGAGTGGCCGACCGACGCCTCGAGCGCGACGATAGCCTGTTGGTACGCGTACACCGCATTGATGTAGTCTCCCTCGGCCAGCTGGACCCCGTTCTGGGCGTCGGCAATCTCGAGCGCATTGCCGCTGCCGAGGCGATAGCGGTCCTGGGCCAGCTTGAGCTGCTCGCGGGAGGCCACCACGTTGGAGGCCTGGACCGGGATCGCTTGATAGGCGGTCTCGATCCGGAGATACCGGCTCCGGACATCCGACTCGAGCAACAGCGCGCGGGCCCGCACCTGCTGGTCAAGGTCCTTTTCCTGGAGCCGCGCCTGCGAGATCCGGAGCTCCCGGCTGAAGCCGTTGAAGATCGACAGCGACAGCCCCACCGACGCCTGGAACGGCTGGCTGGTGAAATGGAACGGAAAGTCGTGATTGTTGGCGATGGTCACCGAATCGAGCCCCGTCGTGTTGGTGAACTTCTGGGTGTAGCCGCTCCAGCCGGCCTGGCCGTTCAACGAAGGGAGGTACTCGGTCTTGGCCGCCTTGAGCCCGATGTGCGCGGCCTTCTGCCGGTCCCGCAGCGCCCGAAGGTCAGGGTTCTGCTGCGCGGCGAGCTCGAGCAGGCTGTCGGCACTGGGACCGAACGCCACGACCGGGAAGCTGTCCGGCAGGGTCAGGAGGTTGAGCGCCATCGGCGCCGAGATTCCCATCCGCCGGAACAATTCGAGCTTGCTCTCGCTGGCCGTTTGCTGCCGGCGCAACAGCTCGACCTTGGCCTGGCCCAGGCTGACCTCGGCCTGCTTGACTTCGAGCAGCGTGCCCTGGCCGACCCGGAGCTTGGCGTTGGCCAGATCCAGGAACAGCTGGTTGCGGGCCACCTGCTGGACCTGGACATCGACCTGGGCGTCGCTCTGCTTGACGGTCAGATACTGCGAGCTCACGTCGGAGATCAGCGTGGTTTCCCCAGCCCTGATCTGCTCGTTGGTGGCGCGCAGGCCAGCCTTCTGCTGCCCAGGTGCCAGCAGCGTGGCGCCACTCAGGTTGTACTGGAACCCGACGTTGTAGTTCGATCCCACCTGGGGCGGCGTGGAGAAGGTGAATCCGCTGCCGATGTTGGCCGAGCCGGCACCGGTGTAGCTGAAGCCGGCGCCAACGCCGAGGGACGGCAGCAAGCTGCCGTAGGCGTTTCGGACGCCCCACCTGGCCGGGTCGGCGGTGATCAGCACCTGCTGATAGGCCGGGCTGTTGGCGCGCGCGATCTGGAGCGCCTGATCCAGAGTCAGGGAAAGCGGTGCGGGCGCGGGATTGGCCGGGGTCTGCGCCGAGAGTTGCGCGGCAGGGATCAGGGCTATGAGGGCGATGGTCGTCCAGCGGTGCATGGATATTCCTTGTGAGTCTGGGCGATGCGACAGCGGGTGGTACGGGAAGGGGTTTCGGGAAGTTTCAGCTTGGTACAGCTGCTGGCAAGAGCCGAAAAAATCCACGCTCGACTGCCGGCCCGAACTTATTTGCGAAGCCGGGTGACTTCGATCTGTCGGCCGGGAAGTTCGAGCCGGATGAAGTGCCCGCTTTGATCGAGGAAGAGCCGTCCAGCAAGCTCGCCGGTGAATTCGATGAGGGTCCGTGAGCCATCGGGCCGGGCAGCCGGAAGGGCCGACCGGGTCACTGCCAGCGCGACCCGGCGGGCGGTGCGGGGGAAGATAGCGGTGACGCTCCTGGGCCCGTCGGGCACCAGCGATGCCAGCGAGAGATAGGTCGCGAACAGGCTGTCATCGAGCAATACGATCAGCTCACCACCCGGCAGCTCACGAGCCGATTCGGCGCCCTTGGCCACCCGGCGCAAGGTCACCCGGTTGCGGCCGACGCTGGCCAGGATCGTCTCCCCCTGGCGGCTGCTCTGATAGTCCAGCGAGAGCGAAAGCGGCGCTCCTTTCGTCGACTGCTGCAGCACTCCGGTAATGGTCGATTGGGGCCGGATTTCGGGGTACCGCGCCACGGTGATCAGGCTGTCGCCGACTGGGCGGCCGGGGCGGGCGGGGCGGAGGCTGAAGTCCTCGTGGCCGATCTGCCGGCCGGCCTCTCTAATGGAAAGGGCGGCCTGATCGCCGTCCTGGGCGTCGAGGGTCGTCGCGAGGCAGGTCGACAGGCCAAAAACGAGCAGCCGGCTCCAGAGGTGCATTCTCGTCATGCCCGCAATTTAACCGCCTTGGCGGCTAAGTTGAGTCCGTGACCTCCCGCCACCGGATAGCCCTGTCCGCCCTGGTCCTCAGTGTCGCGGCCGCTGAATGGCTCCGCCATCCCACTGTTCCGCTGGTGGCTATTGCGGCGGTACTGACCGCATTGGCCATCCTGGCCCTGTTTCGGGGGGTCGACAGGCCCCGGTCGGTCGCGCCGGT
This sequence comes from Gemmatimonadota bacterium, assembly GCA_039930765.1. Taxonomy (GTDB): domain Bacteria; phylum Gemmatimonadota; class Gemmatimonadetes; order Gemmatimonadales; family GWC2-71-9; genus DATEHG01. The sequence goes on along the minus strand of JBDTTF010000185.1, from coordinate 51,134 downwards.
TGCGGTCTGGCTGGTGGTCGTGCCTCTGGCGCTGGGCTGGTTCCAGTATCGGGTCCACCGGGTCGAGACCGACTGGCCCGCGGTGCGCGAATCGATCCTTCGGCATGCCGCCGCCCGGCTTTCGTCCGATCTCCGCGAGGCTCTGAGTCTGGCCGACCGACTGGCGCAGGTCGCGGCTGCGGCCGGGGCCGGGGAGCGGGCTCAGGCCTTTGACCAATTGCGACAAGCGGTTCCCGTTGCCGGTCCTGCGGCCGGCACCTCGATTCTCGAAACCACTGGAACGCCGTGGGCCTGGGCCGGCCGGCAGCAGGAATATCCGGTCCTGTCGGACGATTCACTGCTGGTCACCGGGTCGCACTACGACCTGATTCTCGAGACCCAGCGCAGCATGCGTGAGGGCCGCACCGCAATCGGCACCGTGCTGCTGTGGGCCGACCCGATCGTACGCGGCTTCAACCGCTCCCTGGCCAACCGATTCGAGCTGGCCACCGGCGTTCGGCTGCATTTCTCGACTCAGCAGCCCGGACCGGTCTGCTCCGACCCGTTCGACTACGAGCAGCCAACCACTGGCGGCGCTCGCCGCCTGTTCACGGTCTGCCCCGAACCGCCGGATCAGGGCGCCGCGATGCAGAGCGCGCTCAGGCAGGCCCGGGCCACCGTCGGCTGGCTGGTGGTCGCCGGACTATTGCTCGGGTTGATCGCCGCCGGGTCTCCGTTTGCCCGTGTGGCCGTCCTGCTGGGCGCACTGTGGCTGGGAATCCGCGCCCCGGTGGCTGACGCAATGGGGCTCGGACTGATCTTCTCACCGGCGACCTTCTTCCAGACGGTCCTGGGCCCGCTCAGTAGTTCGGCCGGGGCGCTGCTGCTCACCGGGGTCGCGGCGACGGTGGTCGGTATCGGACTCTGGCGACGCCGGCTGCCGCGCAATCTGTTCACCATCGCCCTTGCGGCCGTCCTGCTGATCGGCGCTCCCTACCTGATCAGCGAACTGGGGCGGGGAATCACTCCCCCTTCGACTGGGGTAACGACTCGGCTCTGGCTGATCTGGCAACTCGCGCTGGTGATGGGCTCGTCAGCGATGATCGTACTGGCGGCGGCATTGCTGCGCGGCGCCAACAGCCGAGAGGTGCCGCGCTGGATCACTGGCCTTGGCGTCGTGATCGCCATCGGGGCCGCCGCCGTCGGCACGGTGACGTGGTCCCCGAGGCCGGGCTGGCCGATCTGGTACCCGTTCCTGTGGACCCCGGCGCTGATCCTCGTCACACTCCCGACCCGTCGCCGAGTGGCCATCGCGGGAATAGCGCTGGTGGCCGGCAGTGCGGCGGCGCTGGTCACGTGGGGTGCGGAGCTCCGGGCGCGGCTGCAGGTGGCCGAACGCGACGTATCCCAGCTCGGCGGCAACGCCGATGCCCTGGCGGCGCCCCTGCTGATGAATTTTGCCGACGCAGCGGTGATCGCGCGTCCGACGGACCCCACTTCGCTATATGCGCTGTACCGGCGATCGGGCCTCGGTGACGCCGCGTATCCGGTTCGCCTGGCGCTGTGGTCTCCAGCCGGAGATTTGAAGGCCGAGCTCGGCCTCGACGCGCTGGACCTGCCAGCGCCGATCGTGAGTGGGCTGGTTCGCGATTTCAATCCAGGCAGTGCGCCCAAGGTGCTGCGACTGCTGAGAGTGCCCGGCCTGCACTACGTCCTGCTTCAGCGGCTGGATAGTGCCACGGTGCTCACCGCCGCCATCGGACCCCGAACCCGGCTGATCGGGCCGACCCGGCTCGGGGCGCTGCTGCGCACCCCAACTGAGTCGGCCGCGCTGTACGAACTCTCGCTGTCTCCACCCACCCCCGGGGTGCCGGCGGACAGTCTGCAGTTACGCTGGCGGCGAGACGGCTGGTCGGTCCGAAGCGAGCGGCGAATCTCCCTTCCCGGCGGAGCCCGGCACGTTTACGCCGTGGTCGACATGCGTGATCCGTTCGCGCTGTCGGTCCGTGGGGCGCTGGTGGTGTTGCTCGATGTGCTGGCACTTGGCCTGGTCTGGCTGATGGCTGAATGGGGCTCGGTCGGCGCGCCGTCCCTGGCCAACTGGCGCCGGCTGGGTCGTTCGTTCCAGTTCCGTACCGCGTTCGCGCTGGCGCTGTTCTTTCTCATTCCCGCCGTCGGCTTCTCGATCTGGGGCATGTCCCGTTTGGGGGCGGAGTACCGGCGAGCGGGAGACCTGCTGGTACTGCAGTCGCTGCGGGACGCGATGGGGCCGGCGGCCCGCCTGATGGAGGCGCCGGCCAGCGAGATCGAAGGCAGTCTCAAGGACCTGAGTGAACGGCTGGATGCCACCCTCGCGCTCTACAGCGGCGGGCGGATGCTGGCGGTCAGTGATCCGGTGCTGGCCGATCTCGGCTTCATCCGTCCGCTGGTTGATCCCGATCCGTTCACCGCCCTCGCACTGCATGATGGAATCGAAGTCACCCGGGGAACGCCGGCCAATGCTCCAACCCTGGTGGCCGGCTATCGAGTGGTGCTGGCCGGGCCGCCAGGCGGCATCGGACTGCTGGCCACGCTCAAGCGGCCGGCCGAAGTGCACCTGCGCGAGAGCCAGCGCGACATTGCCCTCGTGCTGCTGCTCGGTACCCTGCTCGGCCTCGGCGCCGCGATCGTGGGGGCTCAGGTTGCCTCGCGAGCGCTGGCGCGTCCGGTCGAAGAGCTGGGCCGCATTGCCTCCGCGATCGGCCACGGCGAGCGGCTGCCATTGTCCACCTCGCTGCCGCCACTCGAGTTCGAGCCGGTGTTCGGCGCCATCGAGCGGATGAGCGCAGACGTCCGAACCAGCGAACTGCAGCTCGATGAGGCTCGACGCCGCACGGCGGCGGTGCTGGCCCACGTGGCCACCGGGGTCGTGGCGCTCGATGCCGACGGTAAGGTCTTGATGGCCAACCCTCGGGCGGCCGAATTGCTGGGCGAGTCACCCATGGTCGGTCAGCGGTTCCGGGTCGCGGAAGGGTCGGGGTGGCAGCCGCTGATCGACGCGGCCCGGAAATTCAGCGAGAGCGAGCGCACTGAGAGCGGCCGGGTCGAACTTGAAATCGGCGGGCGGCGTGCCACCTGCCAGCTCTCCTCGCTGGGTCCCTCGACCGGCGGCGTGGTGCTGGCGTTCGACGACGTGACTGACGTCGCACGGGCCGAGCGAGTGCTGGCCTGGGGTGAAGTAGCACGACAGGTGGCCCACGAAGTGAAAAATCCGCTGACCCCGATCCGTCTCGGGGTACAGCATCTCCGCCGGATCTACCGTCAGGACGACCCGGGCTTTGCGGCCACCCTGGCCGAAACGTCGGACCGGATCCTGGGTGAGATCGACCGGCTGGATACCATCGCCCGGGCCTTCAGCCGCTTCGCCGCCCCGGCCCCGGACGTGCTGCCACTCGAGCGCCTGGAACTGGGCCAGGCCATTCGGGAAACCGTCTCCCTGTATACGATGGGAGGCGGTGCCGAGGTCGTGGTCGTGGGCGGCCGGGCCAGCTGGGTGGCGGCCCGGCGGGATGAGGTGAAGGAGGTCATCGTCAATCTGATTGAGAATGCCCGGGAGGCGGGGGCCCAGGCCGTCCGGATCGAAGTCGGAGACCGGACGGTGACCGTGCGCGACGATGGCCGCGGCATCGCGGAGGCGCTGCTGCCAAGGATCTTCGAACCCCGGTTTTCGACCACGACCAGTGGAGCCGGGTTGGGCCTGGCAATCGTGCAGCGGCTGGTGCAGAGCTGGCAGGCGCGAGTGGAGGTGACCAGCGTCGTGGGGGAGGGAACCACGATCCGGATCATCTGGTAGGGCGGCTGTGGAGCTGTGGCGCGTGGGCGTCGCGCCACCACAACGTCACTGTGCGCCAGCGCACACTGGGGCCTTTTCTTCGGGGCACTCAGCCCTCCTTTGCCACACTTCTGACCGGCGCGGCCGCGGCCTGGGTCCTGCTCTATCTGAGGTCGAGCCAACCCCGCGAGTTGCCATGTCTGCCGACGCACATCCGCCCGCCCTGGATACCGCCTACGAGCTGCTGCGCGATTCGCTGCATACCGCAGTGGGGCGCGGTGGCAACTTCACCTACGGCGTGGCCATTTTTCCCCGCACCGGCCGGTTCGATGCGCCGGTGTTCGGGGTGGCCACGATGGGTGGTGAATCGCTGACCCTGACCTACCGGCTGTTGCGAAGCTTGATGGATGTGCCGGTCTGGCTGTCAGGCCTGGCCCGGGCCGCCCTGGGAGAGGGTCCTTCCGCTGCCACCGCCAGGCTGATTCCCACACCGATGCTCGACCAGCCGGTGCTGCGTCTGGCGCTGACCATGCGGCTGGGCCAGGACAATGACGAGGCTGGCCGGACCATGCCGCTTGAATCGCTGATCTTTGCGGCCGATCTCATGGCGCCGATCATTCTGCTGTTCCACGAAATTCCGCCGGGCTGGCCCCGCTGAGTGAAGCAGGTCTGCAGGGCTGGGCCGGCGATGATTCGCCGGTTTTTTCAGGCGCTGACCCTGGCGCCCAGGCGCCCGCGGTCCAGTGCCCGGTACTGGATGGCTTCCCTGATATGCGCCGGCGCGATCTGCTCTGCTCCCTCGATGTCGGCGATGGTCCGGCCGATCTTGACTACCCGGTGGCAGGCACGGGCCGAGAGTCCGAGCCTCGTACTTGCTGCGGTCAGCAGGCCATCTCCGACGGCATCGAGGGCGCAGAAGTGGCGGAGCTCCCGGACCGGAATCTGGGCATTGGCAAAGAGTCCGGGATGGGCGGCGAACCGCCGTTGCTGCCGGGCGCGGGCGACGTCGACCCGCTGGCGCACCATGGCGCTGGTTTCCTCGGGCGGCCCGGTGGACAGATCACGATACGCCACCGTCGGTACCGCGAGCTGGATATCGATCCGGTCGAGCAGCGGCCCCGAGATCCGGCTGAGATACCGCTCGATCGATTCGGGAGAGCAGCGACAGCCGCGGACCGGATCCCCGGCATAGCCGCAGGGACAGGGATTCATCGCGCCGACCAGGATGAAGCGGGCGGGAAAGGTCAGGCTGGTCGAGGCGCGTGACAACGTGACATGCCCGTCTTCCAATGGCTGGCGCAGGACTTCGAGCACATTGCGACGGAACTCCGGGAGTTCATCCAGAAACAGCACCCCGCCGTGCGCGAGACTCACCTCCCCCGGACGAGGCCAGGAGCCGCCGCCGATCAATCCAGCATCGCTGATGGTGTGGTGGGGGGCGCGGAATGGGCGAATGGTGGACAGCGCCCGTCCGGCCGGCAAGAGTCCCGCGACACTCTGGATCTTGGTGGTCTCCAGCGCCTCTTCGAGGGTCAGCGCAGGGAGAATCGTCGGCAGCCGGCGCGCCAGCATGGTCTTGCCGGCGCCCGGTGGTCCGAGCAGGAGCACGTTGTGTCCGCCGGCCGCGGAAATCTCCAGGGCCCGCTTGGCCGCCGCCTGGCCCCGGACATCGGCAAAGTCTGCCAGTTCCTCGGTGCGCTGGGCCATCAGCGCCGCCAGGTCAATCACCGTGGGATCTATGGTGTGTGCGCCGGTCAGGTGAGCGACCAGTCCATCCAGCGTATCAGCCCCTCGCACTTCGAGGCCCTCCACCACCGCCGCTTCGCTGACATTGGCCGACGGCAGCAGCACGCCGCGAAACCCTGCCGCCCGAGCCGCGACGGCAATCGAAAGGGCGCCACGGACCGGACGGAGATCCCCCTGCAAGCCCAGCTCGCCGAGGAACAGTTGTCCTTCGACCACATCAGCCGGGACCTGCTCGCTGGCCACGAGGATGCCGATCGCGATCGGCAGATCGAAGGCCGATCCCTGTTTGCGGACGTCGGCCGGGGCCAGGTTGACCGTGATCCGTCGTGGCGGATACGAGAAGCCGGCGTTGACCAGGGCGGCGCCGACCCGCTCGCGCCCCTCCTTGACCGCACCCTGAGGCAGGCCGACCGTGGCAAACGACGGCAGTCCGTTGGAGAGATCGGTCTCGACGACAACGATGTAGGCGTCGACCCCTAGTACAGCGGCGGAGTGAATGCGGGCGAGCATCTGGCCTCTCGGCTGGGATGCTCGATGGTAGGCCACGGAGCCGGATTGTCCGTCATCGAAATAAGGCGGCGGGGGTGTGCGATTGTGCGGGCCGCTGTCGTCTGTGAAGGATCCATTGACCAGAGGTTGCCATGACGTGCCGTGTCCGCGCCGCCTTGCTGGCGGTGCTCGTCGCAGTGGTAGCCGCCGGATGCGGCAGCACCGCGAGCAGTTCCCCCGAATCAGGCGATCGCCTGCTCCTCCTGGCCTGGAACTTTCCCGACACCGGCGTGACCCGCCTCCTGGTCCAGTTGCACGACGCTGAACCGGAAACGGGCCCGACGATGCTGGCGCCAGCGAGTGGCGAGGTCGAGGCGACCGCTACCCTCCAGAGCCCGGCTCACACCGTGCCGCTGGCCGGCTCGTATTACCATGACGAGGATTATTTTCGCTTGGCCCATCGGAGTGGCGCCGACTCGATTGTGATGTTCGGGGAGTACGAGCCGCATCCGTTGCGCAGCCCGATCATTGCCACCATGACGTATTCGGGTCCACCGGCGGGGAATGGCAATGCGTACGGTGTCAAGGATACGACGGGGCGAGCGGTGTTCATCTGCGCGACCTACGCCCTGGATGGCCAGCCCGCCAGCCATTCGTTCGGCCTTGTGGTCACCGATTCACTCGTAATCGGTTTGAGCGTGTCACTTGGGGTGCCATTCCAGGGATTGGTGAAGGGGGATTCGATCGAACTGCTGGATGGCAAATTCATCGGGACGCTCTCGTCCGATCGTTCAACGGTCTCTGGCGCCGTTGCCATCAACGAGGCGGCTGGCCATTGGAGCGGGCGCCGATGCGGCCCCGGCCCCGACTAAATCCTCCGCCACGCCCTCAGGGACCGGCGGTCTCGTGAAAATGCACGTTGGGAAAGTGCCCCTCCATACTGGACCGGAACAACGCCCGATTCTTGAAATAGCCGCCCGGGTACAGGTGCAACTCTCGCCCCACCAGGCAGGCGCCGATGGCGACGTGCAGCCGATCGGTGTGGATCACGTCGTACTTCGCGATGGCCTCGAAGAACGGGCCGGCCGGGGACAGGTGGTCCCCCAGCAGGGAAAGGTCGACGTTGGAGGCGGGAATCGGCAGCCGATTGGCGCTCTCCTTGTCGGTCCGGAGGAACCAGCCGGTGCCGGTGCCGGCTGGATAGTCCTGAGGGCCGAGGCAGAAGGCCATGTCGTGACAGAAAACGGCGGCGGGAGCGTTGGCCTGGCTTTCAAAGCGATCGCGGCAGAACAGGTCGATCTTTGGCAGGTCCAGCTTCATCTCGAAAGTCGACGGCAGCACCACTACATGTTCGAAGAGGTGGCCGACCTTCTGGATGGTCTGCTGGCCGTGGCTCCAGAAATTGCACCAGGCCCCGCTGCCGCCATACAGCAGCGTTCCTTTCCGCCGCCACGGCAGCCAGCGCTCGCCGCGGCTCACATGCTGGGTCTCGGTATACTCGATCCCGATGTCAGCCAGGAATCGGCGGGTGCCGGCCCGGATCAGTCCATCTCCCCAATTGCCGTAGTCGGCCAGGTACAACACCGGCCCACGTTGGCCGACGGCCTTGAGGGTGGCCTCGAGGTGGGCGAATTCAGCTTTCACCGATCAGTGCGCTTTCCGGCTGGCTGCAGGCGCAACTAGCGAGGTCCGAGCACGGCTAAGCCGATAATCAGCAGCAGCCCGGGGATCTGCACCCAGTAGAACAACCCCAGTTTCCCGATCGAATCGTTGACCTCGGGAATGCTGGACGGCGGGCCGGGATTGGTGGCCAGTGCCTTGCCCATTGTCTTGCCGAGCGGCTTGCCGACCAGCTGGCCGTTGAGCGACAACAGCACGACGAGCAGGAGTTTGATGGTCAGCCAGTTCTGGCCCCAGTCGCCCCAGCCTCGGCTCGACATCAGCCCCACGCCCGACAGGATCATCAGCAGCACTCCGACCTGCGCCATCAGGCCGAATCGCGGCACCATCGACACCAACCCCGGCAACTGGGCCGGCGCCGACTGGACGGCTCGGCGCAGCGCGAAGTAGACCGTGAGGCTGCCGATCGCGCCGCCGGCGATGATCAGGAACGAGAGCAGGTGGAACAGGAGGGCGTGGGTCACGGTGGCCTCAGGAGTGGGGTCGGCCGAGAAGGTAAGGAAAAGTGGGGATGGCCGCCACGTCGGAGGGTTGGATGGTTGGATCGTCGGAAAGCCTGTCCCGCGCCCAGCAGGACAGCAGGAAGTTGGAAGGTCGGAAGGATTGCGGGTTGGGTTCGTCGTGCCTTCAGGCTTCGCCGGTCCGCCACTTCCTCGCCTCCGGGTCGCCGAACTGGCGCCTCCCAAATAGGCGCTCGGTTGCCGCCCGCCCGTCCTTTTACAACGGCCGCATCCGCGCCAGCATCCGCTCGCGTTGTTCCGGCGGCAGGGTCGGTTCGGTCAGGATGTCCACCTGATACCCCAGCAGCAGGCTGAGGTCGACCTGGAGTCCACCCCAGTTGAGTTCCTCTTCGCCGCCGGAGTCGAATTCCACCATCAATTCGAGCCCGGGCCGGCGAGCAGAAAAGGGAATACCGGGCGTGTAGGAGAGGATGACGGGGTTTCGGGCTCGGCGCAGCTCGAGGTAGTGGAAGATGGCGGCGCGACGGGTCACGATGGTGTCCGTAGCGGCAGGCTCGGGGATCATCAGGTCAATCCGGAAGAAGTCGCCCCAATCCTATCATCGTAGCATCAACCAATCGTCAACGACCCTCCCGGTGATCAAGTCGGTGGCGTGGATGTGACGCTCACTCGTCGCGGCCAACCGAGCCCCGGAGCCGCTTGATGCTGCCCCGGGCCTTCTTGGCATCCAGTCTCGATTCCTTGGACCCCCGCGTCGGTTTGGTGGCAATCCGCCGCCGGGGGACCACCAGGGCCGCTGCCACCACCTGCTGCAGCCGGGCAACGGCTTCTTCCCGGTTCTGAAGCTGGCTGCGCCGGTTACTGGCGACCAACCTCAGGATTCCGGAGGCCGACAGCCTGGTGTCCAGCCGCTGCCGCAGTCGGGCCCGCTGCGATGCGTCGACCGCGGTGCTGTCGGCCACGTTCCACACCACCTCGATCCTGGTGCTGCTGGTGTTGACGTGCTGGCCACCGGGGCCACCGGCCCGGCTGGCGCGGAAGGTCAGCTCGCTCCAGGGAATCAGCAGTCGGGCCGAAATCCGGATGCCCCGTTCTTCGTCAGCCATGGCCCAAAGGTGAGGTACCAGTGCAGGGCAGGGAAGCCCCGCCCTTTTCGACGTTTCGTGCGTGGGCCGGAGGTTTTAGGTTTCCCGCATGTCAGACCTGGCCCAACTCCAGTCCCACCTTGGCGTCATCGGTCCTGCGCTGCTCGGTTATTCCGGGGGCGTCGATTCGGCCCTGCTGGCGGTGGCCGGCACAGGGGCGCTGGGCCCTGAGCAGTTCCTGGCCGTCATCGGTCGCAGTCCTTCGTATCCCGAGGCCCAGTACCAGGCCGCCCTGGCTACCGCCAGGCGGTTCGGGGTTTCCCTGCTGGAAATCGATACCCACGAGATGGAGGACCCGTCTTACCGGGCCAATCCGACCAATCGCTGCTATTTCTGCAAGCATGAGCTCTGGCAGCGCCTGGGTGAGGTGGCGCGCCGTCGCGGATTTGTCTCCATCCTCGATGGCACCAACGCCGATGATCTGACCGAGCACCGCCCCGGGCTCAAGGCCGCCGAGGAGCAGCGGATCCGCTCGCCGCTGGCGGAACTGGGCTGGAGCAAGGAGATGGTCAGGGCCGCCGCGCGCGCGCTGGGGATCCCGACGTGGGACGCACCGGCCGCTCCCTGTCTTTCCAGCCGGATCCAGTACGGACTCGAGGTCACCCCCGAGCGGCTGCGCCAGGTGGAACACGGAGAGGCACTACTCCGTGCGCTTGGCGTCAGCGGTGACCTCCGGGTCCGGCACCACGGCGGCAAGGCTCGGATCGAGGCGGCACCCGATCAGTTTGCCGTGATCGATGCGGCCTGGCCGGCGATCGAGCAGACATTCCTCGAGCTTGGCTTTGAGGCCGTCGAACGAGATCCCAAGGGCTATCGCCGAGGCGGGCTGCTCTCGGAATCCCCGGTAGGTATCGCACACGCGGCAACTGCCCCACCGCCCCCCGGCCCCCCCGCCAAACGATGAGCACCCACCGCATCCTGGTCATCGACGATGAGTCCGGTATCCGCGAGGCCCTGCGCCAGGTTCTCGAGTACGAGGGCTATCAGGTGAAGGGCGCCAGCTCCGGTCCCGAGGGACTCGAGCTGTACGCCGAGTATCGGCCCCATCTGGTGCTGCTGGATGTGAAGATGGCCGGACTCGATGGGATGGAAACGCTGGCCCGGTTGCGCGAGCTCGATCCCTACGCGCTGGTGGTGATGATCAGCGGTCACGGGACGATTTCGACGGCTGTCGCCGCCACTCATCGCGGGGCCTTCGATTTTCTCGAGAAGCCGCTCGACACCGACCGGTTGCTGGTCACCCTTCGGAATGCCCTGGCCCAGATCGCGCTGACCGCTCAGAATGAACGGCTGCGCTCCGTGGTCGACACCCGCTACGGAATGGCCGGGCACAGCAAGGCACTCAAGCACGTGCTCGAGCTGATCGAGCGGGTGGGGCCCACCCAGGCCCGGGTCCTGATCACCGGTGAGAACGGCACCGGCAAGGAGCTGGTGGCCCGGGCACTGCATCAGCGCTCGACCCGAAAGGCGGCGGCGTTCGTCGAGGTCAACTGCGCGGCCATCCCGTCCGAGTTGATCGAGTCCGAGCTGTTTGGCCACATCAAGGGTTCCTTCACCGGTGCGGTGACCGACCGCCCCGGCAAGTTCGAGCAGGCCGACGGCGGCACTCTGTTTCTGGATGAAATCGGCGATATGACGCTGGCGGCACAGGCCAAGGTGCTGCGGGCGCTGCAGGAGGGGATCATCACCCGGGTCGGCGGCAGCAAGCCGATCGAGGTCGATGTCCGGGTCCTGGCCGCCACCAACAAGACGCTGGAACGGGAAATAGCGGCGGGCCGCTTCCGCGAAGACCTCTACTACCGGCTCAACGTGGTGCCGATCGAAGTGCCGCCACTGTCAGAACGTCGCGGCGACATTCCCGACCTGGTGGCCTGCTTTGCCGAGCGCCTGGCCGAGAGTTCGGGAGTGCCCAACCGTCCGTTTGATCCGGAAGCGCTCGAGCGGCTCAAGACCCGGGCCTGGCCGGGCAATGTGCGCGAGCTGCGCAACATCGTCGAACGAGTCCTCATCCTGGCGACGGGCAAGTCAATTTCGGCTGATGATGTGACGCGATTCGCCGGACAGGCCGTTTCCGCCGGCTCCTCCGCGGAGGCCCTCATGGCCGGCGCCGATGGCGAGACCCTGGCCGATTTCAAGGACGATACCGAACGGGCCTTTCTCGAAGCCAAGCTGCGCGAGCACGATTGGAACGTGATGGAAACGGCCAAGGCGCTCAAGATTCCGCGCAGCAACATGTACAAGAAGATGGAACGGCTGCGAATTATCCGGGAGGAGCCGTGAGCGACCAGCGGGACTGGGACAAGGAATTGGCCGCCATCGACAAGGTGATGGCCAAGGCACCGGCCCCGCCTCCCAAGCAGGCAGCGCTCCCGGCCGGTGCGCCAGCCACCGCCAGCGCGCCGGTGGCCCGGAGCCACCCGGCGGCCCCGATCCAGGTGGGGCGCAAGGCCGCGCTGTTCACCTGGGTCAGGGTAGGTCTTGCCGTGGCGGTGGCGGCGGGGATGACCCAGTGGCCCTACCAGAACAGCTGCGGCGTCGGCCTCTTGATCTATCTCGGCGCGGTATCGGGCGTGGTCATGGCGGGACTCTGGAGCAGTGTGACCAGCTGGCAGCGGCGGATGGGGCTGGCTCACTCAATCGCGTTGCTGGTGACCCTGTGGGGATTCGTCCTGGCAGCCGCGGCGGTGCTGCCGCGGATGGGCTATGCCAGGTCCGCAGCCCTCTGGTGGTGTTCCTAGAACGGATTCAATGGCCAAGACCTACCGCAATTTCATCGCGGGCCGCTGGACCGCCCCCGCCTCCGGCCGCTACTTCGACAATCGCAACCCCGCCGACCAGCGCGACCTGATCGGCCGGTTTCCCGAATCCGATGCGGCGGACCTGGCCGCCGCAGTCAAGAGCGCGGCCCGCGGCTTCGCGCTCTGGCGGGCCACTCCCGCGCCTGCCCGTGGTGAAGTACTGCGCCGACTCGGCGACCTGCTGACTCGCGATAAGGAAACGCTGGCCGACAGCATGACTCGCGAGATGGGCAAGGTGCTGGCCGAGACCCGTGGTGATGTCCAGGAAGGAATCGACACCGCCTACTACGCGGCCACCGAGGGCCGCCGGCTGTTCGGCCACACCGTGCCCTCCGAGCTGCGCTCCAAGTGGGCGATGAGCTTCCGCCGCCCGATTGGGATTGCGGGGCTCATCACGCCGTTCAACTTTCCACTGGCCATTCCGACCTGGAAGCTGTTTCCCGCATTGGTCTGCGGTAACGCGGCCATTCTCAAGCCGGCGGAGGACACCCCGCTGACCGCCACCCGCCTGGTCGAACTGGCGCTGGAGGCGGGGCTGCCACCGGAGGTGATCCAGCTGGTGCACGGCGCCGGCGAAACGATCGGTCGGGCGCTGGTCGAACATCCAGAGGTGCCGCTGATCTCCTTCACTGGCTCGACCGCGACCGGCTCGCTGATCGGTGCCACCTGCGGCAGGATGCACAAGCGGCTGTCACTGGAGATGGGTGGCAAGAACGCGATGATCGTCATGCCCGACGCCGATCTGGACCTGGCACTCGATGGAGTACTCTGGGGGGCGTTCGGCACCACGGGACAGCGCTGCACCGCGACCAGCCGGCTCATTCTGCATCGCAAGATTCACGACCGGTTCCTCAGTCGTCTCGCCACTGCCGTCGGCCACCTGAAGCTGGGCGACGGCCGCGTTCGCGGCACCCAGGTCGGCCCGCTGATCCACTCCGCCGCCCGGCAGAAGGTCGAGGAGTACGTCGAGATCGGGAAGCAGTCAGGCGCGGAACTGGTCACCGGCGGACGCCGGCCCTCGGCGCCGCGGCTGGCACACGGCTGGTTCTACCAGCCGACGATCTTTGCCGGTGTGGCGCCGGGTGATCGGCTGGAGCAGGAGGAAATCTTCGGCCCGGTCCTGTCAGTCCTCCGGGTCAATTCGCTCGACCAGGCCCTCCAGGTCAACAACGGCGTACGCTACGGGCTGTCATCGTCGCTCTACACCGCCGATATCCGCTCGGCATTCCGTGCGCTGCAGGATCTCGACACCGGGATCTCCTATATCAATGCCCCAACAATCGGGGCCGAGGCGCACCTGCCGTTTGGCGGGGTCAAACAGACCGGCAACGGTCATCGTGAAGGGGGTTGGCCGGTGTACGATTTTTATTCCGAAATAAAAGTCGGCTATGTCGATTACTCGGGCACGCTGCAGCGGGCGCAGATCGACAACTACTCCTGAGTTCTGGTGCGGGACCTGTTGCGCCGGGGACTACCGGAGGGTAAGGTTCGTCACCAGCGGCCGCCCCCAATGCGCCGCGTGCTCCAATGGAACAGAGCCCCCCTGTTTCCGGTGAATTCCGTGAGAGGTCGAGTCTGATGCGTCCCATGAAAGTCGGCGTTGGCAAGCGGGGCCCTTCAACCGACGAAGGATCGCTGGATCAATATCTCCGTGAAATCAGCCGCTACCCCCTGATACCCCAGACCGAAGAAGTCACGCTGGCCCAGCGGATCCGCACCGGTGAAGCCGAAGCACTCGACAAGCTGGTCCGCAGCAACCTCCGATTCGTGGTGTCCGTCGCCAAGAAATACCAGAACCAGGGTGTCTCGCTCTCCGACTTGATCAACGAGGGCAACCTCGGCCTGATCCGCGCCGCCCACAAATTCGACGAGACCAAGGGGATCAAGTTCATCTCCTACGCGGTCTGGTGGATCCGCCAGGCCATCCTGCAGGCGCTGGCCGAGCAGAGCCGGATTGTCCGGGTACCGCTCAACCGGGCCGGCACGCTGCACCGGATCGGCAAGCGGTCGAGCGCGCTGCTGCAGGAGCTGGGCAGGGAACCGACGCCGGCGGAGATCGCCGAGGGCATGGACATCACGATCGAGGAGGTCCAGAAGACCCTCTCGATTTCGCAGAACCATCTCTCGCTCGATGCGCCGCTCACTCCCGGCGAGGACAACCGGCTGCTCGACTATCTGCCGGACACCAACAACCCGGGCCCCGATTCCGAGACCTTCGAGCACGCGCTTTCCTCAGGCATCGAGGAAGTCCTCGCGACGCTGAAGGAGCGGGAAGCCAAGATTCTGCGATTGTACTTCGGGCTGGATAGTCCGGAGCCGATGACGCTGGAGGAAATCGGTACGCTGCTGGGCATTACCCGGGAACGGGTCCGGCAGATCAAGGAAAAGGCGCTGACCCGGCTCCGGCATGTCAGCCGGTCCCGGGCCCTCGAGAGCTTCCTGACCTAGCGCCGCTCCGGATCACGCAGGATGGCCGCCAGCTGATCCCATTCAATCAGGAAGGCGTCGTGGCCGTAGGCTGTTGTGATTTCCCGGTACGTTGCCGGACCCCCCGCCGCTTGATAGGCCGCCACCCAGTCACGTATCTCAGTTGCCGCATACAGGATGTCGGTGTCGATCCCGACACCGACCAGCTGGCCCACCCGTTCGGCGGTGGCCCTGGCCGCCAGTTCGATTGATCCCACATCGTGGCTGTCCATGATCCGGGTCAGGTGCACGTAACTGGCCGCATCGAACCGGTCGACCAGCTTGTCCCCCTGGTAGCGCAGGTAACCCTCGACATCGAAGGCGTACTTCCCACCTCGGTCGGTCCGGCGGCCGAACCGCTGACCGAACTCGAGAGCCGAGCGGTAGGTGATCATGGCGATGGCACGGGCGGCGGCGAGTCCCGCCCGCGGTGCCTGCCCCTCTGCGTACCGTCCACCCCGCCAGGCCGGATCCGCTTCGATGGCCATTCGCTGCGCGGCATTCCACCCGATCGACTGCGCCGAGCTGAAGGCCGGCGCGGCCAGGACGACGACGCGGTCGGTCGGCACCGTCGCGAGCCGGGCCCACTCCAGCGCCACCATTCCTCCCAGTGAGCCACCGGTGGCCAGGGCCAGCCGGGTGACACCCAGGTGGGTGAGCAGCGGAGCATGCGCCAGGGCGAGATCGGTCGTGGTGAGGTCAGGGAAGGGGGTCGAGTGCGTCCAGCTGGCGGGAGAGGGTCCGGTTGAGCCATAGCAGCTTCCCAGCAGATTGGCGGCGACCAGCGGGCGATAGGCCGGGTCGAGCGCGGCACCTGGCGCCAGAAGCGGGGCCCACCAGCTGTCCACTTCATGACTTCCGGTGAGGGCGTGGAACACCAGGTTCCAGCCCCGCTCAGCGCCGAGGGCCGGATCTCCGAGCACCCGATAGCGCAGCCGCGCGTCGGGCAGCAGCTGGCCACCGACCGTTCGGAAAGCCCCCAGGCGGAGATCTCCGGTCTGCGTGGGGATTGCGGCCGATGCGGTCATCGGGTGATGTGCGCCGTGAGGGTGGAAACAGGCGTGTCCACTTCGGAGAGCCCGCCAGTCTTGACGTCGTAGATGAACCCCCGGATCTCGGTGTCAGGCGTGATCAGCGTCGAGTACCGGAGCAGGGCCAGGTCCTCTCGCACAATCACCTCGACATTTCCGAACGGCAGCAAGTCCATGTCGCTGGCGTCGGCCGAGCGGTCATCCTGGATCCTGGCATGGATGGTTGGGTTGGTGAAGGTCAGCGTCTCGCAATCGGGGTGGCGGACAACCGCGTTTGCCGTGGTGCCCGGCAGCCGCTGCGAGACCACCAGCGAGCGGACGGAATCCCTGGCTCGACCACCGGGATTGCGGATCACGTGGGCATCTCCTTTGGCCAGCCCCAGGACCTGAGCGGGATCGAGCCTGGCACCCATGCAGGCCAGCGCGGCCAGCTTCCGGGCCGGCGGCATCGGCAGTTGGTGCTGGGGCTGGGCCCCGGAGAACCGCCGGTTGGCCACGAGCAATTCATCGATCACAGCCATGGGCATCTCCCCGGACCTCTGACCCGCTGGTTCACGATGCCCGCTGGATGGAGCGGAGCGGGGTATCGATTGATTCGATGAAGGCGGCGTGGGCGATCCGCGCCGCCGAGGTGGCATCGGCGGCCGGCACAGTCGCGCAAACACCGCGTGAAGTCCGTTCGATCGAGACGATCGCGATTCCACCCTGGATCAGCGCGGCCCGCAACTGTGCCAGCTGGCCCGCGTCGGAAGAGCCGACCGGCCCAATGGCGCTGATCGTCACCAGCCCGCCGTCGCCGGCGAGTGCAGCGATGGCTCTCAACCCGGCATCCGGGGCGTCGCCGGTCACGACACTCTGGGGCCGATCGTCGGTCAGGGTGACGAACTCGAGGACCACACCTTGGTGTTCCGCTTCCCGCGCGGCCTCGGCCTGGACCACCTTGGCCCCGGCCTCGGCCAGCGCCGTCAGGAAATTGTGGGGCGCCTCGGCAATGATCCGTGAGGCTGGTACAATCCTCGGATCCGCGGTGCGCAGGCCCGGCGAATCCTTGACCAGCACGCAGCGGGTGCCGCCCAATGCGGCGGTAAGCGAGACTGCGGAGCTGTCGGTCCCGCCCCGGCCGAGTGTGACGACCCGGCCGCCGCGCCAGCCCTGGAATCCGGTGATGACCGGAAGGACGCCACGGGAGAGCTCGCGTTCAATGCGGGAGGTGTTGACTCGTCGAATCCGGCCATGGCCAAAATCACCGCTGCCGTGGAGTCCCGCTTCGCGGGCATCCAGCGACACCGCCCGGACCCCCAGCTCCCCAAGCGCCAGCGCCAGCAATGACGCCGACACCACCTCGCCGGCCGCAATGGCGCGATCGGCTTCGGGGTGGCTGCCGGGGTCGAGGGTTCCGCGCGCACCGGTGCGGATTTCCCGCACCAGTCCGAGCAGATGATCGGTCACGCCGCGCCGGGCACTGGCCACGGCCACGATGGGACGAGCCTGGGACCAGGCTGCCAGTCGGTGGGCCTGGGCCACGATCCGGTGAGCGGAGGCGAGTGCATCCCCGCCGAGTTTGACCACGACCGGCTGGGTCATCGGGCGGCGGCCACCGTGGCGGACTTGGACGAATCCGCGACGACTGCGGTGCCAAGGGCCTGATCCAGGTCCGCGATCAGGTCGGCCGGATCCTCGAGGCCGACTGACAGCCGGATCAGCTCGGGAGTGACGCCGGAGGCAACCTGCTGCTCGGCGGTCAGCTGTTCGTGAGTGGTCGAAGCCGGGTGAATGATCAGCGACTTGGCGTCACCGACATTGGCCAGCAGGGAAAAGAGCTTGGCCCGGTCGATCACTGCGCGGGCCGCTTCCTTGTTGCCCTTGATGCCGAAGGTCAGCACCCCACCGAACCCGCCCTTCAGGTATTTCCTGGCATTGGCGTGCTCGGGATGCGACTCGAGACCCGGGTAGGACACCCAGCGGACCCGGGCGTCGGCGGCCAGCCACCGGGCGATGGCAAGGGCATTCTCCGAATGACGCCGGATCCTGAGTGGCAGCGTCTCGAGTCCCTGCAGGAACAGGAACGAGTTGAACGGCGAGAGGGCAGGGCCCAGGTCGCGGAGCAGCTGGACCCGGAGCTTGATGATGAACGCGATGGCCCCGAACGCTTCGGTGTAGACCAGCCCGTGATACGATGGGTCCGGTGCGCTGAACTCCGGGAACCGCTGGCGCGCGGCGGGGCTGTTCCAGTCGAATTTGCCGGCATCGACCACCACGCCACCGATGGCGGTCCCGTGTCCGCCGATCCACTTGGTGGCGGAATGCACGACGATGTCGGCGCCGTGCTGGATCGGGCGGGCCAGGGTGGCGGCACCAAAGGTGTTGTCGACCACCAGCGGAATTCCCGCCGCGTGCGCCAGCTCGGCCAGCTTCTCGAAATCCGGAACGTCGAGCCGCGGGTTGCCGATCGTTTCGACGAACAGGGCCCGGGTGCCGGCATCGATGGCGGTGCCGACCTGGTCGAGATTGTGGATGTCGACGAACCGGGTAGTGATCCCCCACTTGGGCAGCGAATAGGCGAACAGGTTGTGGGTCCCGCCGTACAGCGTCTGCGAACTCACGATGTTGTCACCAGTGCGGGCCAGGTTCAGGATCGACAGAGTGGTGGCGGCCTGACCGCTGGCCACGGCGAGCGCGGCCACCCCGCCCTCGAGCTCGGCGATCCGCTTTTCAAACACATCGCTCGTCGGGTTCATGATCCGGGTGTAGATGTTGCCGAACTCCCTGAGGCCGAACAAGTTGGCGGCGTGCTCTGTGTTGTTGAACACGTAGCTCGTCGTGGCGTAGATCGGCACGGCGCGGGAATTGGTGGCCGGATCCACGACCTGTCCGGCGTGCACGGCAAGGGTGTCGGGGCGGTAACTCATGGTAGTGCTCCTTCAGCAGGTCATCGGTGGTGATCGGCCGGGTGCCATTCGAGAAATGGCGGCTGCCCGGTGAGCGGTACTCGTCCAGTAATCGGAAGCCGCGTCCCGAACTCGACAGACCGGTAAACAAAAATCCCGGCGCTCGAGGTGAGAGGGCCGGGACTGGATCGTCGGGGAACGGGAGCGAGGGTGTGATTACCCCGGCATCCGCGTACATCGAGATCGCAGCCGACCCGGACAGGGCCGACAGCTGGTAATCATCTCAATGCGACACATGGACGTCCGGAGCATTCGCGACCTCGTCATGCCGTCCGAAAGAAAAGGCCCCCCGGCCTTGCTGCGCGCGGGGGGTGACGACCTGCCGGCGCTTTAGCTCTTTGGTAGGACCGTGAGGCCCAGGCGGGAGCAAGTTGCCCTAAATACACCGCCTACTGCATTCGCAAGGTAGGAATTGGCCCGCGGGTCGTCAAGTGGGAAGTTGGCCCGCCGCTTCTCCCCTGAGGATCAGGCCGATACATTTGTGCTACTTCCACCCTCTGCCTTCCGAACTGCCATGGCCAGCAACTCTTCCTTCGATATCTCGACCGGCGCCGACCTCCAGGAGGTTGACAACGCCGTCAACCAGGCCCACAAGGAGATCGCCCAGCGCTACGATTTCAAGGGCACCAAGTGCGAGATCGAGTTCGACCGCGAGAAGGCCGAGATCCGGCTGCTGGCCGATGACGACTTCCGGATGGAAGCTTTGCTCGACGTGGTGCGCGGCAAGCTGACCAAGCGCGGCGTGCCGGTCAAGAACCTCGTCATCGGCGATCCGATCGTCGGCTCCGCCGGCTCGGTGCGCCGAACCATCGGCCTTACCCAGGCCATTGCCAGCGAGATCGCCAAGAAGATCGTGAAGGCCATCAAGGACCAGGGTTTCAAGAAGGTCCAGTCCTCCATCCAGGGTGAAGAAGTACGGGTCTCGGCGCCCGACCGTGATGAACTGCAGGCGGTCATTGCCTTTCTCCGCAGCCAGGACTTCGAGATCGAACTCAAGTTCGGGAATTACCGCAGCTAGCGTGGCCAGTTCCTTCCGGTGGACCAGAACCTTCACACTGCTGTTGACGCTCGCGGTCGTCACCTGCACCCCGCCCGTTCCCGATCAGCCCGCTCCCGAGGTCTCTGCACCACAGGGAGCCACCGAGCCGGAAATCCGGGTCGGATTGCAGACCGGGGCAGTCACCGTCGCTATCCGCTCCGATGCGCCCCTCACCCTGATCGGCGCCGATGGAGGGCTGGTGCCGGGGCTGCCTCAGTCCGCCCAGTGGACCGTGGCGCCAGAGCGTGAAGGCTTGGTGCTGATCGGCGCCGACGGCTGGCGTTCGAGCCGGCTGTCCACGGTCATCGCGGCTCCGACCAGTCCCGCCAGCTCGATCCAGATCGGGCCGCGATCCTATCGCGGCCGGCTCGAATTCATTCGTGACGCGCGCGGACTCACCGTGGTCGATCGACTGGGGCTCGAGAATTACCTGGCCGGCGTCCTGTCGGCCGAGATGGGACGGCGGGACAGCTCCGAGTTTGAAGCCATGCGGGCGCAGGCCGTGGTGTCCCGCACTTTTGCCATCAGAAACCTGGGCAAGCGGAAGGCTGACGGATTCGACCTCAACGCCACGGTGGCGGACCAGGTCTACGGCGGGATCGGCAGCGAAACGCCGCTGGCCTGGGCCGCGGTCCGTGAAACCAGCGGCCAGGTGCTGACCTGGCAGGGCGGGTTGATTGATGCCTTTTTTCATTCCACCTGCGGCGGGCGCACCGCCAACGGCACCGAGGTGTACGTCAACGCCAATCGTCCCTACCTCCGTTCGGTCTCCGACCTCGATGAGCAGGGCCAAGCCTACTGTCGAATTTCGCCACGATTCTCCTGGCGACAGGAGTGGACCCGCGCCGCGCTGCTCACTACGCTGAAGCAGACGCTGCCCGATGAAGGGCTGGCCCGCAGCGCCGAAATCACCGATGTGCGCGGGGTGCGGGTGGTCAGCCGCACGGCCTCTGACCGGGCCGATCGGGTCGAGATCGATATCGGCAACCGGGTCATCACGGTTTCGGGACCGGATATCCGACAGGTCCTGAGGCCTTCACCGGATGCACTGCTCAGGAGCACCCGGTTCAGCCTGACCGAGCAGCATGAGGGGGCACGGCTGGTGGGGCTGGTCGCCGATGGCGGCGGGGCGGGGCACGGGGTCGGCTTCTGTCAGTGGGGAGCGGTCGGCAGGGCCCGGGCCGGACAAACGTATAGCCGGATCCTCCAGGCCTATTTTCCGGGCACCGATCTTCAGCGGATCTACTAGCAGCGAGGGCGACATGACAGACGGACTGCGAATCGGAATTCTCGGCGCCGGCGCCATCACCCAGGTGGCCCATCTGCCGGTGCTCCGCAAGCTCAAGGGCGTCGAGGTCACCGCCATCTGTGACAACGATCTTCCCAAGGCCAAGGCGCTGGCCGACCGGTTCCAGATTGCCCGCGCCTTTGACGACGTCGAGGACATGCTCAAGCCCGGCGATCTCGATGCCGTCGTGATCTGCACCCCCAACCACCTCCACGAATCCCACGCGGTGGCGGCACTCAGCGCCGGGCTCCACATCCTGATCGAGCGGCCGTTGACCATGACCGCCGCCAGCGCCCAGAAGATTCTGAAGCTGGCCGAGAAGCGGGACCGGATCCTGATGGTCTCGGCCACCCACCGCTACCGCAGTGATGTGCAGCTGGTGCGGAGCTTTGTGCAGAGCGGGGAACTGGGCGAGATCGAAAGTGTCCGCGGCAGCTGGCACGTCTTCCGGCCCGGACGGGCCCAGCTGGGCTGGCGGCTGCGGAAGGATGAGGCGGGCGGCGGCGCCATGCTCGACCTGGGGCAGGCCATCCTCGACCTGGAGCTCTGGCTGGCCAACGGTCCGGTGCCGGTCCGGGTCTCCGCCTCACTGGACAAGCCGGCCCGGGACAAAGGGGTCGAGCAGTCCGGCAGTGCCTTTGTGACCTGCGAAGGCGGCGTCTCACTGTTTGTGGACGTCACCTGGCATCACATTGGTGAGGGCGAGCGATTCGGAGTCGGGCTCAGGGGCAGCAAGGGGACCGCCGGGATCAACCCGCTGCACGTCTGGAAGGAATTGAACGGCGTCCCGACCGATGTGGCGCCGACCGGGTCAGTCGGACGGGAGAATCCCTTCACCGCGGCGACTCGCGCCCAGTGGGCCCACTTCCTGGCATCGGTCAGCGGCACGGCACGGCCGGCGGCACAGCAGGAGCAGATCACCCTGCACAAGGTGCTTGACGCGATCTACCGCTCGGCCGCTGACGGGAAAGACGTCGCGCTGTGACCGCTGCTGGCCGCCGCCAGTGGGCGCTGATCGGGACCCACGCACTGCTCACCGTTCTGGCATACCCCCCGTTCAATCTGCTGATTCCCGGTTTCATCTGCGTCGTGCCGCTGATTGTCCTCATAGCCGAGGCCGCGGACGGAGCGGATCCGGTCTGGAGCGCCGCGCGCATCGCGTTCAAGTCCACAGTGGTGGCGCAGGGCGTTTTTCTCTACTGGATGGTGGTGGCGCTCTGGCACTTCACCCCGCTATCGGTGGCCGGGTATCTGGCCACCGTCCTCCTCTGGTCAGTCTGGACCGGTGCCATGGCCGCCGCAGTGACGCTCGTATGGCACCGGGTTCCCCGGGTGCCACGCTGGCTCGGCTTCGCGGCGGCGTGGACCACGGTGGAATGGATCATCGGACACTTTCCCGATATTCAGTTTCCCTGGCTCGGCCTCGGTCACACGCTGACCGGCTTTCCGGTGCTGGTCCAGTGGGCCGAGATCGGCGGAGCCCGCGGCGTCACCTTCTGGCTGGCGGCGCTCAATGGTCTCATCGCGTTCGCCGTACTCGATCCCAGGCGTTGGCGCACGGCGGCCGTGGCTACGGCGGTCACGATTGCCGTGGCCGCTGGATTCGGCACCTGGCGGATGCGGACACTGCCGATTCGCACCGCCGGCACCGTCGCGATGATCCAGCCCAACATCGGCTTTCGCGATAAATGGGTCGAGAGCGAAAGCAGCAGCATTGTGGCTGGAATGCTGGCCCAGACCGACAGCGCCATCAGGTCAAGCCATCCGGACCTGGTCCTGTGGCCAGAGGCCGCAGTGCCGGCCACCTTCCAGGCCCGCCCGGCGTACGCGGAGGCCATCTCCCGGTTGGCGCGCGAAACGGCCACACCCATCCTGGTCGGCGGCCTCAACTATATCCCGGGAAAAGTGGCGGAGGACCGCGGCACCTTCTACAATGCCGCCTTTTATTTCGATTCGGCCGGGCGATGGCAGGACTATCCGGTCTACGCCAAGCACTACCTGGTGCCGGTGGTCGAGCGGGTGCCCTTCATTCCGCCGCGCTGGCTCGAAGGGCTGAAATTCTTCGGCGCCTTTGGCCGGGGCCAGGCCACGCCACTGTACCAGACGCCGATTGGCCGAGTCGGGACGATCATCTGCTTCGAGTCGACCTTCGAGGACCTGGCCCGGAGGTACCGCCGTGAGGGAGCCGAGGTGCTGGTCAACATCACCAACGACGCCTGGTACGGCACCACCACGGCGCCGGGGCAACACGCCGCCCACCTGGTCATGCGCGCCATCGAGACCCGCGTCGGCATTGCCCAGGCCGCCAACAGCGGCATCACCGAGGTGGTGAGTCCGCTCGGCATCGTGACGCATCAGACCGCGCTTGAGTCCCGGGCAACCGTGATCGCACCGGTCGAGACCAGTGACCTGATTCCGCTGTATGTCCGCTGGGGCGACTGGGTGGGTGTGCTTTCGCTGGTTCTGTCGGCGGGGATGCTCGGGCTGGCCATCTTCCGGCCGTTGCGCGGATTGTAGCGGCGGGTCGGCTCGACCCGGGCGGGTATGGGCGGGTCGTTCGGGCGGGTCAACGACCCGCCCGAGATCCGCCCCTACATCGCCCGCGCCTGCTCGAAGGCCTTGCCTTCCACGAACAATCGAAACAACTCCTGATCCAGCATCCCGCCCTGGACCTCTTCCGTCATGATATCCAGCGCCTTGGGCGCCGGCAGGGCCCGCTTGTAGGGCCGGTCCTGGGCCGTCAGCGCGTCGAAAATATCGGCGATGGTCATGATTCGGGTCTGGATCGGAATCTCGGCGCCGCCAACGTGCCGGGGATAGCCTGAGCCGTTGAGTTTCTCGTGATGGCCGTGGGCAATCGTGGGCACCAGGCTCAGCTCGCGGGTCCAGGGAATCTTGCGCAGGAAACCGAAGGTATGGGTGACGTGGCTCTCAATCTCGAGTCGTTCGCGCTCATCGAGGCTGCCCTTGCGGATACTGAGGAAACGGACCTCGTCCCCGCTCAGGAACGGCGCGGTGGCGCCATCGATCAGGTTGTACTGGCTGTCGGCAAATTCCTGAAGCGCGGTGAAATTGCCCTCGGCCAGGACCGATGGCCGGTTGGAATCGACCACGATCTGCAGGAACCGGTCGAGCCGGCCCTTTTCACGGGCCAGCTCGGCATCGAGGTCGGCCAGGCGAGTGAGGTAGGCCGCACCAGGTCCATGTTCGGCCAGGAAATCGGCCCGGGATTTTTGGTACTGCCACTGCACCGACCGCAGGATGAAGTCGTGTCGCTGCTGAATCAGCGTCAGGTCGGCGGGATACAGCTTGTTGGCCTTGACCAGTACCTGTTCCCGTACACCGACCTTGCCGAAATCATGCAGCAGGCTGGCGTAGCGCAGCTCCCTGACCTGCTCCGGTGAGAAGTGAACGGAGGAGTACTGGCCATCGCCGGCCCGGTCCACCGTCTGGGCCAGTCCGACCGACATCGACGCCACCCGTTCGGAATGGCCTGAGGTGGTCGGGTCACGCTGCTCGATGGCCGTGACCGCCGCGCGGACGAACCCCTCGAACAGCCGCTCGATCGACTCGTACAGCTGGCTGTTCTCAATCGAGACTGCCGCCTGCCCCGCCAGCGACTTGACCAGCTTGACGGTATGAGGACTGAACGCCACCACCTGGCGGTTGGCGGCATTGGTGTCGGTCAGTACCGCCTCGCCGTCCCGCTTGCGATTGATCAGCTGCAGCACCCCGATCACATCGCACTGATGGTTCTGCATCGGGATGACCAGCATCGACTTGGTGCGGTAGCCGTACCGCTCGTCGAATGAACGATTGAAGGCGTAGGCCACGTCGCTGGGCAGCATGTAGACGTCGTCGATGACCAGCGCTTCGCCCTCGGTGGCGGCGTAGCCCGCCAGCGAGGTGTGATCGAGGGTCATGGTGGTTTCGACGAACGGGATGTCGGGCCGGCTGTGATTCTGGCTCAGCTTGAAGCGCAACCGCCGGATCCCGGTCTCGGAGGTCTCCACGATGTAGAGACTGCCGGCATCGGCCTGGGTGATGCGCCGGGCCTGGCTCAGGATCAGGTCGAGCAGGGTATCGTAATGTTTTTCCGTGGTCAGCCGCATCCCGATATCGGTGAGCTCCGTCAGCTCGCTCAACCGGGCGGCCGCCTCAACCCGGGCCCGAGCGGTCTCTTTTCTGGAAACCGCAATCTTGAAGGCGCTGCGCAACGCCAGCAGCAGGGTTCGGGGCGGTACCGGCGCCCGGACAAAGGCCGCCAGCTGTTCGGGCGCCATCGTTTCCGGCAGGTCCTCCTCATCGAGGGCGCCCAGCGCCACGATGGCCACTCCAGCTTCGACCAGTGCGGCCAGCCTCGGCGTAGTGGCTTCATCGCGGTCGGCCGGATCAAGCAGGTACACCGTCGGCCGCTCATCGAGCACGGCCGGATCCGATGGGGCCAGCGGCCGGCACTCGACCTGATCCTGCGCCAGCGCCTCCGCTACCGGAGCGGGGCGCCAGCCGGGCGAGTACAGCAGGAGAAATTTCACGGGGAGGGCCTCGCGGTATCCGCTGGATACGGCCGGATGCCGGTGAAGAACCGCATCGGCTTGCGTCCCATCTGGTCGAGATAGTACTCGAGTTTCACGCTGATCTGCCGGATCTGCACCAGGGTGGTGTGCACATCGACCCGGTTCTCGTTGGCCACGGTCGTGCCGAGCGAGGAGAGATGCTCCAGGCTGACCATGGTGGCGTGGGCCTGGCTCAACGCCATTGCCAGCGAGTCGTGCATCGGACCCAGCCGCGCCCCCTCGTCAGTCAGGATCTGGGCGGCGGCGGCCAGCGATCGGTTGGTCTGCTTCAGCACCGTATCCAGTGCGGCCAGCGAGCTGCCGATCACAGGGCCGGTGGTGACCAGCAGCCGGTCGGCGTGATCCACAGTCTGGTTGAGTTTGGCCATCAGCACCCGGGAGTCGCCCAGGACCATCCGCAGTTGGGCGGCCAGGGTGTCCGCCGTTGCCGCCATGGCATCCATCGCCGGCTGCTTGTGGACCGCCCGCAGGGTATCACCCTCGTGCACCGTGCCGGCCCACTGGGCGGGCAGGCGGAGCGTAACATCCCCGGCGCCGATGGTGTGCTCGGTGATTTCGGCCCTGGTGCCCAATGGCAGTCGCAGTTCGGTGCCATCGGGGAACCGGGACCGAAGCCGAAGCGTGGCGATGAACTCCATGGTCTGGTGGGCCGAGTCGGCGCGCGGAATCACCCGGGTAATCCGGCCAAT
Source organism: Gemmatimonadota bacterium (assembly GCA_039930765.1). GTDB lineage: Bacteria > Gemmatimonadota > Gemmatimonadetes > Gemmatimonadales > GWC2-71-9 > DATEHG01. The sequence goes on along the minus strand of JBDTTF010000185.1, from coordinate 24,987 downwards.
TTCGAGCCCTTCAAGCAGTACCTTGGCCCCCGGCTCCAGCACCTCGGCTGAGGAGGCAACCAGCAGCACGTTGAACCGCCGCTCATTCCAGCCCTCGGTGAAGATCAGGGCCGTCAGGAGCACACCGACCACGACCACCGTAAGGAGGCCGAGCAGGAGGTCGGCGGATCGGTTGCTGATATTCATGTGGTGGCTTCGATCGCCTGGCCGCGGACGACCATGATCTCCCGGTCGATGTCGGACACCAGCCGCCCCGGCAGGCTCTGGCCCGTGATAAAAACGGTCCGGTGGCCGCGCTGGGGACCCTCGTCGCCGCGCGCGGCGTACAGCAGCTCGGCCGAAGACCGGTCGGTCATTCCCGAGAACGGCTCCTCCAGGACCAGCAGCTTCGGATCAAATGCCAGCGCTCGGCCCAGCGCGGCCCGGCGGCGCTCTTCCTCGTTGGCGTCAGCCGGCCTGAGCCCGCTGAACCGGGTCAGCCTCAGCAGGTCAAGGATGCGATCGGTCCGCTCCTCGATCTCGGAGAGATGCAGGTTGCTGCCGTAGCGCAGCGGCAGACGGACGTTGTCGCGCAGCGAGAGATTGTGCAGCAGGCCGTCTCCAATCGGAAGGTATCCGATGCGCCGCCGGTAGCTCAGCAACTCGCGCCGCCCCAGAGTCGACAAGTCCACCCCGAAGACCCGGCAGGACCCGATCGGCACCAGCGAGAAACCCAGGATGACCGAGCCGAGCGTCCCGACGCCGCTGCTCTCATCGCCGAGGGCCACCACCACCTGACCCTCCGGCACGTTGAGCCAGAACCCGGGGTCGCCGCTCTGCTCGCCACTCTCGAAGGGGGCCAGGGTCCGCCGGCGCAGCCGCCCCAGTGCCACTCCTTCGAATTCGAGTGGATGACTCATGCGCCGGTGATCAGCACGAAAACCGCGGCCGTCACGAAGATCATGGCAATGGAGCCGACGGTGGCCCGGATGACCGCCCGGGGAATCTCGGTCGGATCCTGCTTGACGCTGAGTCCCTGAAAACTGGGCAGCAACCCGATCAACGCGCCGAAGAGGAGCCCCTTGGCCAGGGAGAGCACGATGTCGCCGGTGGTCAGGGTCGCGAGCACGCCGCTGTAGTACTGGGGAGCACTCATGCCGTTGGAACCGGCGGCCAGCTGCCCCGCCAGGATCGCGACACCATCGAATACCACCGTCAGCATCATCACTGACCCGATGCAGCCCGTGAGTCGTGGCAGTACCAGGTAGTGCAGCGGCTCGATTCCCATGGCTTCGAGCGCCCGGACCTCGCCCATCACGCTGTTGGTGGCCAACTCGGCGGCAATGGCGGTGCCGCTCCGGCCAGCTACCGCCAGCGCCGTGAGCAGCGGACCCAGTTCACGGACGATCACCACCACCATCAACTGGCCGATCAGGTCGGTCGCGCCGACCGAACCGAGCTGGCGGACCGCGCTCGAAATCACCAGGAAGCTGAGGATACCGCTGAGCAGGACGATGAGCCCGGTGCCTTCCAGCGCGGTGAAACGGAGCTGGTTGGCCAGCACTCGCCCCGAAACCCTGCGTCCGGCGCCGGGCAGGGTCCGGAACGCCGCGACCGCTTCGAAACAGAAGCGCGCCAGTGCGCCCACCCGGGCGAACCAGCGCGCCAGCCGCCTCCCAAAGGAGGCGATGATCCGCCGCATGTCAGCTCGGGGCGGTGACCTTCTTCAGTCCTTCGTTGGCTTCCGCGAAGTTGGGGAACGCGTCCAGCGCCTTGCGGAAGTAGACCTCCGCCTTCTTGTTGTCGCCCTGGTCCTGGTACAGCAGCGCCCGGCTGTAGAACGTCAGCGCATCGGTCGGGACGGTCCGCTTCATGACCGCGGCCTGCTGGCTCGAGAGCGGAGGCAGCTTGGTCTCAGTCATGACCTGGGTCGCGATCGACTGGATCAGGTCGAACAGTTTGTCGCGCTTGTTCTTGGCTGAGACCGACTTGATGATCTCGCTGGTTTCGACATCGACGATCCGGGCATCGATCCGGAAATCGCCGTTGAGATCGACGAAACCGCCCATGATCATGTAGCGGGCGCCGACCAGCTTGCCGATCTTGGCGGCCGTGGCGGCATCGACCCGCCCCTGGGCGGCCAGGTTCTGCTCGTTGAGCAGCTGGTTGACGTCCCGGCGATCGACCAGGCGTGCCGCCTCGTTGTGGCTCAGCTCGCTGATCAACATGGCGGGAATACCCTGCTGCAGGGCCGCCAGGTCTTCCTTGGACTGCCCGAACGACCCGCCGTTGTCGAATGGCAGCACGGCGATACCGGGCCTCGTATCCTGGGCCGCCAGGGGGCCGGTCAGCAGCGCGACCGTTGCCGTCAGGTTCAGCACGTTACGCCAGCGCATAATCAGCATCCTCCTCAAAGATTGAGCGTCAACCCTTCTCGGGCAGCATCCACGACGAGCTTGGGGGCAGTGCGTCGGGCCAGGGCACGGGCATCGGCGAGCACTCGATCGAGCTCAACGTCCCCATGTTCCGGCTCATGATGAAACAGCAAGAGGTGAGCCACCCCTGCGTCGATCGCCAACCGTATGGCCTGTCCGGGGCTGGAATGTCCCCAGCCCGCTCGACGGTCCAGTAAATCATCGGGATACATCGCGTCATGGATCAGCATATGGACACCGTCCAGAAACTGGACCAATCCTTCACGCCAGTCGGTCGGTACATCGTAGTTCCCGCCGGTGCCCAGCTCATTGTCGGTGAGATACGCCACCGAGGCGCCACCGCTCACCGGGGTCAGTTTGTATCCCAGAGTGGTGCCCGGATGCCGCAGTCTGTAGGCCTCCACCCGGAAGCCGTCGATCTCGAATTCTCCGGTGCCGACCTCATTGATCTTGAGGTCGGCCGACAGCGCCTTGAGTGGCACCGGGAACACCATCGGGTCCATTTGCCGGTCCAGGATACGCTCGAGCGGCACCCCCGCCTGCGGCGCCCCGTAAATCCGGACCGAGTTTCCCTTGGCATACAATGGCTGGAAAAACGGCAGCCCCTGGATGTGATCCCAATGGGTGTGCGACAACAGGATGTCGAGACTTGCTCCCGTCGCCACCTCTCGCGAGAGCTGCTGGCCCAGCGCCCGAATGCCGCTGCCGGCGTCCAGAATCACCAGCTGATCGATTCGGCCGGCGACGGCCACGCACGGCGTATTCCCGCCGTATCGCGCCGTATTGGGGCCTGGCGTCGGGATCGATCCCCGAGTGCCCCAGAAAGTGATGGAATAGCTCACGAATTCCTTGTGGCCTAACAGTTGAGCAATATTGCTGGACGCTGCCGAAAATGCCGCACCAGCAGTCACCTGGTGGGGGTGATTGTCATCACGTGCGCTGGGCGGTGGTTTCCAGTGCCTTCCGGTCGAGGAGGGTGATCTCGCGCCGGCTCACCTTGATCAGGCCCCGCTCCACAAAATCGCGCATGGTCCGGGACACCGTCTCCCGGCTGGCACCGATCATCTGCCCGATCAGGTGGTGGGTCAGGCGCCGGGCAATCACGACACCATCGCCCTCATCCGCCGCCTGGAGCAGCTGGTCGGCGACCCGACCGCCGACGTCGAGCAGGACCAGACTTCCGATCCGATCATCGGCTCGCCGGAGGCGGCGTGACAGCTCGCGCAGCAGCGCGATCGCCAGGTCCGGAGAGGCCCGCAGCCGGCTGCGGAAATCTTCCCGCCGCAGCAGCAGCAGCCGGGTGTCCTGCAGCGCAATCACGTGGGCCGAGCGCGGCTCATCGTCGAGCAGCGACATCTCGCCGAAGAAGTTGCCTTCGCCCATGACTGACAGCACGACCTCGCGGCCGTCCTCACCAATCAGGACCACCTTCACCTCGCCGGCGGCGACCAGGTACAGGCTGTCCCCCTGGTCGGCGGCAAACAGGATGACGCTTCCCTTGGGATATTCGCGTTCACGGACCAGTTCGGCGATGGCAGCCAGCTCTTCATCGGGCAAACCCGCGAAAAACGGGACCCGGCGGAGGACGGCCAGGGAGGAGAGGGGCAGAGAGGCCTCGGCCGTGAAGGTGGAAGTATCGGCATGGACGATACTTGCAGCCTCAGGCGGAGTCAATTTGAGTCTTGGGCGACCGGCCAGCCGGGCCGGACTCGACGATTCGAGGTTGCCCCGGGCACCCGTAAGCGGTTAGATTGGAAGGCTTTCCAACACCGGGCTGGCGCACAGCAGCCCACTATTCAGGAGTACGATCGTGAAGTCCGATATCCATCCGAAGTACCAGAAAATCAGTATCCAGTGCGCCTGTGGGAACGTGATCGAGACTCGTTCGACGTCCACCGCGCTGCGTGTGGACGTGTGTGCCCAGTGCCATCCGCACTTCACCGGCCGGCAGCGGCTGATGGACACGGCGGGCCGGGTCGATCGGTTCCGTCGCCGGTATCAGGGCGATAAGGCGCCGGCGGAAACCACCCCGAGCTGACGGTGGAAGCCCTTCTCCGCCAGGCGCTCGCCCGGGCGGAGGAGGTCGGTCAGGCGCTGGCCGACCCCGCCACGGCCAAGGATCCCACCAAGCTTCAGTCGCTCGGTCGCGAACACAACCGGCTGATGCCGATTGTCCGGTCGGCCGAGCGCCTCCGCACCATCCAGCAGCAACTGCAGGGCGCCCGGGAACTGGCGCTCGAGGATGATCCTGAGCTCTCCTCGATGGCCAAGGGGGAGATCGCGACGCTGCAGCCCGAGGTTGAATCCCTCGAATCCGAGCTGACCGAACTGCTGGTCCCGCGCGATCCCCACGACGACCGTGATGCCATCCTGGAAGTGCGCTCCGGTACCGGTGGCGACGAAGCCAGCCTGTTTGCCGGTGAGCTGGTGCGGATGTACACCCGGTTTGCCGAGCGCCATGGATTCAAGGTCGAGTCGATGACGCTGAGTGACGGCAATGCCGGCGGGGTGCGAGAGGCCATCTTCGCGGTGCGCGGGCCCCATGCTTTCGGGCTGCTGCGCCGGGAATCCGGCGTGCACCGGGTACAGCGGGTGCCAGAAACGGAGAATGCCGGCCGGATTCACACCTCCGCCGCCACCGTGGCCGTGCTGCCGGAAGCCCAGGAGATCGACGTCACCATCCATCCCAACGATCTCAAGATCGATGTCTTCCGCTCGTCGGGCCCCGGTGGCCAGAGCGTGAACACCACCGACAGCGCCGTGCGGATCACCCACCTGCCGACCGGAGTGGTCGTCTCCCAGCAGGATCAGAAGTCGCAGCTGCAGAACAAGCTCAAGGCCATGGAAGTGCTGCGGGCCCGGCTGCTCGACCGGATGATCTCGGAGCAGGAAGCTGTCCGTTCCCGCGACCGCAAGGCCATGGTGGGCACCGGCGACCGGTCGGCCAAGATCCGGACCTATAACTTTCCCCAGAGCCGGATCACCGATCACCGGATCAATCTGTCGGTGCATAACCTGGTCGAAGTGATGGATGGCCGGATCGATGAGCTGGTGGCTGCACTGCAGCTGGCCAGCCGCGAGGAGCAGGTGAATGGTTGAGGCGCCGGTGCGTCTCGGGCAGTTGCTGCGTGACGCAGCCGGTCGGTTGAGGTCGGCCGGGGTCGAGGAGGCAGCCCGAGAGGCGCGTCTGCTGTGGGCAACGGCCAGTCATTCCGATGCGGCCGCGTGGCAACCGACCGAGTCGTCGGTGGATGTCGAGCTGCAGGCCGCGATGGAGTCGCTGCTGGAGCGCCGTCTGGCCGGCGCGCCGCTGGCGCATGTCACGGAGCTGGCCGGGTTCCGCCGCCTGCTGCTCCGGTCCGACTCACGGGGACTGATTCCGCGGCCCGAGACCGAGGGGCTGGTCGAGCTGCTGCTGGGCCGGGTCAGTCACGGCACCGTGGCAGACCTTGGCACCGGCAGCGGCTGTATCGCGCTCAGCCTGGCCGACGAGGGAAACTTCGATCAGGTCATCGGGGTCGACCGATCGGTCGAGGCGCTGGCGCTGGCCCGGCACAATCGGAAGCTGACCAGGTTACCGGTTGAGCTGGTCGCCGGCGATTGGCTGGCGCCGCTCCGTGGCCAGCGGTTCGACGCACTGGTCAGCAATCCTCCCTACCTGACGGAGGCGGAATATCAGGGGCTTGAGCGCGGCGTCCGTGAGCATGAGCCGCGCGGCGCGCTGGCCAGTGGTGAGGATGGACTCGCTGACACCCGCCAACTGTTGCGTGACGGACAGATGAACCTCACGCCGCGCGGCTGGCTGGCCATGGAGCTCGATTGCCGCCGCGCGGCGGCCAGCGCTGAGCTGGCGCGGGAGTACGGCTGGATGTCTGTTTCGGTGCAGGATGACCTATTTGGGCGCGCGCGGTATCTGCTCGCGCAGAGGAGCGAGACGGCATGATCTGGGACAAGGCTGAGGAACTGGGCCGGTTGATCGGCCAGGCTCCCGAGGTGAAGGCGCTGCGGCGGGCTGAGGCGGTGCTGCGCGACGATACGGATACGCAGACCAAGCTGCAGACCATTCAGACCCTGGCGAAGCAGGTCGACCAGGTAATTGCCACGGGGCAGATGCCCGATGCGGCCACCACCGAGGCGTATGAAAAAGCGGTGCACGAGCTTGAGCTGAGCCCGATCGGCCAGGGCTATGTGGTGGCCCGGGCCAACTTCGACAAGATGATGACCAAGGTCAACGAGATGATCGGCCAGGGGATCGAAAAGGGCGCCACCAGCGGGATCATCACGCTGGGATGAACGGCCCCGGCCGGTTCATTGTCCTCGAGGGGCCTGAAGGGGCGGGGAAGAGCACCCTCGCCGCGGGCCTGCTCCGCCTGATCGACGACACGGGCAGGCCATGCATCCTTGTACGTGAGCCAGGTGGTACGCCCGTCGCGGAGGCAATCCGTGCCGCGCTGCTCGATCCTGAGTGGAAGCAGGACGGGCGGCAGGAGCTGCTTTTTTTTGCCACGGCCCGCGCGGATCTGGTGGCCCGGGTCATTCGTCCCGCATTGGCGGCCGGAACGGTGGTACTGTCCGATCGATTCACGCTCTCGACCGAGGCCTACCAGATTGGCGGGCGGGGTGTGGCGGCCGGATTGGTCCATGAGCTCAATGCCATCGCGACCGCGGGACTGGTTCCCGACCTGACGCTGGTACTCGACCTGCCGCCCGAGCTGGGTGCCGCGCGACAATCTGCGGCGGGGAAACACCCGGACCGGATCGAGCGTGAGAGTAGCGAGTTCCATCGCCGGGTGGCGCAGTGGTACCTGGCCGCGACTGGTCCGGGCGTCCGGCACCTCAACGCCACGGTATCGGCCGCCGAAATGCTGAATGAAGCATGGCGGACGATTGGAGGTCTGGAGTAGATGCTCGGCGCTGCCCGGGGTTAGCTTGGGATGGTGGCCAATGACTGAACTTTCCGCCGGTCCAATTCCGGCGTTCTGCTGGAGGCAGGCATGAAGAATCGGATCTGGATGGTGGTGGCGGTCGCGGTCGGGTCGTTCCTGACCGGTGGCTGGCTGATGCAGGCAGGGCTGGCGTCGGGAAACGGGGCCTACGTCAAGGCGCGGCGGTTCGACGATGTGCTGTCGTACGTCTCCCGGTTCTACGTCGACTCGATTGGGGAGGACCAGCTGTACGACAAGGCCACCGATGGACTGCTCGAAGAGCTCCACGACCCCTATTCGGTGCTGCTCAAGGATGACGACTACAAGGCGCTGACCGAGACCACCACCGGCAACTATGGCGGGCTCGGCATCCAGATCGATGTGCGGGATGGCTGGATTACCGTTGTGGCCCCGCTGCCCGAGACCCCGGCGGAGCGCGCGGGAGTGCAGACCGGCGACCAGATCATCACGGTGGACGGGAAGTCCACCCGGGGATTCAAGAACGATCAGGCCATCAAGACGTTGCGAGGGCCGGCCGGCTCGAAGGTGGAACTCCAGATTCGCCGCCCCGGCGTGGCCGACCCCCTCAAGCTTTCGCTGGAGCGGGCCCAGATCCACGTCCGGTCGGTGCCGCCCTCGACACTGTTTGCCGACAGCATTGGCTACGTGGCGCTGAACCAGGTCAGCGAGACCTCCACCGAAGAGATCAAGTCCGAGATCAACGGACTGCTCGGCAAGGGCATGAAATCGCTGGTCCTCGACCTCCGCACCAATCCGGGTGGCCTGCTGGATCAGGGCGTGAAGGTTTCCGACTTGTTCCTTGATCCGGGCCAGGAAATCGTCTCCACCCGCGGGCGGGCCCGTGGGTCCAATCGTCATTTCGCCGACGATGCGCCGCAGCTGTGGCCCAAGCTGCCCATCGTGGTGCTGGTGAACGAAGGCACCGCCAGTGCCGCCGAGATCATCTCAGGGGCGTTGCAGGATCATGACCGGGCCCTGGTCATCGGGGTTCCGACCTTCGGCAAGGGACTGGTGCAGACCCTGTTCCCGTTGTCGGAAACCTCGGCGCTCAAGATCACCACGGCGCGGTGGTACACCCCGAGTGGCAGGACGATTCAGCGGGTGGCCAAGAGCCAGGAAGATCAGATCGCCCAGGTCGAGCGGGATGCCGAGGGCGCCGGCAAGCCGCCGGAGGACACCTCAACCCAGCGGTTCAAGAGTGACGCCGGCCGGTTCCTGCGCGGCGGCGGCGGGATCGTTCCGGATGTCACGATCCGCCAGGACACGCTGACCGCCGGCGAAAAGGCCTTTGCCGCGGCACTCGGCAGTCACATCGCCGATTACCGCGATGCCCTCACGGCCGAAGCGCTCGATCTCAAGAACAAGAAGAGCATCACCAGCGAGAGCTTCACGGTAACCCCCGCCATGCGGGACGACATCTTCAATCGGCTCAAGGCCAAGGGCGTGGTGCTGCCGGACAGCGCCCGCCGCGGCGGTGGCCAGCTGATTGACCAGCAGATCGGTTACGACGTGACCCGCTATGTATTCGGGCGCCCGGCGGAATTTCGCCGGCGGGCGGTCGACGACCCTCAACTGCAGGCCGCATTTGTCCTGCTGCGGAAGGCGCAGACTCCCAAGCAGTTGATCGACCTTGCGGCCACCGCAGCAGCAACTCCGGCCAGCCGTAACTGAGCGATTCCGGCATACCCGAGCGGCGCGTCTCCAGTCGGGGGCGCGCCGCTTCATTTTGCCCTGGCTACCCCATCCTGAATCAGGTAAGGCGCAATGCCTGCAACTGACACGCTGATCATCGGGGCTGGCCGAATGGGCCGGGGGATCGGATTGGCGCTCAGCCAGGCCGGCGGGAGATCGCGGTTGTTCAGCCGCTCCCAGGATCGCGTCGTGGCCCCCGTCGCTGCCGAGGCGGCTGGGGGTCTTGGTGCGGCGGTCGGCACGGCCGATCTCGTCGTGCTTGCCGTGCCCGACGATGCGATTGCCAATGTGGCGCGCGAGCTCGCCGAAACCGGTGGGGTCAGGCCTGGCCAGACGATCCTTCACCTGTCCGGCTTGCTCGACCGGTCGGTGCTCAGCGCGCTATCGGGGAGCGGGGCCGCACTCGGGTCGTTTCACCCGTTGCAGACCATCGCCGACCCGACGTCCGCACCGGCCCTGCTTCGTGGCGCCGTGGCAGGGATCGAGGGAGACGCGCGAGCCCTTGCTTCCGCCATTGAGCTGGCCCGTCGACTCGGCATGCGTCCAATCGTGATCCGGGCCGACGGCAAGGCCGCCTATCATGCCGGTGCGGCGATGGTGGCCAACTACACCGTGGCGCTGGCCGGCGTGGCGCAGCGGCTGGCGGAACAGGCCGGGGTCGATCCGGTCGAAGCCGGGCAGATCTACCTGCCGCTGCTGGAAGGAGCGCTGGGGAATCTCAGAAAACTCGGTGCGGTCCATGGGCTGACCGGACCGATTCGCCGGGGAGACGTCGAAACCGTGCGGGCGCACCTGGCGGTCCTGGATGCGACCACGGCTCGACTGTATCGGAGTGCTGGTCTGGAAGCGTTGCAGCTGGCCCGGGCTGCAGGGCTCGATCCGTCGAAGGCTGACGCGATGGCGACCGAACTCGGTGAGCCCAGCGGAGGGAGCGGAGAGGAGTAGCCAACGTTGTGGGGCAGTCTGGCCGTCTCGGTATCAACCGCCAAGGGTTTTCATCATGACCCAGTCGGCCTGCAGGTCCCTGCCCAGGGGGAATACCTGGTTCCCCACGATCTTGAATCCCGACTTCCGGTAAAACCCGATGGCACGCTCGTTCTTTTGCCAGACCCCGAGCCAGAGTGCCGAGCGGCCGCGCCGAGCCGCTTCGGCAACCGCAGACTCCATGAGCCGAGCGCCGAGTCCCTGGCCGAACCGATCGGTGAGGATGTAGAGGCGGGAGAGCTCGATCGGTGCCGTGGCAGTCACACAGTCGGGGACGAATCCGGTTCGCAGCTCGGCGTATCCCGCCAATCCGATCCCATCTTCCAGCAATAGCACAACATGATCGGGGTGCGATAGTATGTCGCGCCATTGCTCGACCGTGAGCGACTGGCGCAGGTAGAGCGCCATGTCCTCAGGCGTGTTGTGAATCGCGTAGGTGTCGATGAAGGTCTGGCGGGAAAGCTCGGTCAGCGACTCGGCGTCGGTTTGTGCGCCGGGGCGGACGCGGATCGAGTTCATCGGATCAGCGTTCGACGACCCGGACCCCGCTGGGGGTATCAAACCGGAAGATGTCGTCCGGGACCGCCTGATTGATCCGGATCCGGCTGAAGGTGAGGGTGCGGACGGTGCCGCTCTTCTCGCGAAGTTCGACCCGGTGGGGCAGGGCATCTTCCCGGCCGATCCAGAGCGTGGCGCGGGCAAAGGCCAATGTCTGGTCGATAGGAGTGAGGCGGATGACATCGACCGTTGAGCCGTCGAGGTAGTCGGGCCGGACATAGGTCACCTTGTAGCGCTCGGTGGGGTTGTCAAGCAGCCAGGCCACGACATTCGGTCCGAAAGTCGGACCGGAGGGGAGCGGCAGCTTGATGACCTGCCTCGGAGCGGTGCTCGGGGTGTAGACCCAGAGCGACTGCCCGTCCATCACCAGGGCGTCTCCATCAGGGTCGGTGAAGCGCATCGAGAGCTTCGAAGTCCCCGACTGGTACAGCCGCCCCTTGGTAATCAGCTGACCCAGCATCGAATCGTCGATGACCTGGACAAAATCCGCCCGGAACGAACTGAGGCCGCGATACACCTCGGCAGCGTGCCGGGCGATCAGGATCCCGGCATTGGTGGTGTCCGGGGCCGGTGGGCCAGCGACGGTCAGTGCCAGGGCCAGGGCGGCGGACAGCATCAGGCCACCGCTTCCGCTGGGGCCGCGATCCGGCGGCCGATGGCTTCGGCGATGAGTCGGGCTTCGACCATGAGTCGGTCGAACTGCTCGGGATAGAGACTCTGGGCCCCGTCGGACAGGGCACGATCAGGCTGGGGATGCACTTCGATCAACAGCCCGTCGGCGCCCGCCGCCACGGCGGCGCGCGCCATTGGGGTTACCATGTCGCGGTGGCCGGTGCCATGGCTCGGATCGGCGACGATCGGCAGATGGGAAAGGCCGTGCACCACCGCGACGGCCGAAAGGTCAAACAGGTTCCGGGTGCTGGAATCGAACCCGCGGACTCCGCGTTCGCACAGAATGACATTGGGATTTCCCTCGGCCAGGATGTATTCGGCGGAGAGCAGCAGTTCCTGGATGGTGGCGGACAGTCCGCGCTTGAGCAGGACCGGCTTCTTCTGGCGGCCGGCCTGCTTGAGCAATGAGTAATTCTGCATGTTGCGGGCGCCGAGCTGCACGATGTCCGCTGTTTCGGCCACCATCTCGAGCCCTTCATCATCCATGGCTTCGGTCACAATGAGCAGGCCGGTTTCCTGGCGGGCCAGGGCCAGCAGCTCCAGCCCTTTGCGGCCGAGTCCCTGGAATGAATAGGGAGAGGAGCGTGGTTTGAAGGCGCCGGCTCGGAGGACCGTGGCCCCCGCGGCGCGCACCGCCCGCGCCGCGGCCAGGATCTGCTCCTCGCTCTCAACCGAGCAGGGGCCGGCCATCACCACGACCTCCGTTCCGCCGACCGTCAGGCCGCCCGGCAGCCGGACCAGGGTCGGTTCGGACTGCCACTCCCGCGACACCTGTTTGTACGGTTTGGTGACGTGGAGGATTTCCGTGACCCCGGGCAGCGCCGCCAGGCGCGAACCATCGACCCGGCCGTCGTTGCCGACCAGCCCGACCGTGGTCCGCTGGCGGCCCGGCATCGGCCGGCTCTGGTACCCCATCTCCTCGATGGCGTCACAGACCCGCTGGATCTCGGCCGGTTCGGCGCCGTGCCGCATGATGATGAGCATCAGGCCACCCGTTCAGCTTCACCGAGGCGGACACCCACAATGGTCGAGACGCCCGGCTCCTGCATCGTGACGCCGTAGACGGCGTCGGCCGACTGCATGGTGCGGGGATTGTGGGTGATCACCAGGAACTGGGTCGAGGCCTTGAACTCGTCCAGCAGCCGGGTGAACCGCCCCACGTTGGCGTCGTCGAGCGGAGCATCGACTTCGTCCATCAGGCAGAACGGACTTGGCTTGGTCAGGTAGATGCTGAACAGCAGCGACACCGCCACCAGGGTCCGCTCACCGGAGGACAGGAGGTGAATTCGCTGAGTCCGCTTGCCGCGGGGTGCGGCATGGATGTCGATCTCGCTGTCGAGCGGGTCGTCCGGGTTGGCCAGCCGCAGGTCACACTCGCCGCCGCCGAACAGGGTCTGGAAGACGTGCAGGAAGTTGGCCTGGATGGCGTTGAAGGTGTCCAGGAACATGGTGCGGGCCGTGCCATCGATTTCACGAATGGCCTGGGTCAGCGACTGCCGAGCGGCGACCAGGTCATCGCGCTGGGTGGTGAGGAAGATCAACCGCTTGTTCTCCTCGGCATGCTCTTCCACGGCCAGCGGATTGACCGGGCCGATGGCTTCGAGTGAAGCAATCACCCGCGCTGTCTCGGCTTCCAGCGTTTCGAGGTCGAGCTCGAGCTCCGGGGCATCGGTCAGCAGCTCATCGATCGGCCGGCGCCATTCGGTTTCCACCCGCTCCACGATGCTCTGCTTGCGAGCCGACCCCTGGGTCAGTTCCAGCTCAAGCTGGTGGTATTCCTCGTTAGTGGACTCCAGCAGATGCCGGGATGTGGTCAGTGCCCGCTCCATTTCGGCCAGCGCCGCATCGGCGCCGAACAGCTCCTGCTCGGCATCGTCGGCCGCAGCTTCGAGCTCGAGCACCGCGATCCGCTTCTCGCCGCGGGACTCGGTCCATTGGGACTGCTGGGCTGACAGGCCGGATATGTCCTCGGACAGCCGGGCCAGCTCACCTGCCAGCGAACCGGCCGCCGCTTCGGCATCGACTCCCACCCGCTCGGCCTGCTGCAGCCGCGAATTGGCGGCCTCGAGCCGGGCGGCCACATAGCCTTCCTGGACCTGCCAGTGCACTCGGGCATCCCGAGCGGATTCCTGCTCGGTCTCGAGCTGAGCCAGCCGGGAGCGTGCCTCGCCGAGATTCTCTTCAAGCCGGGCGCGGGCCAGCTCACCTTCGGTGAGCTGGACGTCGATCTGGGCCAGACGCCGCTCGGCCCGGTCCATTCGCTCGGTGAGGCTGGCGACCATCTGCTCGGCCTCGGCTACTTCACGCGCAAGATTGCCGGCCTGACGCAGGGCGTCTTCCCGGGTGGCCACCGCCTGCCGCTCCGCTTCACGGGCCTGGTCAGAGGCCAGGTTGGCCTGCTCGAGCTGCTGTTCCGCTCCGGCCAGCTGGGCGACGGTGGCTTCGAGTGCCGAAGTCGCCGACGCCAGTCTCGTCGTGGCCTGGGCGACATCAGCGGTAAGCACTTCGAGGTCAGCGCGGCGGCGGAGCGGACCGGCGGGGCCAGCGGCGGCACCGAGAAAGATTGCACCATTGGCCCGGCGCACCGCGCGCCCGGTAGGATCAAGCACCTCGGCGCCTGAAAGAATGGCGCGGACCCAGGCGGCCGCAGGTCCTTCGGCCCGGAGCTTCTCTTCCAGCGGATGCGAGCCGCCGGTCTCCCGAGGGCCCGGGTCGGCGGGCAGCAGTAGCAGGGTGCCGGGATGTGCTTCCGCGTGCCAGGCCTGGATCTCGGGGATAACGGTCTCATCGCGGACCACGACAGCGTGGACCCATTCGCCGAGCAGCCGTTCGGCCAGCTCGGCGTCGGTCTGGCTGGTGCCGAGGAAATCGCTGAGCGGGCCGAGGATGGCTCCGCCGAACCGGCCCCGGGCGGCGAGCAGCGCGGCCGCACCGGGGGCCAGGCCGACCCGATCGCGCTCCAGCTCCTCGAGTGCATGGCGCCGAGCGGTGAGCTGAGCCAGGGATTCTTCGGCGGTGCGGCGGGCGCCACGATCGAGGGCTTCGCGCCGCCTGGCCTCGGCCACATCGTGCCGGCAGCGCTCGGACTGGGCCGTGGCGCGACGGGACTCGGCGATCATCCGCTCGGCAGCGCTCACCGCTTCATCGCGGCGCCGCTCCGCCACTTCGAGATCGACTTGCAGCGCGGTGCGCCGAGCGGTGGCCTGGACCGACTGCTCCCGGACTGCGGCCAGATCGCTGTCCAGCGCCGCCCGTTCCCCTTCGAGTGCCCGCAGTGTCTGCGAGCGGCGCATCAGGTCCTCTTCGAACTGGCGCACGGTGGTGCGCTGTTCACCGAGGCGAAGCCGGACTTCCTGTTCCGCCGCTGCCCGGCTCGACAGTTCGGTGCGAATTCGTTCTTCCTCGCCGGAGGCGCTGCGATGCTCATCGCCGGCACCGGCCCGCTCTCGAGCGGCATGCTGGATCCGGGCTTCGGTCAGCGACCGCTCTTCGAGGACCTTCTCGCGCCGAGCGGTGGCATTGGCCAGCCGTTCAGCGGCCAGGGCCAGGTCGCCATCGAGGCGGCCGAGTTCGAGCCGGACAGCGCTCAACAGCCGGGCGATCTCGGTACGCTGAGCTTCGGCGGCGGCGCGGTTGCGATTGCAGCTCTCACGGCGCTGTTCCTGGTCGCCGACCGCATCACGCGAGGCCGGCAGCCCGGCCGCGAGGTCGCGGTGGCGGTTTTCGCCGGCGACGAGCTTCGCGGCCAGCTGCTCGAGGTGGCGGCGGGCGAGGGTCAGCTGGAGGGCAAACTTTTCCTCCATCAGCTTCGAATGGCGTTCGGCCTTGCCCTTCTGCCGGGCCAGGCTGCGGAGCTGGGTCTGAACCTCGGCGATCAGGTCCTCGACCCGCTGGAGATCGCCGCCGGTTTCCTCGAGGCGGCGCTCGGTGGTCTGGCGGCGATCGCGATACAGCCCGATGCCGGCAGCTTCCTCGAACAGCGAGCGGCGCTCGTCGGCCCGGTCGGAGAGCAGCAGGTCGATCATCTTGGCTTCGATGACGACGCCCGCATCGCTACCGAGGCCAGTACCCCGAAGCAGATCCTGGATATCCCGCAGCCGCACCGTGGATCCGTTCAGCAGGTAATCGCTCTGGCCCGAGCGCGACAGCCGCCGGGTGACCTGGATTTCCTGGTAGGCCACCGGCAGGGTGCCATCACTATTGTCCAGGAACAGCGACACCTCGGTGACATTGACCGGCCGTCGCGCGGTCGACCCCTGGAAGATCACGTCCTCCATCTTGCCGCCGCGGAGCAGGCGGGCCGACTGCTCGCCGAGCACCCAGCGCACCGCATCGGACACATTCGACTTGCCGCAGCCGTTGGGCCCCACGATGGCGGTTACGCCGTCGTTGAAATTGAGGGTCACGGTGTCGGCGAAGGACTTGAATCCGGAGAGCTCGAGCCGGGTCAACTTCATGGGTGTGGTCCGGAAACTGGTGGCGGGCGGTCAGCTACCGCCCGAGATCATTGCCCTGCGCGCGTGCCGGGCTGATAGATGAAGAACGGCCTGCCGAGCTTGCGTCCTGCCGCTTCGGCTTCGTCGCGTGAAGGGTACGGCCCCAGGACGACTCGATACCCCTCCTCAGGCGTGGTCGGCTCCAGCACGGAGGCGGGCAAGCCCGCGTCGCGCAATTGCCCCGCGAGATCCCGGGCCCAGGCCGGGTTCTGCGAGCTGCTGACCTGGAGATAGACCGTGGCTTTCACCGGCACCACGCCAGTGCTGTCGCTCCCGGCCGGGGCTGTGGAGTCCGGGACTGAGGCCGATTCGGTGGCCGATTCCGGGCTCCACGCCAGTGGCAGCCAGAGGTCGGCCGCTCCGTCGGGAATCTTGCCGGCAACTGGCCAGCCTTCCCGCGTCAGATCGGCAACCACCAGGTCCGGTCCCTGCTTGAGCAGGATCAATCCCTGATTGGTCACCGTCGGCGCGTCGAAGCTCCACGACGAGCGCAGGGCGCCGGCCATCTTGTTGGTGGCCACATTGATCAGCCAGACCGAATCGCCCTCCATGGGGCGTACCATGAGCCAGCGGCCCCACGGGTCGGGGCGGAGTTCAGCAGCCGGACCCGGGAGCTTGACCTTGTCGAGCTCCTCGCCGGTATAGCGGTTGAGCACATGAATGCGATCTTCGCCGTCGGCGACCCAGAGCCGGTGACCGGACGGAGAAAAAGCGACCAGCCTGGCCTTGCCATTGACCTTGATGAACCGAGGGCCCGCCCGGCTCTGGGGGTCGACGATGACCACTCCTGAGTCGGCGGCGACCGCCAGCAGATCACCCCACGGACTGGCCGCCACCGGGCCATCCGGCAGCGAGGCGACCGTATCCGGCGCATCCCCCCCGAGCACCAGCATGTTGTTACGGGCGCCGGCCGTGACCGTGATGAGCTGGTCATCCTTGCCGCCGGCCAATGCCCGCAGCGGGCCCGCAAGCCGGGTTCGCAGGCGGACGGGGTTCCGGCGGTTGGTCTGGGTGACCACGTTGCTGTCGTCGACGGTGAACAGGGTGCCGTTCGGGCCCATGGTGACCGAACGGACCCGGGGCAGGAAACCACGGAAGCGGCCGCTCTCGAGATCGAGCAGGACGATGGTGCCCTTGGCATCGAGGGCGTAGACCACCCGCTGATCGAGATCGGCGCCGACGGCTCGCCGGAGCTCGGGGAGCTTGCCTTGGGAGCGCCATTCGGAGGCCAGCAGCGATGGGACGCGATAGACCAGCGCGTTACCACCACGGCTGGGGAGCCGGAGCAGGCTCGAGGGCGGTGGCTGGGTGGCGACGGAGAGCCCAGAGTGGGCCGGGGGTGAAGCGGGGCGGCAGGACAGCGCGAGCACTATGAGCGTGGCGCCGGCCAGAAAAGGGCGGCTCTGCACGGCCCAAAGATAGCCCGGCGCCGAGGGGGAACCAAGGGCCGGGCGGGCGCCCGGCCGGGTTTACCAGGTCGGGCCGACGCTCAGGGTCCAGAGCCCCTTCATTCCAGGACGCTGCTGCGGCACGGAGTAGTCGAGCCGGAGAATCACGAAACCGAACAGGTTCATCCGGACCGACGCGCCGATCGTCTGGCTCGGCGTCCGCACGTTGATCTGGTCATCGCCGGGGTGCCGGCTCCACTGCACCTTGCTGTTCCCATCCCAGGCCAGTCCCGCGTCGTAGAACAGCGCCCCTTCGATCGGGGGAAAGCCGATCGGCACGAATCCCAGGGAGGCGTTGAGCAGCGGGAAGCGCAGCTCCGCGCTGGCAATCCCGAGCTGGGTGCCGACCAGGCGGTACAGCGGGGCACAGACTCCACTGGCCGTGAAATTGGCCGCATCGAGGCATTCGTTCCGCTGGTAGGAGCCGGAGGTGTTGCCGCGCAGCAGGTCGGTCCGGCCGAGGAAGACCTGGAATCGGTTGGCACTGGCGCCGATCTCGCCGAAATACTGGCCCCGGACCGCCAGGGTCAGCGGGCCGACCAGCCGGAAGTAATGCCGGTAGTCGGCGTTGATCGTGGTGAAGTTCCAGCCGCCGACCGTCTGGTTGAGGCTCAGCCGCCAGCGCTCGCCCCAGGCCGGCCCGACCCAGCCGTTGAGCGTGTTGTCGTAGACCAGGGCCACGCCGGGTGCCGCGATGGCCACATTTTGAATTCCCTGGACCGTTCGGCTGGGATCGCCGGTCAGGTTGCCGGAGGCCGGATCATAGGGATAAAGGGTGCTTTGGATGGCGTCGTCGATATCGGCAAACTGGACCGTGCCCTCGAGGCGGGAAAACCGGCTGAACGGGTAGTACGCCGTGGCGGTGGCGCCGCGAATGATCAGCCGCTCGATGTTCTCGACGTAGTTGGTGTTACCGTTGCCATCGGTCGAGATCTGGTTGGCCAGCAGGTTGTAATACGGGGTCTGGCTCAATTCAAAGGAATAGTTGAGCCGGTGAGCCCGGTTGATGTAGCCGATCTCGACCTGCGATTCCCCCAGCCGGCCGTTAATGTATCCGGAGAAGACCAGGCTGTGGTCGCCCAGCATGTCTCCCAGCACTACCGTCGAGCCGCCGTACAGACCGCCGCCGAAATTGTCGCGGGTATAGCCGAGCGTGGGCCGGCCGAGGTACTCCACTGAATAGTGGACCTTGTAGGGCTTGTGGATGAAGCCGCTGGTATCGGGTGCTTCGATGGTCGCGGGATCCATCAGGGTCGAGATCGACAGCGGCGGAGGCGCCGCCGAATCGGCCTTGGTCGGCCCCGCGTTGGCGGCCCGGAAACCATCCGGCGTGCGATACAGCGTACCGGTCTCGGCCGCCGTGGTGTCACGCGCGGGAGCGGTGACCGTCTGTCCCGGGGCAATGGCCGTGCTGGCAGGCGGTTTGACCGCCGTGGCCGTGGCTGCACTCAGCGGTCCGATCGATGGTGGCGTCACAATGGCGCCCTGGATGACGGTGCCATCCCGGGCCAGCGCCACGGTCGGCGGCTGCCAGGGCTGGCGGCGCAACGCCCGCGGATTGTTCACCGCGTAGATGTCGAAATCGCCCTTTTCGTAGTAGACAAACGCCATCTTGTCCGCGCCGGCCGCCCAGCTCAGCACCGGGGACTGATAGGTGATGCCCTGGACTCCGGTATACAGATCGGTCAGTGGATAGACCTGGTGGTCGCCGAGATCGGCCAGGTAGATGTTGGACACCCCGTTGCGGTCCGAGGCAAAGGCCAGGGTGGCGCCGTCAGGCGCCCACTGCGGACTGATATTCTTGCCCAGTTCCATCTGGGGCAGGACTTCCACCGTGCCGGCATCGAGGTGAAACAGCGCGATCCGCAGGTTGCTGAAGTTCAGGGCGGCGAAATCGGTTTCCGGGCCCCGGTCGGTCGAAAACGCGATGGTGTTGCCGTCGGGAGACCAGACCGGCTCGAAGTCGGCGTACTTGTCGTCAGTCAGCTCCCGGAGACCGGAGCCATCGACATTGACCACGTACAGGTCCGAGAAGCCGCCGTGGTACCCGGTAAAGACCAGGCGGTTGCCATCGGGACTGAATGACGGACTGGTGACCGCCTCGAGCGGCACCACGATCTCATGGGCCACCCGATTCTTCTTGACGTCGATGACCAGGATCCGGTCGCGCGGGCCGCGCTTGGCCGCCACTGAAATGAACTTGCCGTCGGGTGACCAGGACACCGAACTCTGGATGAACTGGAAACTCTCGTAGCTGCCGCTGTAGGTGGATTTGAGCAGCCGCCTCTCGACCCGGCCGGTGGTGGCATCGGCCAGGTAGAGATCGAACGACACCCAGTGGCGCTCGGAGAAAAAGGCGATCTTGGTCCCGTCGGGCGAGAGGCCGGGCGCCAAGTGATAATCGCCCTGCGATTTCTTCTCGGTCAGGACCGCCGAGGCAAAGGCCCGCGCCTTCGAGCGGTTGGCGATCTCGGGCAGATACTTCTTCTGCACGTAGTCCCGCCACTGATCGGACAGCTCCGCCAGGGTCAGCCCCGTGGCCCGGCGAAAGGCGCCATTGAGGCCGCCGCCCCCGGCCAGGGTGGCCCGCATGATGGTCCCGATGACTTCATCGCCCCAGCGTTCGCCGACGTAGGTCAGGATGGCCTGGCCATACCGGTAGGGAAACACCCGGGGATCGTGCTCCAGCTGATCGATGGTGGGGAGATTGCCCTCGAGCGCGGCATCCCGGAGCCACATCGCGGTGGTCGGGTCGAGCGGGCCGGTCGAGAGGTACTCGGCCATGCCTTCGACAAACCAGCCGGGCGGATTGAGCTGAATCAGGAAACCAAGACCCGCGCCGGGATTGCCCCGACTCCAGATGTCGTACTGGAACTGGTGGACCATCTCGTGCTGCATGACATGTTCGAGATAGGCATACGACCCGAACAGCGGCAGCACCATCCGGTGCTTGTAGAAGTCGGTGACCCCTTCAATCCCTTCGCTCGGCGTGTCCACCGCGTTGGTCTGTTCAAAGTCGGCGTGCGAGGCGTAGAGGATGATCGGCTTTCTGGCCTTGAACTGGTGGCCCAGCACCCTGGACAGCCGGGCATACGACCGCTCCGCCATCCGGGCGGCGTCGAGCGCGGCGATGCGGGCTTCGTCGTAGTAGTGGACCTCGAAGTGCTCGGTCTCGATGATCTTGAAATCAAAGGCGCCATACTGCACCCGGTTCTGGCCGAAGTACTGGGCGGCCAGCGGAGCAGGAGCCAGCGCGAGCAGGATGGCGGCCAGGGCCGCATAGCGAGTCATCAGATTCCCAGCCTTGGTGCCCCGGGGTTCACCGCGGGGGCATCGCTCCAGAGCCGCTCCAGTTGATAGAAGGCGCGGGTGTCCGGATGGAACAGGTGAACCACGAAATCCACGAAGTCGAGCAGAACCCAGCGTCCTGTAGAGACGCCTTCGACGTGGTGGGCGTGCACGCCTCCCCGATCCAGCTTGTCCAGCACCGAGTTGGCCAGGCCCCGCACATGGGCGTCCGAGGTGCCCGAGGCAATGATGAAGTAGTCGGTCGCGTCATTCAGCCCGCGCAGATCGAGCACCACGATCCGCTCACCCTTGAGGTCTCCGATGGCCGCCACGGCCTGCCGCACGATGGCGGGAAGGGCGGCGCTCACCGCTCAGCCGGCCGCTCGGGGGTGCCGTCCTCGACTTGGTAGAACACCGCCCAGGCGCCGAAGCCCACGTGGGTGCCGAGCACCCCGGTGGCCAGCGAAACGAAGCAGTTCTTCGGCTGGTAGGCCGCGACCAGCGCGGTCCGTACCCGCTCCGCCGCTTCCGGCGCTTCGGCGTGCGCGATGCCGAACCGCACGATGGCGGGCTTCGGCGTCAATCGCTGATCCAGCAGCGCCAGGACCCGGGGCACCAGGTTGTCGCGGCCCCGCACCTTGTTGACTGGTACCAGGAGGCCTTCCTCCGAGATGGTAAGAATCGGTTTGATGTCCAGCATGCCGCCCAGCCATGCCTTGCCGCGGCTGACCCGCCCGGACCTCAGCAAATTGTCATACTGGTCCACGGTAAGAAATACCCCTGACTGGCCGCGAAGTCGCCGCAGCTCCGCCACGATCTCCAGCGCCATCCATCCTGCCGCCGCCAGCTCGGCGGCCCGGAGCGCCAGCATTCCGACACCCAGGGAGGCGGAACCGGAATCGACCAGGTGCACTGAAGTCAGTCCACCGGCCTTGAGAGCGGCCTGAGCCGACTGCATCGTGCCTGAGAGTCGAGCACCAAGCAGAACGGCGATGACCTCATCCGCCCCGGCGCGGGCGTCGCGGAAGGTCCGGATGAATTCGGCGGGGGTCGGCTGGGAAGTGGTGGGCAGGGCACGGGAGGTCCGCATCTGGCGGTAGAATTCCTCCGGCCGGAGCTCGACCCGGTCCCGATAGGTCCGCCCGCCGATCATCACCTGCAGCGGCACCAGCGCGATGTGGTGACGATCGAGCACCGCGTCGGGCAGGTCGGCAGAGCTATCGGCCACTATGGCCACGGGCCGGCGGCGTTCGTGAACCAGCGCCTGGTGCTGGGCCCGCATATCCTCGGCCTTGGTGCTTGCCACCGTGCCCCAGCGGGCCGCCAGGGTGAAGACGGCCTCCGGCGTATCGGTGTGCACATGCAACTTGAGCAGGTCGGTGGTGACCACGACCTGGATCGAGCCGCCAAAGCTGCGGAGGGCGGAGCGCACCTCATTGGCGCTGGGCAGCTGTTCGCCGCGGACCAGGGCCTCGGTACAGAACTGGAAGTCCCGTTCCGATGCGATTTCAGCCATCGCCGCCGGCGCCATGCTCTCGGGCTCGCTGGCGGGATCGATGGCCACGATCGGGTCGCCCTCGATCAGGCGGACCACGCCCTCGATCATCCGGACAAAGCCCTTGCCGCCGGCATCGACGACGCCGGCTTCCTTGAGCACCGCCAACAGTTCGGGGGTCCGGGCCAGCGCCGCTTCTCCCTCGCGCAGCAGCCGCGACATGAACAGGCTGACGTCCGGCGAGTCCGCCGCCGCCCGCTCGGCGGCAAGGGCCGCTTCCCGGGCCACCGTCAGGATGGTGCCTTCACGAGGATCGTCCAGAGAGCTGTAGATCCGATCGGCACCCATCCGGAGCGCGGCCGCAATGTCCCGGGTCGTCGCGGTCGGCCGGTCGCCCAGCGAATCGGCAAAGCCGAGGAGAAAATGGGCCAGCATCATTCCGCTGTTGCCGCGGGCGCCCAGGACCGCACCGCGGGCGGCGGTGCGGGCGGTGGCCGAAAGCGACGAATCGCCGAGCGCCCGGAGGGCGTCGGCGACGGAGCGCAGCGTCAGTGAGAAATTGGTGCCGGTATCGCCGTCGGGGACCGGAAAGACGTTGATCCGGTTGATCTCGTCACGTCCCGCGGCGACCCAGTCGGACGCCGCGTAGAAACTGCGAGCCAGACGGGGGCCGTCCACATAGGCGATCCCCGGGGTGACTCCCGCCACGATTACTCAGCCACGACCGTGAGCTGCAGGTCGGCGTGGAGATCGTGATACACCCGGACCGGGACGCTGTGGAAGCCGAGGGTCTTGATCGGGTGCTCGAGCTCGATCTTGCGCTTGTCGACCGGCTGGCCGGCTTCGGCCAGCGCATCAGCGATGTCCTGCGCAGTGATCGAACCGAACAGCCGGTTCTCCTCGCCGGCCTTGCGGGCGATGGTCAGCTTCACGGCGCCGAGCTTGGCGGCCAGCGCCGTGGCTTCAGCCCGCTCGGCAGTCTGCCGGGCCGTGCGCGACTTGCTCTCGGCTTCGATCCGCTTCTTGTTGCCGGGAGTGGCTTCGTACGCCAGGCCACGCGGCAGCAGGAAGTTGCGGCCGAACCCGTCCTTGACCTTCACCAGCTCACCGGCCTTGCCCAGGTTGGACACATCTTCGCGCAGAATCAGTTCCATCGGGTCATCCCTCCACTGTGGGCGACGCAAACCGCCGCCGGAAATCGAGCCAGATGTCGGCCAGCCCGAGGGACAACAGTCCACCCACGGCGACCGGCGCAATGAACAGCAGGCTGAGCGCCATGAAGGCGACCAGGGGTCCGGGGGCCAACTGCAGCCAGGTCCTGGTGACGGCCAGGCCGCGGACCGCAAACAAGCCGCCGAAGAAGAACAGCATGTTGCCACCAAGTTGGGGCAGCGGGGGCGGCACCGGAAAAACCAGCGCGGCGAGCCCCAGCACCACACCCCAGACCAGGTGGTCGCTGAAACGGAACTCGGTCAGCCGGGCCAGGGGCTGGCCGATCGGGCGGAGCGAAATCCGCTGGTACCAGTTCCAGGCCAGCGCCATCCCACCGACCGCCAGCAGGGCCATGACGGCCGGAAAGATTGCCGCCATCGGCACGATCCGCTGGGCAAACTCCTCGGCGTAGGGCTGGAACGCCGAGGTCATGGTGGCGGCTGCGTCGCTGAACTCGGGATGCAGGATGAGCCGGATCTGCTCCCAGCCCTCCCGCACGAACGCCAGTTCAACATCCCGCCAGCCGATGCCGAGCCAGAGTCCCCAGAACGTCAGTCCGGCGATCCCGAAGGCCAGGGCCCCCAGCGCCCCCGGAAAGAGCGGCCGGGGCCGGCGGGTCATCATCACGAAAAAGGCACCCGAGACCAGGATGCCGGCCGCCAGCAGCGTCTGCTCGAGCAGGCCCGCTTCGCGGGTGGCGGTAAAGGCCAGCCACAGGACGCTGGCGACGATCCACCACCACTCGCGCAGGGTCGAAGGGCCGGAGCCGATCAGCATCAGCGCGAGCGGGGCCAGCACGAACACCGGCGGTGCGAACAGCAGGTACGCCGCCAGCCCCAGCGCCGCACTCACCGGCGTGGCGCGCCGGCGAGCGGGATCAGGAAGTGCGGTCAGCCGCCCATGCCCTTGATGTAGGGCAGCAGGGCCAGCTGGCGAGCCCGCTTGATGGCGGTGCTCAGCTGCCGCTGATGCCGGGCGCAGGTGCCCGACAGCCGGCTGGGCAGGATCTTGCCCCGCTCGGTCAGGAAGCGCTGCAGGGTTCGCTCATCCTTGTAGTCGACGACCCGGACGCCGGATTCGCAGATGGCGCAGGTCTTCTGGGGACGCCTCATTCGTCGTCCTCCTCATTCGACTTGCCAGCCGTGACCGGCACCGGCTGCTCGCCCTCGCTGACCACGATCATGAACCGCAGCACACTCTCATCAAGCTTGACCGCGCGCTCGTATTCCGGCAGCGTGTCGGCGGCCGTCTCGAACTTGGCGACGACGTAGTAGCCGGTCTGGTGCTTCTTGATGGGGTAGGCCAAAGAACGCTTGCCCCAGAGATTGATCTGGGGAGCCTCGCCGCCGGGCTGGGCAATCAGGGCGTGGTAGCGGGTGAGGCGCTCGGAAATTGCGGGCTCTTCGAGGGCACTATCGAAGATATAGACCGCTTCATACAGACGGGTCATGACACCTTCCTTTGGACTGTTCGCCCCGGCCCTGGTGTGGGGCGCGAGGAGGAGATATGTGAGCGGCAAATTATAAGCGGGAGAAGGAGTTAGCGGTAGGCTGGACGACGGGCGAGACGGGCGAGACGGGCGAGACGGGCGAGACGGGTGGGACGGGTGGGACGCGGGCTGGCAATGATCTACTTACCTGCAAGGTAGGGGCGATCCCTGTGATCGCCCGCCCTCTCATTCCTGGCGTCCGGGGGCGAGTGCGACGGGCGAGGCGGGCGGACCGAGAGCTCGCGGCAGGCCGAGTCCACAAAAAAAACGAGGCCCGGAGAAACTCTCCGGGC
>JBDTTF010000184.1:0-32700 GCA_039930765.1 Gemmatimonadota bacterium | reverse complement strand
GGCGGACGGGCGGACGGGCGGACGGGCGGACCGAAAGCTCGAACTGGTTGCGGTGGTCCACAACGAAGAGGGAGCTGATCTCAAGCAATGAGACCAGCTCCCTCTTTTTGTCGACGTGAGACTCCAGATGCTAGACTATAACCTTTCGTCTCTCGTCTCTCGTCTCTTGTCTCTCGGCTCTCGTCTACTTGGCCGCAAACGGCGCCGTGAGGGTCACGTAGACTCGCGAACCCGGCATGATAACCACGTCCCGATCCCCGCTCTCTACCGCCACTGCAGTCCCCGCGCCGGCGCCCACGACCCCGCCGATCACGGCGCCCTTGGTCTTGCCGATAAGGCCACCAATGACCGCACCGGCCGCGGCGCCACCACCGACCTTGGCCACGGTCCCTGCCGTCACGCCGCGCCCCTTGAGAAGGTGGGCAATCGAGTCAACGGTGCCCGTCGGCGTGTAGGCCTTGCCATTGATCGTCAGGGTCAGGATGATTGCGGCAATCTTGCCGTCCTTGGCCGACTTGTTGGGCGCCGAGGCAAATTCGGTGAGCCGGAGCCGGAGCACGGAGCCGGCCGGAATCACGACGGCGCCAGTCGCGTCCATCACATCTGTCGCCACTGTGGTGTTGAAGGCATAGGGCACCATCGTGTGCCGGCTGCTGATCGTATCCCCGGCCTCCGCCTGGAACCCGGTGCCCGTGGCCAGGGCGTGGCTGACAGCGGCCTTGGGAGTCACCGGCCGCGGGGCCGATGCGGTCGGCGTCGGGGCCGGGTTGTCATTCGGCATGGCGGTCGTCGGGGTAGCCGGCGCCATCTGGAGATTCCGGGTGCTGTCGGCCGAAGCTGCTTCCTGCTGGGCGGACTTGCCGCAGGCGGAGGCCAGGAGCGCCGCCAGGGTCAAGCCGATTGCATGGGTGCCTGAAAACTTCATGGTAGACATCCTTCCGTTTATTTGGTCGGGACCTGAAGTGAATCCCGCAGTGACAGGTGAATGACTCCGCCCGCCGGAATGACCACATCCCGGTCAGCGGTTTCTACCGCCACGGCAGTCCCGCCCGCAGCGCCCAGGAGGCCGCCAATCACGGCTCCTTTTCCTTTCCCGATCAATCCGCCGATTACCGCGCCGGCGGCGGCCCCACCGCCGGCCTTGGCCACCTCGCCAGCGCCGACTCCCCGCCCCTTCAAGATATGGTCGATCGAATCAATGGTGGCATTCGGCCTGTAGTCGACCCCGTTCACGGTCACCTTGAGCAGGATTGCGGCAAGCTTGCCATCCTTGGCCGACTTGTTCGGCGCCGGGGCAAATTCGGTGATCCGGATTCGCAGCAACGAGCCAGCCGGAATGACAACGTGGCCGTCCTTATCAAGCACGTCAGCCGCGACCGGCGCGCTGAAGGCGTAAGGAGGCTTGATGTAGCGGGTGCTCATCGAATCCGGTGCGGTGGCCTCGATCCTGGTGCCTGCTTCGGCGGTGTAGAACGCCGACTGGGCCGGCACCGCGGCCGGCCTGGGCTCGGAGGGCTCGACCGGTTTCGGCTTGGCCGGCTTCTCGATCATATGAACCGGCGGCGCCACCATCGGCTTTCTGGCCACCGGCGTAGTGGTGTCCGCCTGTGGGGTGGGCGCCGGGGCTGGCTGCGCGGGAGTCGAGTCAACCGCCGGGCGGTCATTGAGCCGGGCAGTGGTATCGAGCGGGGCCATCTGCAGGTCCCGGGTCAGACTGTCGGCCTTGGCGGTTTCGACCTTTTCACCCCGTGAGCAGGCTGCCAGTGCAACGGCGACCGTGATGGTCAGCCGGAAGTGTGAACGCTGTGTCATCGGACCTTTCCTCAATCCTGTTAGGCCATCCATGGAAGATCAGACTCTTCCATGCCAAATTGTGCTGATGCTCAGACAGTTACGCCGCGCCATTCCCTACCTCAAACCCTACTGGCGCACCTATTCGCTCGGCCTGCTCTTCATCCTGGTCTCCAATTACCTGGTGACCAAGGGCCCGGAGTTCATCCAGCGCGGGGTCGACGCGATTGCCCAGCACCGGCCGATCGCCGAGGTCCACCGCGCTGCGCTCTTCCTGCTCGCGACCGCATTGGGGGGGGCGGTCGCCCGGTACGGCATGCGCCAGACCCTCAACAGCGGCAGCCGATATATCGAGCTCGACCTCCGCAACTCGTTGTTCCGACACCTTGAGTCGCTGTCGGCCGAATTCTACGACCGCTGGTCCACCGGCGACCTGATGGCCAGGCTGACCAACGACCTGCTGGCGGTCCGGATGGCCTCCGGGCCTGCCATAATGTACCTGATTGACACCGTAATCCGGGGCGCCATCATCATTCCGCGAATGATCCAGATCAGCCCCCACCTGGCGGCCCTGGCCCTGCTGCCAATGCTGGGCCTGCCCCTGGTCATGATTTTCTTCGGCCAGGCCATCCACATCCGGTCGCTCGCCATCCAGAACCACTTCAGCGAACTGACCCGTTTTGTCCACGAAAACCTGTCAGGCGTCCGGGTAGTCCGGGCCTACCGTCAGGAGCGGTCCGAGGCCGAGCGGTTCGGCACGTTGAGCAGCGAATATGCCACTCGCAACATCGCACTGGCCCGGGCGTCAGGGGCCTTCAGCCCCCTGCTCACCCTCCTCGGAGGGCTGGGCGGCGTCGTGGTGCTCTACTATGGCGGCCGGGACGTGATGACCGGCCAGGTCTCGGTCGGGAACTTCGTGGCGTTCGGGGTCTACCTGGCCTCGTTCATCTGGCCGCTGATCGCGCTGGGCTGGGTGGTCAACCTCGTCAACCGCGGCGAGGCCTCGATGGGCCGGCTCAATGAACTGCTGGAGATCAAGCCGGCCATCGTCACTGCGGCGGAACCGGTGGCGCTGCCGGATCAGCCACGGGCCCGACGACTGACCTTCGAGGGCGTCTGGTTCCGCTATCCCGGGGCGCTGGAGCGGGGTTGGGTGCTGTCGAATATCAGCTTCGAGCTGGCCGCCGGCCGTTCCCTGGCCATCGTCGGCGCCACCGGCAGCGGCAAGTCCACGCTGGCCGAACTGATCGTCCGCTCATACGACCCGGACAAGGGCCGGATCCTGCTCGACGGGATCGACATCCGGAAGCTCGACCTCCGCCAGCTGCGCCAGGCCATCGGATTCGTGCCGCAGGAAACCTTCCTGTTCAGCGAGACCCTCCGGGAGAACGTCCTGCTGGGCGCCCCTGACAGCCGGCTGCAGCAGGCGGCCGAAGTGTCCCAGCTCTCGGAGGCCATTCCGGACCTGCCCCACGGCTTCGACACCATGCTGGGTGAGCGGGGCATCAATCTCTCCGGCGGCCAGAAGCAGCGCTCCGCGATCGCGCGCGCCCTGGCCCAACAGCCCCCGGTCTTTGTGCTCGACGACGCGCTCTCCGCCGTCGATGCCACCACCGAGGCCCGGATTCTCCACGCCCTCCGCAGCGCCCTCGCCGGCCGGACCACGATCGTGATTTCCCACCGCCTGGCAGCGGTGCGGGATGCCGACTGGATCCTGGTACTCGATGACGGAAAGGTGGTGGAGCAGGGCAAGCACACCCAGCTGGTGGCCAGCAGGGGACGGTACTGGGAATTGCTGCGGCGGCAGGAGGCGGAGGAGGAACTTGAAACGGTGAGCGGTGGTTCCCAGCAGCCTTGAGTTCGTATCAAGTGGCCAGGTTCGATTTCTCCAGGTGAGCGGTGAGCCGGCCGCACCCCGCTTCTCCGATTCATACTCTTGGCTTCTGCGGAAGATGTTCGCCTGCCAGCCCGCTCACCGCTTACCGCTCACCTCTCACGCTTGTTGATTCGTCTGCCCGCTTAGAGACGTTCCCTGAGGAAATCCGGCGTCAACCCCTGCATCCAGGTCGCCAGCCGGGTGAACTCACCCGATACCATCAGCACCCCGACCACTACCAGCATCAAGCCTGACAGCCGCATGACCCAGGGCAGGTATTTCCGGAACCGCTGGAACCACGCCAGGAACGAGCCCAGCGCCCACGCCGCGATCAGGAACGGCACCGCCAGTCCCGCCGAGTAGGCGCCGAGCAGCATCATGCCGCGGCGGACGTCGGTGGAACTGCTGGCCAGGCCCAGCACGCCGCCGAGCACTGGCCCGATGCATGGCGTCCAGCCGGCCGCAAAAGTCATCCCCACCAGCACCGAACCCAGGTATCCCAGCGGCTTGTTCGCCAGGTGAACCCGCTTGTCCGCCATCAGCGTCGGCAGTTTGAACACGCCGAGGCAGATCAGACCGAACACGATGATCAGCACCCCGCCAACCTTCTGGACCAGCCCCTGGTGCTGCTTGAGCGCAAAGCCCAGCGCAGTGGCGGAGGCGCCGAGGGCCAGGAAGATCAGCGAGAAGCCGATCACGAAGCAGAACGCATGAGACAACGCCAGCCAGCGCTTCCCTTCCATCTCGTCCAGGTTCATCCCGGTCAGGAAGCCCAGGTAGGAGGGCACCAGCGGCAGGACGCAGGGCGACAGAAAGCTGAGCAGCCCCGCCACGAAGGCGACGGTGGCGTCGAGCGAACCCGGTTCGTTCATCCCAGCTCTCCTAGGTCGAGGCTCTGGCAGCTCTGGCACAGGCCGAACACTTCGACCCGGTGGCGCTGGTGCTGGAAGTGGTGTTCGTCGGCAATCACCGGCAGCATCCGCTCCAGTCGTTCGTTGGTGAACTCTTCGACCTTGCCGCACCGGGCACAGATCAGGTGTTCGTGGTCCGATTGTCCTCGCGTCGGCTCGTAGCGCCGGAATCCCTCGCCGAAATCGTGGGCCCGGGCCACCCCGCTCTGCACCAGCAGGTCGAGGGTGCGGTACACCGTGGCCGTACCTACCCGGTGCCCCTTTTCTTCCAGCCGCCGGATAATCGCATCGGCCGAGAGATGTTCGCCGGAGTAGAGCACGATTTCCGCCAGCAATTCGCGCTGACGGGTAACGGGCTGCCGATGATCACGGAGGTGACGCCGGAATCGCTCGAGCAGCGCCTCGCCCTCAGCTCGGCTGAGGTTGGCCATCGGCTTCGGGGGGCAAGGCGGCTTCGTCGGGCGGTGCCGGAGGTGGTACATGGGCAAACCAGCGGGCCGGCTCCACCGACTCGGGGATCTCGTCATCCATCCGGCGCCGGACCCCGGCGATCAGCTCACCGACGGCATCCAGCGGGCCGCTGCCGATTTCGGCGACGGTTGCCTCGAACTTGCCGCGTTCCTTGCCCTTCTGGGTCAGGGTAAACCGGGCCGTGTAAATCCGGCGCCGCTCCCCCTCGGTCCGGGAAATCACCGCGGTGCCAAACTCCTTGCCCTCATGCTTGATGCCACGAAACAGCCAGACCGCGTCGACGTCCGCCACGGGTATTTCGTGCGCCACCTGTTCCGCCAGCCGTTCCCAGCCGGTGGTCGGCGGGTTCAGGACGCCGCCGCTGCGCATTTCTCGACGTAGAAACGGAGCACGTGCATGAAGTCCTGCGCGTTGGTCACCACGCCGTAGGCCTGGTGGGTGCCGCGATCCTTGAGCTTGTTGACCACGAACTCGGTCTGGTCAACGCAGATTGTCATCAGCGGTGTCGGCACGCCGCCGAAGTTGGTGTGATAGGCCGGCAGCATGTTGCCGACCGCAATCGCGTGCAGCGCCGAGGCGACCAGGAGGGCGCCGGTGGCCTTGACCGCATGCTCGCGCATGGCGTCCTGGGCTTCGAGGCTGTGGCTGAAGACGCCCGGCAGCGGACCGTCGTCCCGGATTGAGCCGGCCAGCACGAACGGCACCTTCCTGGTCACCAGGGCGTGCATGATTCCGCTCTTGATCAGTCCGCTCTCCACCGCTTTGTCGATCGACCCCAGCGCCCGCACCTTGTTGATGGCCCGCATGTGCAGGCCGTGGCCGCCGTCGGTCGGCTGGCCGGTGTTGGTCATCCCCAGCGTCGTGCCGAAGATGGCGGCTTCGATATCGTGGACCGCCACCGCGTTGCCGGCCAGGACAGCCTGGACGTAGCCCTGGTTGATGAACCACTCGAAATCGCTGCGGGCCCGCGAATGCACCAGCGCCGGCCCGGCCACCCACACCAGGTAGCCGCCCCGGGTCTTTTCCTCGACCAGCTTGGCGGCCAGCTCTTCGTAGTTGACCGGCCGCTCGCGGCTGACCTCGGTCGACATGAACCGGAACTCATTGGCACTGTGCGCGCCGCCCAGGAATCCGGCGGTGTGGACGAAGATCCCCTGGGTCCCGTCCTCGGCCTCACCCATTGCCACCCGGTCGGCCTGCTTGAGCCGGCGGGGCTCGATGGCCTCGACCGCATTGCCCCGCCGGACCAGGACGCAATCCATCCGGGGCCGAGCGGGCAGCTGCCACTGGCCACCGAGCTTGACATAGGTCGGCAGGTTGGAAGTCGAGAAAAAGCCTTCGGGAAGGATGCCGTCGGCGGGGAGTGGAGCAAAACTGGCTTCCGGCGCGCCCTGAAACGGCGGGCCGGAAAAGTCGGGTGCGCTGTACGCGGAATTTGTCATGAGGTGGCGGCAATCTAGGCCGACAGGAAAGGGGATTCAAGTTGAACGAGACGACCCGGTTCAGTTACAATTCCCATCATGCCAACTCCATTTTCCGCCCGCGCTGCCCTCGGCGCACTGCTGCTGCTCCCCGCCCTGCTGGCCGCCCAGCAGCCCGCCGACACGACCCACCACGACTCCACCGCCATCCAGCTCCCCGATATCGTGTCGGTGACCCGGACCCCGGAGCCGCTCCGCAAAGTGCCGACCGCCGTGGCGGTCCTCGATTCCACCAGCGTACAACGCGGCCGGGCCACAATCGGTTTGAGCGAGGCGCTCAATGACATACCCGGGGTCTACATCGCCAATCGGTACAACTTCTCGCTGGACGAACGGGTCAGCATCCGCGGCGCCGGGGCCCGGGCCAACTTCGGCACCAGGGGCGTCAAGATTCTCCTCGATGGCGTGCCCCTGACCATGCCGGACGGCCAGAGCACCCTGATCAATCTGGATCTCTCGAACATCCGCCGGATCGAGGTCCTCCGAGGGTCAGCCGCGTCATTATATGGCAACGCGTCGGGCGGCGTGGTCAGCCTGACATCGGAAGCCGCGGGCCCCGGGCCGTTCGACATTACCGCTCGTGCCGAAGGGGGCGACAACGGCTTGTTCAAGGCCGGGGTCCAGGCCGGCGGCCGCATTGGTACGGCGGCAGGCACCTTGTCACTCTCCCGCCTCTCGACCGACGGCTTTCGCCAGCACAGCGCCACCGACCTCACCCAGCTCAACCTCGGCGGCATCTGGGCAGCCACGGGCCATACCTCGCTCGAAGCCCACATTCGCTATGCCGATCAGCCCAAGGCCCAGAACCCCGGGGCGTTGACCTACGCCGAGTGGCAAGCCAATCCTGATTCCGCCGCGGCCAATAATCTCCGCCGCGGAGCCGACAAGGATGTCTCCCAGATGATGGGCTCCGTCTCGGCCCGCTACATCACCGATGGCGGCAACAGCTACCAGGCCACCCTGTTCGGCTTGACCCGCACCCTCCGGAACCCCTTGTCCGCGCCGCCGCCGGACGGCACCGGTCCCACCGCCGGTACCTACGTCTCGATCGATCGAGTGGCGGGCGGACTGCGACTCAGTGGCCTCGATCACCTGACCACCTCGGGCTCGGTTCGGCTCACCTACGGCATCGACCTGCAGCGGATGCGGGACAACCGCTCAAACTCTCGAGCTGTGGGCGGCGTGCCCGACACCCTGATTCTTGACCAGACCGAAAAGGTCACCGAGTTCGGCCCGTTTGCGCAGTTGTCCTGGGACCTGACCTCACGCCTGACCGCGCTGGCCGCCGCCCGCTATGACTGGGTCGACTTCCAGGTGACGGACCACCACCTGAGCGATGGGGTCAACAACTCCGGTGGCCGCACCATGCGCGCTCCCAGCGCGTCGATCGGCGTGAGTCTCGACCTCGGTCGGGCCCTGGTGCCGTACGCCAGCCTCTCGACGGCATTCGATACACCCACCACCACCGAGCTGGCCAACCAGCCCAACAGCTCGGGTGGATTCAATACCGGGCTCAACCCGCAAAAGGCCGTGACCTACGAGCTGGGCGCCCGGGGCCGCAGTGGTCGGTTCGGCTATTCGATCGCCGGGTACTTCATCCAGTACAAGGACGCCATCACCCAGTACAGTGAAGTCGGTGGCCGGGCCTACTACACCAACGCCGGCAAGAGCCGCAACCACGGCGTCGAGATTGGCCTCGACGTCACTCCGGTCAACGGCCTCAAGATCTTCGGCACCTATACCTACGCCGACTACAAGTTCACTGATTATCGACTGGTATCGGGCACGACCACCACGGTGCTCGATGGCAACCTGGTCGCCGGTGTCCCGAAAGCATTCATCCGACTCGGTGCCCGCGGCACGGTCCTGCGTGACGGCTGGTTTGATATCGACCAGAGCTTCAGCTCGTCATACTTTGCCGACGACGCCAATACCCGGTTGGTCGATGGCTGGGGCGGCAAGACCAACAACACCCCGGCCGGCATTGGTGGCGGCGTCACAGCGCTCAGGCTGGGCTGGAATTTTCATCCCGGCTCGGCCCGGATCGCGCCGTTCCTGGGCATCGACAACCTGTTCGACCGGACCTATATCGGGGCCGTGACCATCAACGGCACCTTTGGACGGGTGTACGAACCGGCGCCGGGCCGGACCTTCTACGCCGGCGCTGAAATCGGCTGGGCGCGGAACCGGTAGTGCCAGTGCGCCAGGCCCTGGCGTTCGTGCTGGCGCTGGCGCTCCCGGCCGGACTGCGGGCCCAGCAGGAGCCCCATCGTGATTCGGTGGCCGCGGTCATCAATTTCGGCCTGATCAATACCGCCGGAAACACCTCGACCACCAGCCTCAATGGCGACTACGCCGTCAGCTACCTGACGGGGTACTGGACCTTCAGCCAGCTGTTGGCGGTGGTCTACGGCAAGACCAACGGCGCCGTGACTGCCGAGGAATATCGCGGGGGGATTCGGGCGGAGTGGGCGGTGTCCCGGTGCCTGTCGTTCTATGGACTGGGCAACTATTACCGTAACCGCCTCGGTGGCATCGACCACCGCTACGAAGAGGGCACCGGCCTGCTGTTCAAGGCCATCGACCAGCCGAAGCAGACCTTCAATCTCGAAGCCGGCGTCTCGTTCCTGCAGGAAACTCCAGTCACCGACCCGCAGAACAATTTCACGGCTCCCAGAGCAGCCGCCTTCTACAAGCACCTGCTGGGCAAGACCGCCTTTTTCTCGCAGGCATTTGAGGTATTGCCCGATTTGCGGCGCAGCAAGGATGTCCGACTGAACACCGAGACGACGCTCGATGCACCTCTATCCACCCGGATTGCATTGAAAGTTGCCTATGTCGTGCGGTTCGACAACGAACCTCAGCCGGGGTTCAAGAAGACGGACCGGTATCTGACGTCGGGGGTGCAGGTGAGCCTGTGAGTGCGGCAAGGCGGCGGGACATCACCTCATCCCGAACTCCGGAGCGGCCGGAGATGAGGTGGGCGGTCACGAGGAGGAATGTCACTTCATCCCCGAGCCACACAGCGGCGAAGGACCTGACTCGCAGACCAGTGTTACCACAGGTCACCAATTTGACGGGCAAGGTCCCTAGGACCCCTCGCTTCGCGAGAGAGTCCTCGGGATGAGGTGCACTCGACTCTCGTCTCTCGTCTCTCGTCTCTCGACTCCCATCTCACAGCATACTCCCGGGATCCCGATCCACCACCACTCGCGGCTCCCCGCCCGACGTGATCTTCCCCGCCGCATACCTCGTCACCCGTCCGACTGCCTCCGACGGACCTCGCAGCACCACGTGCCAGCGCCACCTGCCCTTGATCTTCCCGATCGGGCTCGGCGCCGGACCCAGTACCGCAATCGGCAAGTCGTAGCGCTCGATCAGCCCCCGGCACCAGTCGGCCGCCTCGGCCGCCGCGGCGCCGACTGCCACCTCATTGGTGCCCGAAACCAGCAGGTTGGCCAGCGACACCGTCGGCGGATACGGCGGTGACTCACGCATGGCGAGCTCGTCCCGGTTGAACCCGACAGTATCGTGCGCCGCCGCGTAGCGAACCGCGTGGTGTTCCGGCCGATAGGTCTGCACGATCACCCGCCCGCCCTTTGGCCCCCGCCCCGCCCGCCCAGCCACCTGGGCCAGCAGTTGAAAGGTTCGCTCGGCCGAACGGAAGTCCGGCAGGTAAATCCCGGTGTCGGCGTCGATCACGCCAACCAGGGTGACATTCGGAAAGTCGAGCCCCTTGGCGATCATCTGGGTGCCCAGCAGGATATCGACCTCACCCCGCCCAACCCGGCCGAGGATCTCGTGGTGGGACCACTTGGTACTGGTGGTGTCGAGATCCATCCGGCTGAGGCGAGCAGTCGGAAACCGCTCGGCCAGCATTCGCTCCACCTGCTGGGTGCCGAGCCCGCGCATCTGCTGCACCGCGTGGCCGCACTCCCCGCAGGCGCGAGCCAGCGGATGACTGGCATTGCAGTAGTGACACCGCAATCCGGGAGGTGATTGATGCACCGTGAGGCTGATACTGCAGTTGTCGCACTGAGCCACGGTCCCGCAAGAGGGACACTGAAGAAATGAGGCGTAGCCGCGGCGGTTGAGCAGCAGCAGCGCCTGCTCCCCGCGGGCCAGGGTGGCCTGCAGGGCGGCATCGAGTGCCACTGACCAGGGTATCGGCCGGGCCTCTGGCACGAACGGAGCCGTCCGCAGATCGACCACTTCAACCGCCGGCATCGGTCGGCCGCCGATCCGTTCCGGCAGCCGGATCAGGGTCAGGCGCTCGCCGACCCTCGAAAAACTCTCCGGCGATGGCGTGGCACTGCCCAGCACCAGCCTGGCCCCTTCGATCCGGGCCCGCACCTGCGCCACATCGCGGGCGTGATATCGCGGCGTCTCGCCATTCTTGTAGCTGACCTCGTGCTCCTCGTCGATGATGATCACGCCGAGCGAGTGCACCGGCGCGAAGATCGCGGAGCGCGCCCCGACGGCCACCCGCTTCTCGCCGCTGCGCAGGCTGCGCCAGGCATCGACCCGCTCTGAATCGGACAGGGCGCTGTGCAGCACGGCCACCTGGTCGCCAAAGGCGCCGCGTAGTCGGCTGACGGTCTGGGGAGTGAGGCTGATCTCGGGAACCAGGAGGATGGCGCCCCGCCCCCGATCGAGCTCCGCGCGAATGGCTTCGAGGTAGACCAGGGTCTTGCCACTGCCCGTGACGCCGAACAGAAGCGCGGCATCCCCGGGAGCCACTGCGGCAATGGCGGCCAGCGCTTCCCGCTGGGCAGGCGTGAGATCCGTGGGTGGTGGAGTGCCGGTTTCCCCGGCAAACGGATCGCGCAGCCGGCTCTCCTCCTCGATCCGGGCCAGCCCGCGGGTGACCAGTCCCTTGATCACGGCGGCACTGAAGCCGAGCTGCTCCCGCAGGTGTGCCACGGGAGAACGGCCACCCAGCTCCTCGACCGACTCGTACAGCCGGCGCTGCTCCCTGGCCCGTTTGAACAGCGTGTCCCGTTCGAGCAGGCTGGGAGTCCGGTCAAGCAGCAGGATCCGCTGGTGCGCCGCCATCGCATCGGTGTCGGCCGGAATCACACTGAGCCCGATGGCCCCGACCCGGGCCAGGCGGTTGACCGCGTCCCAGACCGGCTTCTTGAGCGCCCGCGCAATAGCACTGACCGGCGCCTTGCCGCCTTTGCCGGCCAGCCAGACCATGATGTCGCCACCGAGGCCGCCGGTGGTCCGGTCAGGATCGGACCGCAGCTCGGCCACTACCCTCGATTCACCCCAGAGCGCCGCGGGCAGCATGGCCTTGAGGGTCAGGCCGAGTGGCGCCGAGTAGTAGCCGGCGATCCAGTGTGCAGTTTCAATGAGGGAAGCAGACAACGCCGGCTCGGAATCCGGTGCACTGAGGATATCGCG
Source organism: Gemmatimonadota bacterium (assembly GCA_039930765.1). Classification (GTDB taxonomy): domain Bacteria; phylum Gemmatimonadota; class Gemmatimonadetes; order Gemmatimonadales; family GWC2-71-9; genus DATEHG01. Next base: position 20,764 of record JBDTTF010000184.1, on the reverse strand, counting down.
GCTCTTGATGCCGTCCGGCGGCGGACCGTATCCGACCACGATCCCGACCATCTCACGCTGCCGGACCGGCACCACCACTCGGCTGCCGACCTGGACCCGGTCGGCGATCGACTCCGGAATACCGTAGCTGTAGGGCTGGGCCAGTGGCAGTGGAAGTGCCACATGGCCGTACTGCTCGGTCATCGCCGGCTGACGCCCAGCCCCGCTCCGGTCGGGAGCTTGACCTGGCCACGCTCAATTGTGGCGCCCACCATCGGATCGCTGGACAGCAGCGCCGCCCCGTCGAGGTCAACGATATCGACCAGCGGGGTGAAGTGCGCCGCGGCGGTGATGGCCAGTGAACTCTCGATCATGCATCCCACCATCACCATCATGTGGTGGGCCCGCGCAATCGCGATCATCCGCAGCGCTTCACGCAGGCCGCCGCACTTGGCCAGCTTGATGTTGATTCCGTCCACATTGCCGACCAGCGCCGGAATGTGGCCCGAGGTTTCGCAGTCTTCATCGGCAATCAGCGGAATCCTCGCCGCCCGCCGGATCTGCCCCAGCCCATCGTAGTTGCCCGGCATCAGCGGCTGCTCCAGCACCGTGACCCCGAACTCTTCGAGCACCGGCAGCATGCCGATGGCATGCTTGACGGTCCAGCCGCAATTGGCGTCGACCCGGATCTCTTTCGTGGTGGTGTCACGTATCGCCTTGAGAATCTCGAGATCACGGTCGGAGCCCAGCTTGATCTTGAGCACCGGATACTGCTCCGCCTCCTTGACCTTCAGCTTGATCCGCTCAGCCGTATCCATCCCGATCGTGAAAGTCGACAGCGGCGCCTTGGCGGGATCGAGCCCCCACATCTGGTAGACTGGAATCCCCAGCCGCTTGCCAGCCAGATCATGCAACGCGGCGGACAGCGCGGCCCGGGCCGCGGGATTCCGGTGCAGCCGGAGTTCAAAGGCGGCTTCGGCCTCTTCCAGCAGGGCCGGATTGGCCGGCAGCACCTCGCCATATGCCTTGAGGGCGGCCAGGACCGTCTCGGTAGTTTCCCCGTAATACGACGTCGGAGCGGCCTCTCCCCACCCCTCGACCCCATCCTCGTCCTTCAGCCGGACCATCACGGTGCGGTAGTCGCTGGTGTTGCCCCGGGCGATGATGAACGGATGCCGGGTGCGGAGGTCGAGCACCTCGGTGTCGAGCCGGAGACGGTGAGTCACGCGATCCTCGGGTTGGGAAACGGAAACGGCAAGATAACGGCCTCAGCCCAGCGCCTGCAGCACTGCCACGACCCCCTCGGCCAATCGGTCGGGCCGGTAGCCGCCTTCGAGCAGCCCGACCACCGGCACCTGCGGCAGCCGGTCGCGAATCCTGTGAGTCAGGTCGGCGTAGTCGGTGGCCTCCAGAGTGAACTGCCCCAGCGGATCGCCGTACATGGCGTCGAATCCCGCCGAGATCAGGACAAGGTCGGGGCTCCAGTCCGTGGTGCTGGCCACGAGGGCGTGCCACAGGTCGGTCAGGTATTGGGCGGCTGGCAGACCGGGACCCCGCGGCACGTTGAACACATTTCCCACCCCACGCTCCTGTGCCATTCCCGTCCCGGGGTACCAGGGATGCTGGTGCAGCGAGACATAGCGAATCGACGGATCGTGCTCGACCAGCGCCTGGGTCCCGTTGCCATGATGGACATCCCAGTCGATGATCAGCACCCGGGCGCGGCCTTGACGCTGAGCGTACCGGGCGGCGATGACCGCGGTGCTGACCAGGCAGAACCCCATGGCCCGCGCCGCGAGGGCATGGTGACCGGGAGGGCGCACCGCCGCAAAGGCGTTGGACCGCTCGGCCAAGGCGTAATCGATGGCGGCCACCGCCGAGCCGCAGGCGCCGAGCACCGCATCCCAGCTGGCCGCGCTCACGGTGGTATCAAGCGAAAGCTCGCCACCTCCGCGCCGAGCCAGCGCCTCGATCCGCTCAAGGTGGGCCTCGGGATGGACCGCCAGCAATACCGCGCGCTCCGCCGGAATCGCGTTGATGACCTCGACACCGGACAGCCCTCGCGCCGCGGCGAGAACCGCTGTAAGGCGCGCGGGTTGCTCGGGATGGCCTGCGCCGGGATCGTGCAGCACGCAGGCTGGATGGGTAAAGACACGAACAGTCATGGGCTGAGGCAGGCCGGAGGCGGGATGTCAGGTCGTGGGGGAATCGGGGTGGTCCTGGCCCTGCACCAGCGAGCGGAGATGGCGGACCTCATCCTTGAGTGCCGCCCGCGCCCTGCCGAGTTCATCGAGGCGGGAGAGCTGGCGCCGCCAGAGAACGGTTACACCCCATGCCATCAGCAGGAACACCGCGGCAGTGACCAGCAGGGACCACCGGTTGGTCTTGAGTCCGGCCAGCGCCAGCAGCACGGCATCCAGCGCCAGAAATCCTACCGCCAGAATAGTCAGTCCTCGGCCACCCCTCGGGACTCCGGCCATGGCGGCAACTCAGCGGACCGGACGCCGCCGGCGCGGCACCACGATCAGGCTGGCTCTGGCCACCACACCGGCCTGGCTGAGGCTTTGCCCCTCGTCGAGCAGCTCGGCCCCACGAAATTTCATGGCAAAGTCCTCAGCCGGCTCGTCGATGTGGGTCAGTCCCAGCGCCTTGCGCTTGAGTTCGTTGACCGTCATCAAGCCGGGCACCTCGAGATCGACCTGGTCCCAGGCGTCCTGCACCATGACCCGGATCGGCATTCCAGTTCCGCCGCTCACTGTGCCGCTCCGATCACGGGCAGGGTGGAAAAGAACCGATTGAGCGCCTGGTCGAACAGCAGGGTCGATCCACGTACCCGTGTTCCACTGCCACTGGCCGTCACCGCCAGGGTGATCTCCTCGCCACCCTGCCCTCGAAGGCAGAGACAGCCGGCCCCTTCCTTCTCCGGAAAGGCCGCCGACGCCGGTATCCGCTGGGAAAAGAACAGCTTGGCGCGTGACAGCACTTCAGCGCCAGTCAGGGAGGTCTCGGTTTCGTGGGTCATGCATGGCTCAGGTGAGAGACGGAGCGTAAGATAGCAGGAGACTGGAGACAGAAGACAGGCGACGAGCCCCCGCAGCCGCGATCGGTGACCAGCGAACCCTGTCCGCTACAGGCCTTCCTGAAGGGCGGTGGCCAGCCGAACCCAGTCGACCACCGTAGTGGGCTGCCGGAAGGCCTCCATCAGCCATCCGCCAGCCGCCGGATTGAAATACCAGTCTTCATTGAACTGTTCGCGAAGCTCGGCAGCCCACCCGGCCGCCAGCGCCCAGCCTCGGAGATATTCGATCCCTGCCAGCCCCGGGTCCCGGTCGAACAGCGCTTCATCCCGGCTGTACTCAATTCCGGTGGCACTCCACAGCGACTCGGCGTAGTCGTCGCCGTGTCCACGTGCACCTGGGTCCTCCAGCATGGCGAGTTCGACCCGCCACCTGGCGGCGTAACGTCGAGCCAGAAACAGGTCAGCGGCGGCCAGGTCACGTGATTGGGCAGTCGCGTCGGTCCGGGACACTCCCTCCGCCCTGAGCCAGGGTATTGCTCCGGGAATCGATCCGAAGAGGATCGCCCAGCCTTCCGCCACCGCCCGATCGGGGCGCCGGCGCAGCATCGGTTCCAGCGATTCGGGTTGAGCCGCGAGATGCAGCGCGTGACCAATCTCATGCCACATTGCCCTGCGCCCCGATAGCCCATCCATCGGCCAGGCCACGATCACGATCTCGCCCGGCACATCAACCGGAACTGTGGCCGCCCTCGGCCGCTTGCCGGCCCTGCTGACCAGGTCGAAGCGCACCTGCTCCACCAGCGGTTCGAGGCCAACCTGGCCGGCCTGCCGCCGTGCAGCAGCGTCCAGGATGGCCCCATCAAACTGCCGGTCGGCCGGCTGGCGGAAAAACAGCGGCAGTACATCACTGCGAGTGAGTCCTCCGGCGGGACCCTGGAGTCGGTCCCGTCTGAGCCGCTGTAGCGCCTCCCGGTACTGGCTCTCGGTGACCCCCAGCAGTGCGGCGCACTGGTCGCGGCCATCGTCAGCAGCAGATGTCAGCGCCGCGATCGCACCTCTGATCGTTCCCCCTCCGGCGTCGCGGAGCACCTCCGCCTCGGCCAGCAGTGCCGCTCTTCGATTGGCCCCCATGACATCCGCCGCGGTCCTGGTCCGCTCCCGCTCAATGGCTCGGCGACGGTCGGCATTGCGCTCGACCCCGATCGAAGCCAGGGCACCCGCCAGCGAAATAGACTCGCCCTCGACCCCGTTTTGTCCCCCTTTCATGAAAAAAGAAGCTCCCCGTTCGAGTCGGGAAGCCTCTCGGTCCAGTGGGTCAAGCGCGGCGCGGAGCTGGAGATCGACCGTCAGGGCCAGCCGGGCCTTGGCTTCACTCCATTGGTTGGCACTGCTCCTGGCGCTGGTCCTGAGTTCCAGAAGGACTGCCGAGTCCCAGAGCGCGGCTGAGGCGTCAAGCAGCGCCTCTGCGCCCCGCCCTTCCTCGGGCAATCCGGCCAGTTCGCGCACCCGCGCAATGGCGTACTCCCGGGCCAGCGATTCCAGCTCGATTGTCAGCTCCCGACCGTGATCCGCTCGCCGATCCAGCTTCGGAGCTGGTCCAGGCTGATCCGGTCCTGGTTCATCGCATCTCGATGCCGGACGGTGACCGTCTGATCGGTGATCGTGGTCCCGTCCACCGTGACGCAGAACGGCGTTCCCGCCTCATCCATCCGCCGATACCTCCGGCCGATCGCGCCACTGTCATCGTAGAAGGCCGGGAACCGCTTCTTGAGGTCGTGAAACACTTGCTCGGCCACTTCGGGCATTCCATCCTTCTTCACCAGTGGCAGCACCGCCGCCTTGATCGGGGAGAGCGCCGGGTGCAGCCCCAGCACCACCCGCGTTTCTCCCTCGACCTCTTCTTCTCGATACGCATCGGCCAGCACCGTCAGGGCCACTCGGTCGGCGCCAGCTGACGTCTCGACGATGTATGGCACGAACCGCTCATTGGCCGCCTGGTCGAAGTAGTCCAGCCGCTTGCCCGAGTACTCCTGGTGCCGGTTGAGGTCGAAGTCGGCACGGTTGTGCACCCCTTCGATTTCGCTCCAGCCGAACGGGAACTCGTATTCCACGTCGTACGCCGCCTTGGCGTAGTGGGCCAGCTCCCCGGGCCCATGCTGGTGCCAGCGGAGTTTGGCCGGGGTCAATCCGATCGAGTGGTGCCAGGCCATCCGCCACTCGCGCCACCGCTCGAACCATTCGGTGTCGGTGCCGGGCTTGACGAAGAACTGCATTTCCATCTGCTCGAACTCGCGGGTCCGGAAGATGAAATTCCCCGGGGTAATCTCGTTCCGGAATGCCTTGCCGATCTGGGCAATGCCGAACGGCACTTTCTGGCGGCTGCTGTTCAGCACGTTCTGGTAGTTGACGTATATCCCCTGGGCGGTTTCCGGCCGCAGGTAGATCGTCGCGGCCTGCTCTTCCACCGGTCCCATGAAGGTCTTGAACATCAGGTTGAACATTCTCGGCTCGGTCAATTCACAGGTCGTGTGCTCGCCCGGATGCTTGCTGGGCTTCTGGGGGCACTGGGCATCCTGAATCTTGTCGGCCCGGAATCTGGACTTGCAGGTCTTGCAATCGACCAGCGGATCGGTGAATCCGGCCACATGGCCGGAGGCTTCCCAGACCCTGGGATGCATCAAAATCGCGGCATCGAGCCCCTCGATGTCGTCGCGTGCGTGCACCATGGCCCGCCACCAGAGGTCCTTCACGTTCTTCTTGAGCTCGACGCCAAGCGGCCCGTAGTCCCAGACCGAACCCAGCCCGCCGTAGATCTCGGAGGACTGAAATACGAATCCGCGGCGCTTGCACAGCGACACGAGCTTGTCCATCAGGGTGGTGTCGGCCATGGGAGGGGGGGGTAGGCGGTGCGAGATGATGTTGCGAATCCACAAGATAGGCCCATCGGAGTGAGTGGAGCAAGCAATTGGCGGACGGCAGAAGGACCAGCGAGGAGTCGCGGTTCTGGGCGCTCCCGCAGGGTCAGGCCACCTACCGAAGCCAGCCCGAATAGCCTTGGATAGGGGAGGCTACCGAAAATACCCCAGCTTGGCACGGCTTTGGCCATTAGAATCACCGATGAAGATGGCCGTCAATATTTTTGTAATCTGAGTTACTAAATTCTTTTATTACAAAGCTTTATACACTAATAAATCGTGCAGTTTCGTTACATTGAATCTGGTTTTGGAGTTGACTTTCACGGTACCGGACCCGAGCTTTGTCCGGTAAGACAGACCCTGAACCTCGGCGAGGCAAGTCCTATGAGAATCACCCGGCTCAACCAGCGCGGCTTTGCCCTGGAAGCCACCATGATCCTGCTGGTCCTGCTGGCCACCCTGATCGGGGCGGCAGTGGCGGGCATCGTCATGGTCCAGAAGACCGCGGGCATCGACTACCGCGGTTCCCGGACGACCTACGCCTCCGAGGCCGGAGCGGACCATGTAATGTCGCAGCTCGAACTGGCGATGTCCGATGGCTCGATCTCGGACGCCGACCTGGCCGGCCTGACAGCCCCGTCAATACCTGGCATGACCATCACCGCCTCGGGAGTGCGCAATGGCATCGCGGCGCCCCGGACGATTACCGCCGGCCCGTATACCGGGCTGATCGGGCTCAATCAGCGAATCGACGTCACGGTCCAGGCCCGGGACCAGACCGCCAACCGCAGCCAGGTCGTGGTCTCGGTCAACGCCCAGACCATTCCGCTGTTCCAGTTCGGTGTGTTCTACGAGGGAGACCTCGAGATCCACAACGGCCCGCCGCTCAACTTTGCCGGTTGGGTGCACACCAACGGCAATCTCTACCTGAGCTCCGACAACCAGACCTTCAAGTCGATGGTCACCACCGCCGGCAACGTCTACCACCAGCGCAAGGCCTACAACGAGCGGCTCAACGGCGTGGCCATCTTCAAGGCCGACACCGTGACCTCGACCCTGCTCGATTTCGACAGCCGGAGCGATCCGACCCCGTCCGCCTTTTCGGCCAAGAGCGCCTCGCATTTCGACAGCCGGTTGCAGACTGCGGCAATGGGCGTCACCGCGCTCCGCCTGCCACTGCCGACCGGCATGCCGGCCATTGCCATGGTCCAGCCCCGCAGCGGTGGTGACACGCCCGAAGTCCAGTCGGTCAAGATGGCGTGGAAGGCCGACTACCACCTCACCATCGACCTCAACAGCCCGGTCGAGAACGTCTGCACCGGCAGCGGCGTGGTCCTGACCCGCCCCAACTCCCGCCAGGTTCCGACCGGCGCGGCCTGCGCGGCGATCTTCGTTGGCAAGACCAACGCCTTTCTCGAAGGCCGCGAGAACAAGGGCGTCGACCTCCTGACCATCGACGTGGGTGCGCTGAATGCCTGGATTGCGACCGACAGCACCCACAATCACATCGAGATCATGTACATCACCTTCATCAACGACAACGCCGGCAACCCGGCCCGGGATTACCCGGCCGTGCGGCTCAAGAACGGCAACCAGCTCATGGAACCGTTCACCGTGGCCACCGATGCCCCGATGTACATCTGGGGTAACTACAACAACGCGCTGGTCTGGCACCCCTCGGCCCTCATGGGAGATGCCATCACCTTCCTGTCGAACGACTGGCTCGACGCGCCGCATGCGGCCTTTGCCTACACGGCCACCGTCAACCCGATGTACGTGAATGCAGCCATTGCCGCCGGCCATTCAGCCACCCCCTGCGACTGGCAGGTCGGCGGCTGCTCCTCCCCGCCGTATGGTGGCGGTCTGGAGAACTTCCCGCGCTTCCTGGAAGACTGGGGCGGTTCCTCGAGCGGCCGGACCATGCACTACCGTGGCAGCCTGGTGTCGCTGTTCGAGAGCGCCAAGGCCAACCTGCACCTCTGGAGCTGGCGCGGTTACTACAACGCGCCCCAGCGTGACTGGCAGTTCGACCTCCGGTTCCAGGATCCGAGCAACCTGCCGCCTGGAACGCCGAACGCCGGCAGCGTGGCCCAGATCGCCTTCCGGCCGGTCTACTGATCATGCGCACCGTCCAGATACCGAGCCGCAGCCGCGGCTTCACGCTGATCGAGATGGTAGTGGTCATCGCCATGATGGGGATCCTGCTGGCCATCGCCATTCCCCGGCTGGCCAAAACCGCCAAGACCCGGGTGGGTCAGTCGGCCCAACAGCTGGCCCAGGATCTCGAACTGGCCCGGACCCGGGCACTGACCACCCGGAGCGCCGTCCGGGTGACGTTCGATGCGGTGGCCAAGACCTATCGTCCGTACCTGGACTTCAATCGCGACAGCGTGTTTGCCCAGTCGCAGGCTGAGAACGATTCGGCGAGGGCGTTCAGCTTCCGCACCCTGCAGACCGGGGTGTCGTTTGCCCGGGCCGGCGGGATTCCCGACCTGCCGATTCTGCCCGGCGCCGGGGCCATTACCCTGACCAGCAGCCGGGTCGATTTCGACTCCCGCGGGCTGACCACACCGTTCGGCAGCAAGGGCGTCATCTATCTCAATGAATCGTCGGATCCGACCGCAGTGGCGGCGGTCTCCGTCACCGCAGCCTCGGGTATCCGGGTCTGGATCTACAAGGGGGGCGTATGGCAGTGAATAATCGCCGGAGCCGGGAAGCCGGCTTCACACTGGTCTCGGTCATGATCGCGGTCTGCCTGCTGAGCCTCGGCCTGATGGCACTGGCCAAGGCTCAGGGAGTCCTGGCCCGGAGCGAGACCGACACCGCCAACCGCTCCAGCGCGCTGGCCATTGCCCAGGGCTATACCGAGGTGGTCCGCAGCCGGGATCCCTACACCCTGGTCTCCGAAGCGGCCACACTGGTCGATGCCAACGGTGCCGTCAACCTCGCCGGCAAGTACTCACGCGCGACGACGGTGTCGTCGGACCAGCCCAATCTGCTGCGAGTCATCGTCACGGTGACGTACCCGCGGGCCCAGTCTCCGCTCCAGATTGTCACCCTGATCTACAAGCCGACTATCACATGAGCACTCTGCGCAGTCACCGGCCTCGGGCCGGTTTTACCCTGATCGAGGTCCTGATCGCCACGGTGATCGGCGTCCTGGTCCTGACCGCCTCGACCTCGCTGGCGCTGAGCACCTGGCAGAGCTTGTCGGGCACCCAGCTGCGGGATGGCATTGATCGGAACGCCCGGTTCATCGGGATTTCGCTGACCCGGGATCTCCAGGAAACCGGCGTGGACCTCGAGTCCAAGGCCGCCTTTGGAGCCCTTGCCGTCTTCGGCGATACCGTGACGATCCTGCGGGTGCCGTATGACCCGACCGAGGCCCAGCCCTACCCGATCAGCACCGCCAACAGCCCGGTGGGCAACTGTGGTGCCCGCTGCATTGAAATTCAGACCGGTGGAGTGGCTCCGGCGTTGTCGGTCGGAGATGTGGCGCTGTTTCAGTGCCTGACCGACCGGCGGCTGATCAGGATCACCGCGCTGGCGGCGGTCACGGGCGGCTATTCCGTCACCTTTGCCAACGTGCCGACCCTGCTCCGCCATACCGGCCTCAAGCCGACCATCAGCAATCCCACCGCCACCTTCGTGCAGCGGCTGGGAACCGTGGTCTACTGGCGGACCGGCACCCAGCTGATGCGGGCCACCACGGTGAGTACCACCGGGGTGCCCCAGGGAGAGATTGCGGCCACCGGGGTCCAGGCGTTTACCCCGACCCTGGTGTTCACCGACGGCCACGAGGCCTCGCAGGCCAATGGCACCGACGCCGACTCGACCAACAACTACGACCAGATCGCGGCCATCCGGGTCCGGATGACGCTGCAGGCCGACCGGATCAATCCGCGGATCAACGGCGGGCTGCTCCTGACCCGGCCGAAGGAGTGGTACGTGGTGCCACGGAACCTGGTCTACGAGCGGAACCGGATTCCCTAACTGCCCGACGTTCGGGGGGCTACCCCCCGAACGGATGCCGGGCCGGTGCAGGACGAGCTGTTCAATAAGCCGGGGTGAGGCAAGCTTGCCCCCGCAAATTACCAGAGAGTGCCCCACCGCCGGGAGGCGGCCCGGAGGGAATTCCTTGCCCCGCAAGGCATTCCATCCGGGCCGCCTTGCGGTGTGAATGTTGCATCCCGTATCTTCAATCATCGCTTGGATTTCGACCAACAATCGCCCGCGGTTCAAAGTCCTCCAGTCGAGTGATCGTCATTACTCCGCTGACAGGGCAAGCTCGGGTGAACACCTGGTGGAACGGCGGGCGCACTCGGGCCTCCGACTAGCCGGTCCCTGCGACCCCGATTCGAATCAGACGTCCGCCTGGAGACCACATGCGCGTGCGGTCATCGTATCAGCTGACTCGCCAGGGTGTCACCCTGATCGAGATGCTCATCGTGGTGACAATGATTTCGATCATCCTGGCCATTTCGATCCCCAAGCTCAACATGTCCCGGCTCCGCGCCAAGTCGGCCGTGACCTCCCTCGGCACCACCATGCTGGCGCTGCAACGCGAGGCCATTTCCAAGCAGCACAACATCCTGGTCCTGTTTGCCGACACCCCCCGGCAGATCCGGGTGGTCTACGACTCGAACAGCAATGAGCGGTGGGATGCCGGTGAACGCGAGCGGCCGATCCCGCTGGGGGAGGAAATTCTCTTCGGCAAGCCAACCGCGGTCACGGCCCGTGCGTTCGGGGGCAACACGATCAATTTCACCAACACCGAGCCGACCACCGGACTGCCGGCCATCGTGCTGTACCGCGACGGCAGCGCCAAGCAGTACGGCGGTGTATACCTGACGACCGGCAAGGCCATCGCCGGTGCGGCCGGCCACGAGGGCGAGACCTGGGCAATGGAAATGATCCGGGCCACCGGGCGACCGGAATGGTACCGCTGGAACGGAACGACATGGCTGAGGGGGTTCTGATGGACTCGAAGCAGCGCCGGGATGCCGGCTTCACCCTGATCGAACTGGCCATTGCCATCACGATCATGACTGCGGCGCTGCTCATGGTGCCGCTGGTCGGAGCCAAGTTCAGCAAGACGGTCTCGACCAACCGGATCCGGAATGAGGCCAACGCCGTGGCCGACGCCTGGGTGGCACGGTGCCGGTCCGAACCGAATTACGTGGCCCTCGATTCGAATGTGACCGGCAAATGTCGAGGCACCGTGAATAGCCTGGGCAGCTACAACTTCACCCGGACCACCACGGTGGTTACCGATGCCACGCTCTCCGGCGTCGCGGACAGCCTCAACGATTACAAGCGGATCACCGTGGTCGTAAGCGGTGGCGGGCTGGCCACCACGGTCACCCGGACCATCACGATTGCCAAGCCGTGAAGAGGCTTCCGATGCACAACCGACGTGGCATGACGCTGGTCGAGATGATGATTGCGCTGATCGTCTTCTCGATTATCCTGGCCACCTCGCTCGGCTTCATTTCGAAGCAGAGCAAGGGGTTTGACAAGAGCGCCACTGACATGGGCATGCTGCAGAACCTGAGCTTTGCCAATACCCTGCTCGAACAGGAGCTGCGGCTGGCCGGCGCAAACACCCCTTACAAACAGCCGGCCGTGGTCTATGCCGGGACCGATGGATTTGCCTACAACGCCGACTACGCCTCCAACGTCGACACCACCTACGCCGTCTATTACAACCCTGGCCTCCCGAATGGGCAGGTCGGCTCGCTCACCGCGGCACAGCGGTTCGCACTGCCCTGCAGTAACCCGAGCTATTCGTACCCCGACTCGAGCTACTACTCCGGCACCGGAATCTTCAGCCCGGCTGAAACCATCATCTGGTGCTTTCAGCTCGATGCGTCGACCACTGACGCCAATGACTACGTCCTGATGCGGCAGGTGAATGACAACGCCCCGGAGGCAGTGGTCCGAAACATCTACAAGACCACCGGCAAGCAGTTCTTCCGGTACTGGTACAAGCGGATCCCGGCCAGCGGGACCAGTAGCGCCACTCTCGATACCGTGCCCGCGAACTGGATGCCGATCAGGCACACCCAGCCGATCCACGGCAGCACCGCCGATTCCGGTGCGGCGGCCCGCATCGACAGCCTGGCCACCGTCGAGGTCAACTTCACGGTCACCAATGGCCAGTCGGGCGCCAATCAGCGGACCAGGGCCATCAACTTCATGATCCCGCTGCCCAATAACGGAATCAAGCAGCTCACGACCTGCGGTGTGGCCCCGATCCCGACAACGGGTCTTTCGGCCGGCTGGGTGTCCGTCAGCGGAAACTGGGTGCTCAAGCTGACCTGGACCCCGTCGGTAGATGAAACCGGTGGCGAGAATGACGTCACGGGGTACGTCATCTGGCGCCGCCAGGTCGGCGCTACGCTCTGGGGGAATCCCATCGTCAACGTGCCAGCCGGACCGACCTCCCCATCGTTTGCTGACACGGTTACGTCCGGAACCACACCGGCCTACCAGTACGCCATTGCGGCCGAAGATTGCAGCCCGTCGCTTTCAACCCAGCAGAGCGTGACCGCGCCGGTGGCGCACCCATAATGACTGCCCCCTCAGGAGACTCGACCATGCGTGCCCCCGGGTTCCGGAACGAGCGCGGCATTGCGCTGCTTACCACGCTGCTGGTGGTCGTGGCCGTCGGGGCCATCTCGCTCGCCGCGGTCATGATGACCCTGAACGCCAACCTGGTGACCAAAAACGGCGAGCGGGTGGGCACACTCAACGACGTGGCGCTGACCGGGCTCGAAGAGGCCCGGAGCAAGCTCAACGGCACCAAGACATTGTACCCGTCGATCGGATACATCACGATCGAAAACAATGTGGCCCCCAAGGACGCCGCCGGCGCCACGATTCCCAAGACCACCCGGAGCACCTGGGCCGGTCCAACCGGCATCACCAACGGGCAGTACGGCATCATCGGTAGCATCATCTCGATGGCCAGAGATTCATTCGGCAACAAGGTGGTGCGGCGCCTCGAGGTCAACCAGGAAAGCTTCTCGAAGTTTGCCTACTTCACCAATATCGAACAGGATACCTCAGGTATCGTGCTGTCGTTCCTCAATGGTGACGTGATTCAGGGGCCGGTCCATTCCAACGACACGATCCAGATTGCCTCCACCGGCGCCACCTTCAAGGGCCAGGTCACCACGGCTGCCCCCACGATTGTCGGTCAGGGCAATGGAACATTTACCCTCCCGCCTCAGAAGAGTGTGACGCGGATTCCGATGCCGACGGTAGCCGACCTTGCCAAACTTGACACCCTGGCCAATCTGGGAAGCACCAAGTTCACCGGTACCTCGGCGGGAAGCACTGGGCAGGCAATCACTCGCATCGTGTTCGACACCGCCACCCTGAACGGTCAGGTTGAGGGATTCTTCAAGATCTACCAGGGCAATCCGGCTACGACTTGGGCGGCCAACTTCGTAAGCGCACGACTTCCGGAGTTGAATGTGCCAATGAACTCGATGGGCACCGCCGGCCACTACATGGAAGTCTCTCCGAATTGTGGTGACTACACGGTGTCTGGCACCGATACCGTTTTTCTGTCATTCAGGGATCACGATAGCACCCTGACCAGCACGACCGGACGGTACAGTCCGCATCAGCACGGGATCGCAAGCGCTTGGACGGGATCGGTGAGCAAGATGCAGCAACGCCGACAGAACGCACAGACGCCGGGCAGCAATGGCGTTACTAGAGTCCGGTGCTTCCTCGGCGGCGATTCTATCCTGACGAATAAGGCCGTTCCGAACAACGCCTGGCCCACCACCGGCCAACCAGATGGCGGGGCATGGGTTGCCGCTCCTTCTTCGATAGCGTCGGCCGTGTCGGGAATGGCCGGTCACGCCGTGGACAAGGCCTACATGTTTCCCCTGAGTCACACCTACAATCCAAATTTCAAGGGTGTGATTTCAGTGGGGGGGACGAACGGCAAAGTCATCGTCAGTGGAATCATCCATGGCCGCGTGACCGTCGCCGCCACCGGCAACATCATTTTTGGCAGCAATGTGACCTACTATCAGGGCAACGTCAGGGATTGTAAGGATGGTGATATCGCCGGGTTCTTCAGCGGCCGGTCCGTCATCGTGTCGAACAACACCCTGAATGCGCCACAAACGCTCAACAACAACGACTCGTGGTCCACCTCGGCGGGTGGTGGATTCCACAACTTCGGGCCGGTCGGCGCATACACCCCCGGTGTCGCCAGCAAGCTGACGCTCTACGGATTTTTTCTGACGCTGCGGACCTACGGTGCCGAGCAGTTTGATACCGGCGACGACACGATAAACGACTGCGTCGGCAACAACAGCGGCCGCGGCTGTCTGGAGACGTTCGGTGGTATCATTCAGGGGTTCCGCGGTGCCGTAACCCAGGGCACTGGCGGCGGCAATTACACCGGCTACAAGAAGCAGTACGCCTACGATGCCTGCGGCGCCACCGATCCGCCGCCGTATTACCCGACCACCGGCATCTTCATCAAGAACCGGTTCTACGAACTCGATCCGACCCAATTCATCGGTGGGGCGTGGATTACGGGGCACCAGATCCCATAAGCAGCCGTTAGAGGCCAGTCATGGGCCGTTAGCGGAAGCCGCGGGCGGGGAATAACCCCCTCTCGCGGCTTTCTCGTGCCCGTGCCCGCTAACGGCTCTTGGCCAACGGCTAACGGCCGAGACGACCCTTCAGGTCTGCGACGATCAGCTCGCCATGCCCCCTGGCATTCTCGATGAACAACCGGTTGGCGTCGTTGCCACTGGCAATGACCCCGGCCAGGTAGATACCGGTCACCGGTGTCATCATGGTCCGCTCATCATGCTGCGGTATGCCGGTCGCAGCATCGACCGGCACCCCGGCTGCCTTGAGCATTCTGGTATCGGGGTGGTACCCGGTCATGGCCAGCACCGCATCCGCCGGCAGCCGCTCCACCTTGCCATCCGGTCCGGTGATCTCCACATCATCTTCGGTGATGGCGGTGACCCGTGAATTCCACCGCATCCCGATCGTACCATCCTTGATCCGATTGGTGATGTCCGGCAGCACCCACGCCTTGATGGTCGGATCGAGCGACTTGCCGAAATGGACCATCGTCACACTCGCCGCGCCCGCCCGCCAGCATTCCAGCGCCGCATCGACGCCGCTATTCCCCGCCCCGATGACCACCACGTTCTGGCGCCAGTGGCGGTGGCCTTCCAGGAAATAGTGCTGGACGTGTGGCAGATTTTCGCCCGGAATGTTGAGCGAGTTGGGCTGGTCGAAGTAGCCGGTGGCCACGACGACAGCGCCAGCCTGGTACGCCCGGGTGCCGTGCCGGTGCTTGACCGCCACCTCGAACCCGTCGGGTCCCGGCGTGATCGAGGTTGCCTCTTCACCCGGCCGGATATCCAGCTCGAAGTGTGCCGCCACCCGGCGGTAGTAGACCAGCCCCTCGCGCCGAGTCGGCTTTTCACCGCTGGAAATGAGCGGCACGCCGCCGATCTCGATCCGCTCGGGGGTCGAGAAGAAGGTCATGTTGAGCGGATAACGCTCGATGGTGGACGCGGCCGTGCGCCGGTCCAGCAGCAGGCAGCTAATACCCGCGTGCTGGGCGGCAATCCCGACCGCCAGGCCGCAGGGGCCGGATCCGATGACCAGGAGTGAAGTGCTTTCTGAGTGCGTCATTTGGCAAGAGGTGAGAGGTGACAGGGGGAAATGCGGTGAGTTCCCGCTTACCTCTCACCTTTCACGAAGTTGCAGTTCCCGCCCTTCAGACCTCAATGATTTGATCCCGCCTGGTCCCGACACTGACATACCGTATCGGCGCGCCCGATAGATCCTGCAGCCGATCGAGATAGGCCCGCGCTGCCGGCGGCAGATCAGCCAGCTTCCTGGCTCCGCCGGTCGGCTTCTGCCAGCCGGGAAGGATTTCATAGACCGGCTTGACCCGCTCCAGTGTCCGCACATCGGCCGGCATCTCGGCGCAGCTGCCGCCATCCAGCTGATAGTGGGTGCCGACCGGAATCTGGGCAAAGGTATCCAGCACATCGAGCTTGGTGACGGCCAGGCCGGTGAGTCCGTTGATCCGCACGGCGTACCGGACTACGGTGGCATCGAACCAGCCGCAGCGCCGGGGCCGGCCGGTGGTGGCGCCGAACTCGCCGCCGAGCTTGCGAAGCTCTTCCTCCTGGGCCGGCTCCGCCTCGGTGGGGAGCGGACCGTTCCCGACCCGGGTGGTGTAGGCCTTTACCACGCCCAGCACACCGTCGATGGCCGTGGGCCCCACGCCTGCCCCAACCGAGGCGCCGCCGGCTGTGGTGTTGGATGAGGTCACAAACGGGTAGGTCCCGTGGTCCACGTCGAGCAGCGCTCCCTGCGCTCCCTCCAGCAGCACCCGGCGCCCCTCGCGCAGTGCTTCGGTGACCTTGAGCCCGGTATCTGCCGCTAGCGGCAGCAGCCGTGGGGCCAGCCGATCGACCAGTTCGATATGCTCGGCCAGGTCCGCCCGTTCCGGGGCGCCCATCAACTCCAGCAACCGGTTGGCCCGGGCCACCCGGTCCTGGAGGACCGTGCGGGCGTCGTCGAGGTAGCGCAGGTCACCGACCCGGATGCCGCGCCGGCCGTACTTGTCCTCGTAGGTTGGTCCGATGCCACGACCGGTGGTGCCGATGTTCTGGCTCTTCTCACTGGCCTTGTCGAGCAGCTTGTGGTACGGCATGACCAGGTGGGCCCGCTCGGAGACGAACAGCCGTCCCGTGGTATCGATGCCCCGCCCGGCCAGGCCATCCAGTTCGGTAAAGAAGGTTTCGGGATCCAGTACCACGCCGTTACCCACCAGGCAGGTGGTGCGCTGGTGCAGGATGCCGGACGGGATCTGGTGGAGCACGAACTGGCTGTCGCCGGTGACGACCGTGTGGCCGGCGTTGGCGCCGCCCTGGTAGCGGACGACGAAGTCAGCCTTTTCGGCCATGACATCGACCAGTTTGCCCTTGCCCTCATCACCCCACTGGGCACCGACCACGACGACGCAATAGGTCTTGGGATCGAACACGCACGACTCCTGGCTGCTGGCAAAATAAAATGAGCCCCGCGGGGGGGCTCATTCCTGTATCCTCTGCGGAAGTCTAGCGGCGGACCGACAATTGTCAATCAGCCCTGGTTCTTGCGGCCCTTCTTGGGACTGGGCTCCGGAGTGCCTCCCGCCGCGCGAGCGGTTTCAGGGGTAATCTGCTCGGCCTTGACCAGATCCTCGAGCGCCTGCTCCAGGGTCTGGGATCCGTAGGCTTCCCTACCCTTGGCCATGAGACCATCAAGGTCGTCCAGCCGGTCGGCCCCCTGCAGCGCCGAGCGGACCTGCGGAGTGCTGACCAGCACCTCGACCGCGACGACCCGGCCCTTCTCGTCCTTCTTGGGCACCAGCCGTTGCGCCACGACCGCCTTGAGCGCTTCGGACAGCCGCAGCCGGCCGATTTCCCGTTCTTCGGCGGGAAACATCGAGTGCAGCCGCTGAATGGCGGACTCCACATCGGCCGTGGGCAGGGTCGAGATGACCAGCACACCCATCTCGGCGGCCTTGATGGCGGTATCGAGGGTTTCAGAATCCTTGATCTCGCTGATCACGATCACGTCGGGATCCTGGCGCAGCGCCGCCTGCAGACCGACCGCAAAGCTTTCGGTGTCGACCCCGACCTCACGCTGGGTGACCGAGCAGTGCAGGTCCCGGTGGAGGTACTCAATCGGATTCTCGATGGTGACGATATGGCGGTGCTGGTTCTGGTTGATGTGATTCAGCATCGCGGCCACGGTCGAGGTCTTGCCGCTGCCAGTGACGCCGGTGACCAGCACCAGCCCCTGCTCCGCCTCCGCGATCCGCTTGATGATCTCGGGCAGGCCCAGCCCGTCAATCGTCGGCACGGCAAAAGGAATGACCCGCATCACGATCATGAACGACCCGCGCTGGCGCAGCACATTGACCCGGAACCGGCCGACGCCCGGCACGCCCCAGGAGCAATCGAAGTCCTTGATCCGGTCGATCCGGCCCCGGTCGTCCTCGCTGGCAATCAGTTTGAGGGCAATGGCCCGGGTCTGGTCGGGGGTAAGCCGCTGCTTGGTGAGCGGCACCAGCTTGCCGTCGATCCGGGCGCGGAAGACGTCACCGGCCTTGATGTGCAGGTCGGAGGCACCACGCTCGACGGCGGCCTTGATGATTTTTTCCATGGTTCCCCGATCGGTCGGTGGAGAAATCAATGGTAACAGGTAAGAGGTGAGAGGTGAGAGGTGACAGGGAAAGGCATCACCTCTCCGTAGCCCGCCATTTGCCTCTCATCCTGTTGCTTTTCCCGGCTTCAAGAACCCCATCCGCTCCCGCACCGCCGCCATCGTGTCCTGCGCGACGAACCGCGCCCGCGCCGCACCGTCGGCCAGGATGTCGTCGATTTCGTGCGGCTTGGCACGCAACTCCGCCGCCCGCTCCCTGATCGGCGCCAGGCGGTTGCTGATATTTCCGGCCAGCACCTTCTTGCAGTCGAGGCAGCCCCAGTTGGCTCCCCGGCAATTCTCGGCCACCGTGGTCACCGTATCGGCGGAGGAGAATTGCTGGTGCAGGCTGTAGATATTGCAGATCTCGGGCGTGCCAGGATCGGTTTTTCTGACCCGGGCCGGATCGGTCTGGGCCGGCCGGAGTTTCTGCCAGATCGACTCCGGGGATTCCAGCACCCCGATCGTGTTTCCCAGGCTCTTGGACATCTTGGCCTGACCATCGAGTCCTCGAATCCGCCGAGCCTGGGTCAAAAGCGGGCCGGGCTCAGGAAAGAATTCCTTGCCGCCGGCAAATTCGGCGTTCCACTTCCTGGCAATTTCGCGGGCCAGCTCAAGGTGCTGGGTCTGGTCATCACCGACCGGCACCTGGTCAGCGCGGTACAGCAGGATGTCGGCGGCCATCAGCACCGGGTAGGCCAGCAACCCGGCCGGCACACTCTCGAACTTCTGTGATTTATCTTTGAACTGCGTCATCCGCTCGAGTTCACCCAGCGGGGTGATCGTGGTCAGCAGCCACTGCAGCTCGCTATGCTCCGGCACGTGGGATTGGACGAACAGGGTGGCCACCGCCGGATCGATGCCCGAGGCGACCAGGCCGACCGCCATTTCACGGGTCCGCTCCGCCAGCGCCGATGCTTCGTACCGGCCGGTGATCGCGTGCAGGTCGACCACACAGAAGAAGCATTGGTGTTTGGACTGCAGCTCGACCCAGTTGACCACGGCGCCCAGCCAGTTGCCGATATGCAGCTCGCCGGAAGGCTGAATACCCGAAAAGACTCGTCCCATTCTGGTAAGCTACGCACCTCAGTGGAGCCACGCAAGATGGTATCAGCCAACGACTTAGTACGTCTGGCCACGGCCGCGGCGCAGCGGGGTGCCGACTACCTGCGGACCGTCGAACGGCCCCGGGATCCGGCCACCTGGGGCTCCAAGGGCAACGCCGACTGGGTCACCGAAGTCGACCGCACGTCCGAGGAGTTGATCAGTGAGGTGCTGCTCGGCGGCGAGCCCGACAGCCGCATTATCGGTGAGGAGCTGAGCCCCGAACTGGTCAACCGCGGGCTGGTCTGGGTGGTGGATCCACTGGACGGCACCACCAACTTCCTGCACGGGGTACCGATTTTTGCCGTGTCGATCGCGGCCGCGGTCGACGGGGTGCTCGAGGCCGGTGTTGTGCTTCATGTTCCGCTCAACCGCTGTTACCGGGCCTGGAAGGGGGGCGGCGCGTGGCTCGGGGATCAGCGTCTCAGCGTCTCGACCCACACCGAGCCCCGGCATGCGCTGATCGGCACCGGGTTTCCGTATTCCGAGTTCACCCACCTCGATCGCTACCTGGCCCAGTTTGCCAGCATCGTGAGCCAGGCCGGCGGGATCCGGCGCGCCGGGTCCGCTGCGCTTGATCTGGCCGATGTCGCCGCCGGACGATTCGAGGCATTCTGGGAGCAGCGGCTGTCCGCCTGGGATGTGGCTGCGGGTACCTTGCTGGTGCGCGAGGCCGGTGGCCGGGTGACTGACTTCAGTGGGCGCGATCTCGGGGTCGAGCATGGCGAGACCGCGGCCGGCAGTCCGGTGATGCATGCCTGGCTGCTATCGCAGCTTTGGGAGACGGAATGACCGATCGGGAGAAACTCACCGGCCCATCCCCCAGCGATTCGCTGACGGCATGGGGCGAGTCACTGGCGGCGGGAACCCCGACCCCGGCTGGCGGCTCGGCTACGGCAATTGCGATCGCTGTGGCGGCCGGGCTGGCAGCCATGGTTGCCAGACTCGCAGCCACCAAGGGCAATCTGTCTGATGCCGGGCACTACCACTCAATGGCCGCCGACGCCGATGAATTGAGATTCGCCGCGCTCCGGCTGGCCGAGGAGGATTGGCGGGCGGTGAGTGCCGTCTTCGACGTGCTGGCGCTGCCCAGTGGTACACCTGAGGCCCGGGGCCAGCGCAAGGCGGCGCTGCAGAGCGCCTGGGCCGATGCCGCCAGGGTCCCGCTTGAGCTGGTCAAGATTGCGGCCCGGGTCACCTCACTGGCCCGCCAGGCGGCGGAGGGTGGTCACCGCAATTCCTGGGGCGATGCGGTGGTCGGTGCCATGCTGGCGGCCACCGCGGCCCAGGCCGCGGCCCTGATGCTGGAAATGGATCTCCAGGGGTGGAGTGGGAAGGAAGGGGCCGAGGACATGATCGCAGAGGCCAGGCAGCTCGCGGCGGGGGCCAGGCAGGAGGCGGAGGGGTTGCGGACTAAAGGTTAGGGTCGAGAGTCGAGAGACGAGAGACGAGAGACGAGAGACGAGAGACGAGAGACGAGAGACGA
>JBDTTF010000183.1:0-22504 GCA_039930765.1 Gemmatimonadota bacterium | reverse complement strand
CGCAGGGGCGGGTCGAAGACCCGTCCGTGACGGAATCACGCCGGGTGTCTTCGGCCGCCCGTAAATACGATCAACGTCAATCCGAGAGTTCGGATGATCGGGCAAAGCCCGGGCGGATCAGGGGCGCAGCGGAGGTAGAATGTGGCCGCCACCCGACCGGATTGCTTCGAATGTAGTTCCGAATTCGGTTCAGAGCGTGCTTGTCGGGCACCACCCGCTCATAGTAGTTGCGATGCCAGACTGGCTGTCCCGCTGTCCGGCGAATCAGGTTGATTTGTCGAGCCGACCGGGATTTCCACAGGCCAACAACGGTGGTGATGGGCGCCGGCGGCTTGCAGGTCGAAATATTCTGTTTGACGATCCAGAGTATTGCGTGCACATGATCCGGCATGACAACCAATGCATCAAGTCGAACATGCGGAAATGTGACAGGAATACCCTGCCAGGCATTCCTGACTTCGAGACCCTCTTTAGTCAGCAGAACCCGGCCAGCCGCTACAACTGCAAGACTCGGCCTTCGGTATTTCGTGTTGAAAGTGACGAAGTACGCGCCGTTCCTGGAGTAGTCGAATCCGGGTAGCCGGAGCGGTAGTCTTGAGGGGTGCCATTCGGGGGAGGACATCTTCCATGATACGATCCATGTCGTGAACCGCGATAACCGCGTTTTTGCATGGGGTGGTCCGGCAAACGCGGGACAACTTCAACCTGGGCGGTTCAGACCACCAACCCCCTCAGCGCAATCAGCGCCCGTTCCTGCTGCGCCGCCGGCCCGAAGCTGCCATCGGCTCGCTGGCGCTCGATCAGGCATCTCAGCGATCGATGGATCGCGCCAGCCGCCTCCGGGCTGCCCACGGCCAGCAACGCCTCGAGCGCCACGAACCGGTCGGCCCCGGGCCATTCGCCTTCACTGTTCTGGTGGGCCACCACGAAGCTGGTCGCCGCGGCGGTGGCGCTCCGCTCCAGGTCACGGGCAGTGCCGAGTGCGGTGAGGGCGGTGAGCAGCAGGTCGGGCGGAAAGAACCCGTCCCACGTCACCCAGGCATTCTTGAGCTTGGCCAGTGAGCTCAGGTGTCGTCGAACGGCAGCGTAGGTCCGGGCCGGGGTGAGCAGCAGGGCGCGGAGCCCGAGGCAGCTCAGCGCAAACCGCGCAGCCGGCTCGACCCGGAACACCTTGCCATTGGGGAAGGTCACCGGTGCCACTCGGATCATGACCGGGCCGGGGCTCAGGAATCCAGACAGGAAGTGTTCGCAGGCGCCCTGCTCGTGCCGGGTCGGCACACAGGACTCCCCATAGGCGCCGGGCTGGTCCTGCTGGGCCAGCAGCCAGGTGATCAGCCGCGGCACCGCCGGCGTTTCCTCGTCGCAACCGAGTTCGATCAACTCGATCAGGCGGAAGGCGGTGAAGGCCAGGCCGCCGGCCACCATCCCGGCCGGACCAACCTCTGCCGCCAGCTGCCGCTGCAGCTTGATGGTGAGTTCCGCATCGCCGGGTGCGGGACGGCCGAGCAGTCGGCGGGCCAGCACACCCTGGCGGGTGGGCAGCGGCCGGAAATATTCGGCCAGCTTCTCGACGGCGTCAGCCGGCGTCGGTGCCGCGCGACTCATAGCAGCCACGCCAGCAGTGCGCCCGCGCCGAGCAGCCGGACCAGCGAGCCGGTCAGCTTGGGCCAGGAGAATGGGGTTTGGTCGGGATCGGCGGCCCGGGTCTTGAGGCGGGCAGGCACTTCGATCAGCAGGGCGGTAACGAGGAACAGGAGCCACCACGCGCCGTGACCGAGACTGCCGAACCAGAGGGCGGCAAACAGCACCAGCAGCAACGCTTCGATGGCAAGTGGGAAGAGGGCCCGGCGAGTGGGAGTGGCCGATGAGACGCGGGTTGCGGCGGTGCGGGCTCCAGCCACCCGCCAGAGCATGAACCAGGCGCCGACGGCGCTCCAGGCCAGCAGCAGCTGGACGCCGGCCACTCCTTTACCAGTGCGAGCGGAGCGAATCGGCCTTCAACAGCAGCCCGCGCACCATGACCAGGTCGATGTGCCGGGTGTTGGTAATATCAGCCAGCGGATCGCGGTTGAGCACGACCAGGTCAGCTACCTTTCCGGGAATCAGCAGGCCGATCGAGTCGGCGCTGAGCAGTGTGGCGCCATTCCGGGTCGCGGCGATCAGGGCATCGTTCGGCGTCAGCCCCGCCGCCACCAGCAGCGACAACTCGGCGTGCTCGCTGGCTCCGGGGACCAGCAGCTGATTGGCGGCATCGGTGCCGACCGCGATGAGTCCGCCGGCGCTGCGGAATTCCCGGACCAGCAGGTCCTGCTGGGACCGGGCCTTCCGGAACGCCTCGAAGTCGGCCGGCTTCCAGCCGGCCCGGGCAATCATCCCCGGCACATCCCAGCGCTTGATCTCGGAATCAGGCACACTCTTGAGATCAGGCGAGGGCAGGCCGGTCGAATCATCCATGTGACTGAACGTCTCGTGCACCGTGAGCGTCGGTACCAGGATGACGCCACTCTTGGCCAGCTCGATGGCCACCTGGGAAATCGAGGTGCTGTCGAGATCGTTCCAGGCATGCTCGAACGCCGTCCATCCTGCGAAGAACCCGGCCCGGTGCGCCGCATAGATCGGCTCCGGCTTCTTGGCGATGGCCTCGGGGATGCCGCTCAGGTGCTCGATGCTGCGGACCCCGAGCTTGGCGGCGGTCAGGGCATCGGTCAGTCCGAGATGCGCCGCCACCGGAACGTGGAAATTGCTGGCCTCCCCGACCACAGCCTTCAACAAGGCCGGGGTGATCCGGGTGTACACCTTGAGGTAATCCACTCCCGCCACCACTCGCGCATCGACCGCGCGCCGGGCCTCGTCCTCGGTCTTGACCTCCGACGCATCGGCGTAGGTCTTGGGCGCCCCGTCGATCATGGCCCCGGCGCTGTAGATCCGCGGCGACAGGATGGCCCCGCGCCCGGCCTCTTCCCTGAGGCCAAGGATGGTATCCTCGGTGCCGTGCAGGTCCCGCACCGACGTGACCCCGTAGGCCAGATACCGGGCCAGGGACCAGGTGGCCACATGCGCATGGGCATCGATCAACCCGGGGATGATCCACTTGCCGCTGACATCCACCGCCCGGGCGGTCTTGGGCAGCTTGAACCCGGCCTTGGGTTCGATCGATTCGATCCGACCGCCATGAATCACGATGACCATGTCGGCCCGGGGCTCGCTGCCCGAACCATCGATGATCGTCGCCCCGATCAGGGCAATCCGGTCCTTGGGTGCCGCCGTGCAGGCCACCAGCAGCAGGCCGGCCAGCAGCAGGAAGAGGTTACCGCGGATCGGTCGGGGAATGGTCATCAATGAGCGTCCCTGCCAGGATGGCAAGAAGGGAAATTGCTCGGGATGTCACGGGCTGTAACGGGGAAGGATAAGCGAAGGCGCCCCGGTCCGCGACCGGGGCGCCTGAGACTGCGGAGCTACCGCTTCTTCTTCTTGCCGCCCTTTTTCTTGCCACTCTTCCTGGCGGCCTTTTTCGGCGCCTTGCGGGCGGCCTTCCTGGCTGGCCTCTTCGCGGCTTTCTTCGCCGGCTTTCTGGCCACCTTCTTCGCGACCTTCTTTCGGGCGACTTTCCTGGCCGGCTTCTTCTTCGCCACCGCTCTCTTTTTGGCCGGCTTCTTCGCGGTCGCCTTCTTCTTGGCAGCCGGCTTCTTCGCCGCTGGCTTCTTCGCGGCTGGCTTCTTCGCGGCTGGCGCCGCCGGTGCCGAGCTCATGGTTGGCGCCGGTCGCGGCGGAATGGTCGGCGCCGGGGTGACAGGCTCAGGATCAAGCGGCATCGGGGCGGGATCCATCCAACCGGAACCAGACCAGCCCATCTCCATCATGCTCAGCTCGGCCATCGTGATCTCCTCCGGGGGAATTCGGGTCGGCGATTGAACTGTTGAATAAGATGCACCGCTTCGGTGGTTCTGCAAGAGAGAGTGACTGGCAGTCCCCGCCGGCGCGGGTCGGTACCCGAACCCGGACCACCTCAGTGTCCTGATTTCGGTCACTCTTGTTAAGGGTCTGATGGATAATAACTTAGAGCATCGAGCTTGGCTCTTTGCCCGCTTGATGGCTTACATGGTGCACCCGTTCCGGTCCAGCCAACTCAGCGAGATCGACACCTATGGTGGTGAGCGGACTGTTGCTGCTCGGTTCTCTAGTGACGCCACCGCGTCCCGCGCTGCTGCACGACTCCGTGGCCACCCGCAGCTACCGGTACACCACGACCCACTCGTTCCTGCCGATGCCGGACGGTACCAGGCTGGCCATTACCTGGTGGCGGCCAGTCCCGCGCACTCCCGGCGAGACTTTTCCGGTGCTGCTCGAGTACCTGCCCTATCGCAAGGACGACTCATTCTATCAGCGCGATTTTCCGCTCTACGATTATTTCACCCGCCGCGGCTTCATCATGGCCAAGGTCGATATCCGCGGCAGCGGCGGATCGACGGGGCATCTGCCGCCGCGCGAATATTCCGATATCGAACTCCAGGACGCCGACGACATCATCCGGCAGCTGGCCGCAGCCCCAGCCAGTAACGGCCGAGTGGGAATGTGGGGGATCAGCTGGGGGGGATTCAACGCGCTCCAGGTCTCGATGCGGCATCCGCCGGCGCTCAAGGCCATCATCGCGCTGCACGCCTCCGACGACCTGTTCCACGACGATGTCCACTACGTCGACGGCGTGCTCCATATCGACCCCTATCTGCTCCAGATCGATCACGAGAACGGCTTGCCGCAGACTCCCGGTTATCCGCTCGACTCGGCCTACTTCGCCAACCGCTTCACCGCATATCCCTGGATTCTCACCTACCTCAAGCAGCCGATCGACGGCCCGTTCTGGCGCAAGCACGCGCCCCGGGGCGACTACGCCGCGCTGACGATTCCCGCGTACCTCATCGGCGGGCTGCTCGACGGTTATCGTGACACCCCGATCCGGGCCCTCGACCGGATGCCCGGTCCGCTCAAGGTGGAAATCGGTCCGTGGAATCACGCCTGGCCGGATGACGGCGTTCCCGGGCCGAATTACGAGTGGCGGGCCCGCGCGGTGCGCTGGTGGAATCACTGGCTCCGGAACGAGGACACCGGGCTGCTCGCGGAGCCGAGGTTCATGACCTTCGTGCGGGACGGCCATCCGCCCGATGCCAACCGGCAAATGACGCCCGGGCAGTGGCGCTTCTTCCAGTGGCCGATTCCGGGCCTCGTCAAGCGAACGTTCTTTCCAGTGGCCGAAGGCCGGCTTGGCTCAACGCCGCGCGACTCCTCAGTGGTTCGGCTGGCCTATCAGGCCGGCAGCGGCACCCGCGGCGGCGATTGGTGGGGTGAGACCACCGGGGACATGCGCCCCGACGATGCCGGCAGCCTGGTCTTCGACTCGCCGCTGCTGACCGACAGCCTCGAAATGGTCGGCACGCCGCTGGTGCGCCTCCGGGTCTCGGCCACGGCGCCGCAGGCCAACTGGATCGTGCGGCTGGAGGATGTGGGGCCCGACGGACCGGTTGCCCTGGTCACTGGCGGCGGGATCAATGGCACCCTGCGCGACAGTACCACCGTCAGCACGCCTCTGGTGCCGGGCCAATGGTACGACCTGGCCTTTGAACTCCATTTCACGACCTGGACCTTCCACCCCGGACACCGGATCAGGATTGCGGTGACCAATGCCCAGTTCCCGATGATGTGGCCCTCGCCGCGTGCCATGACCACCTCCCTGGTCGTCGGCACCAGCGCCACGGCAGTCGAATTGCCCATTGTGCCTTTAACCGCTGGACAGCTCGCGGTCCTGCCAGCACCGGAATCGCGGGCGCACGCGCCCGATTCCCACGACGGTCCCCTGCCTGAACCCGGAATCAGCCGGATCAGCCACGACCAGCTGGCCGGGACCACCACGGTGCAGCTGTTCACCTCATGGGCCTACAATGTGGACGCTCGTCAGCTGACCAATACCGAGCACGAGACCTGGCAGACCACCGATGCCGATCCCGGCCATTCCCGATTCCTCGGCGAGGAATGGCATCGGCTGGCCGCCGGCTCCCGGAAAGTCGACCTCCGGACCCGGATCGAAATCGACTCCGACAGCACCGAACTCCACGTCATCTTCAAGCGGCAGATCAGCAGCGGCGGCCGGGTGGTCCGGGAAAAGAGCTGGGATGAGCGGCTGCCTCGGCAGGCCCACTGATGACGCTTGGGAAATCTCCGGTCGCGATTAAACTTCCCGTCTTCCATAGCCACAGGACAATGATGGTCCGGGTCCGCACCCTCCTGATATTGCTGCTGCTCGCCGGCCTGCCGCTGGCGCCTCTTTCGGCGCAGGCCGCCAGCGAACTGTTCGTGCAGCAGGACTCGGTGCTGCTCAAGGTGGGACAGCGGGCCGGGCTGAGTGTGCAGGCCTACGACGAAAAGGGCGATGCGGTCCTCGACATCAAGTACCTGGTCCGTGACCAGCGGATTGCCCGGGTGGAATCGGGCGGTACGATCACGGCGCTGGCGCCGGGGCGCACCAAGATTGTGATCCAGGCCGGCAAGAAATCCAAGACCATCGATGTGCTGGTGGCGGGAACTCCGGAGCCGACGCTCAAGGACCTGTCGGTGCAGCCGGCCAGCCTCACACTGCTGCCCACTGAAATCGGCCACCTGACCGTGACCGGCACCCGGGCCGATGGGGTGCCCGTCACCACGATGCACCTGACCTGGAAAGCGACCAGGCCGGAGGTGGCGGCACTGTCAGATACCCTGGGAACGATCATCGCGGTCGGCGCGGGTCAGGGCACCATCGAAGTCTTTGCCAGTAGCGGGCCGGTGGTCGGGGTCCCTGTTGCAGTGGCTCTGACCCCGCTCGCCTTTGAACAGGCCAGTGTGGTTCTCAATGTCGGCGACGCCGATTCACTCGCCGTGGTCGTTCCGGCCCAGGGCAATCGCCGGCTGCCGGCCTCGACCCTCGTCTGGCGCACCTCTGATTCCACCATCGTCACCATTGAGGCGGCCGGGTTGATCCGCGCCGTCGGGTCCGGTCAGGCCACGATCTTGGCCTCCGGGTTTCTCCAGGATGTGCGGCTGACTATCACGGTCCGCCCCCAGATTGCCCGGTTTGTGCTCAGTCCGCCGGCCAATGACGCCATTCGAATTCCGCTGGGTACCGCCCGGCAGTTCGGGATCCGGGCCGAGTCGGCCGATTCGACTCCAATCACTGGAGTCCAGTTTTCATGGCTCATCGGCGACTCGGCCGTGGTGGCCTTCGATTCGCTCACCGGGCTGCTCACCGCCCGCGGTATCGGTCGCACGACCCTCGAGGCCTCGACTCCGGGGTACAAGCACACGATCTGGAACGTCGAGGTCGTGGCCGGCGCGGTGGCCCTCGACCGCCCCCGCGTGGCACTCGGATTTGACAGCACCACCCATCTCGTCGCGACGCTGATGGATGATCAGGGTACCAGCCTCGGCGCGATACCCAGGGCGGCCTGGCGCAGCTCCGACACCAGCGTGGTCACCGTCGACTCCACCGGCACCCTCCACGCCCGGGGATTGGGCAGCGCGATCGTCACCGTCACGGGGCCTGGCGGCAAATCGGCCAGCAGCACGGTCTATGTCACCGGTGACCTGCTGGTCTCTTCCTCCCGTCACGGGGGTTATGGCATCTATGCTGTGGCCCAGGGCCGGTCGAGTGAGTGGGTGCCGATTGTGGCCGATGGCGCCACCAATGTGCAGGCCTCCTACTCGCCCGATCGGACCCGCATCGTGTACAGCTCGGACAAGGGCGGCGCCGGCAACTTCGATATCTGGGTGGCCGACGCGGACGGCTTGAATCCGCAGCGGCTGACCAGCGAACCGGGTCTGGACAACACTCCGGTCTGGACCCCGGATGGCAAGCGGATCGTGTTCACCTCCTCGCGTGCGGGGCACAGCCAGATCTACAGCATGACCACACAGGGCACCGACGTCCACGCGCTGACCGGCGGCACCGCTGCCACCCAGGAGCCCGCGGTCTCGGCCGACGGCGCCGAGCTGGCGTATGTGGTGTTCCGTGAAGGGACCAGCGGTGTGGTCACCCGCGCCATGGCCGAGACCAGTGAACCTACAGTGCCACTGGCCCGTGACCGGCGGGAGGGCGCGCCGCGTTTCCTTCGCGATGGATCGGTGGCCTATCTGGTCGAGCGGAAATCCGGCGCCAACCGGTATCAGATCGTGACTCGTCCGGCGGGCGGCGACAGCGTTACGGTGGTGGTCGCCAGCGAAAAGCCGATCACCTTCTTCTCGATTGCGCCGGATGGTGGCAAGCTGGTCTACGTCACCACCCAGGCCGGTGATCGCACCAGGCCGAACGGCACGCTGTATCTCCGTGCTGCTGCAGGCGCGCCGTTCGCGGCGCTGCCCGGCCAACCCGCCGAAAACCTGGCCAGTCCCTCGCTGTGAGGGCGCTTACCCTCACCTCGCTGGGGGGACCGGAGCACCTGCGAGTCCAGGAGGTCGAACCGCCTCGATTGACGGCGGCGGACCAGGTGCTGGTCCGGATCCAGGCCGCGGCCCTCAATCGTCTCGACCTGTTCGTCGCCGGTGGATTGCCCAGCGCGCGCCTTGAGCTGCCGCACACCATGGGTGCCGACGGCGCCGGCATCCTCGAGGCGGCCGGTCCTGAAGTCACGCGATTTGCCCCGGGCGCCCGGGTCATGATCAATCCCGGTCTCTGGTGCGGCAGCTGTGAGTGGTGCCGGGACGGCGAGCAGTCGCTCTGCACCACCTTCCGGATGCTCGGGGAGCATGTCAGTGGCACCATCGCGGAATACGTCGCGGTGCCGGAACGCAATCTCGCGGCCGTGCCCGAGGGATGGTCCTGGGCCGAGGCGGCGGGTTTTTCGCTCGCGACACTCACAGCGTGGCGGATGCTGGTGACCAGGGCGCAATTGAAGCCCGGCGAAACGGTCCTGATCTGGGGAATCGGCGGCGGTGTGTCCATGGCGGCCATCCAGATCGCCAAGCTGATGGGCGCCCGGGTCTTTGCCACCAGCTCATCCACCGACAAGCTGGCCCAGGCCCAGAAACTCGGCGCCGATCTCTGCTTCAATCATGTCGAGCAGAATATCCCCGCCGAGGTTCGGAAGGTGACTGATCGGCGGGGCGTCGAGGTTGTAGTCGACAACGTCGGCGAAAAGACCTGGGAGCAGTCGCTCCGCTGCCTGGCCCGGCTGGGCCGGCTGGTCACCTGTGGTGCCACCACCGGCCCGATGTGCGTGACCGACGTCCGCAAGCTGTTCTGGTATCAGTGGAACATCATGGGCTCGACCATGGGCAGTGACGGCGAGTTCCGGCGCATCGTTGAGCTGGCGGGGCAGGGGCTGCTGCGGCCCGTCATCGATTCAATACATCCGCTGGCCGAGGCATCCGCTGCAGTGGCCCGGCTCAGTGCCGCGGCGCAGACTGGCAAGATCATCATCGAGGTGACCCGTGAGTGAAATCCTGGATCGGCTGTCGATCGGCGCCAGCGAACTGAGCGACGTGCTCCCCGCCATGATCGCCTCCCTGGTCATCCTGCTCAGCGGCTACTGGCTGGCCCGTCAACTCGAGCGGTGGGTCGATCGGGCGTTGTTGCGGACTCAATTCAAGAAAATGGCCGATGCCGGCGGATTGACCGAGGCCGCCGAGCGGGCCCATCTCGATCCGGTGAATGCGGTCGGCAAGCTGGTGTTCTGGCTGATGATGCTGGTCGTGATTCTGCTGGCCAGCACCGCCCTCGGCCTGGAGAATATCAATCAGGTCTTCGGGCTGATGCTCGGCTTCATCCCGACGCTGATCGCCGGCATCGTGATCGTGATCCTCGGCATCGTGGTCGGGGAGTTCGTGCGGGGATTGATCCTGGCGTCAGCCGGTGGAGTCAGCGGGGTGCCGACGCTGGCCAAGATCGCCAAGGGTATGGTGGTGATGATCGCGGTGTTCATGGCCCTGCAGCAGGTGGGCGTCGCCGAGGAGATCGTCACCGCGGCCTTTACCCTGATCCTGGGTGCCATCGCACTCGGCGTGAGCCTGGCCTTTGGACTTGGGAACCGCCAGCTGGCGGGTGAAATCACCCGGCGCTGGTATGAGGAGGGCCGCCGCAGAAATCGGCGGAAGACCGATCTCAAAGGCAATGCCGAGGATCCCGACGGCGAGCGGCCGACCCGAAACAGCGATGCGTCGAGTCCGATGCTGGACTGAAAGGCGTACCCGCCCCGCGGGGGCGCCAGGTACGGGCGGGTCGGCGACCCGCCCCTACGGCGCCCCCGTTGATTTCACGACATACCTCCCCACCTTCTGGAAATCCCCCTCCCGAATCAGGACGTAGACCCCGCCATGCCGGCCGACGCCCGCCAGGCTGGTGCCCTTGGGGAACTGGAAGGTCCTGACCGCCTGTCCTGGCCGCCCCACCACGTCATACACCGGCACCGAATCCTCGATGGCGCGGGCCCGCTGCAGCCAGACGGTACCGTCCAGGCCGGTAGTTGCGCTGGTGAAGGGCGGTTTGGTCGCGGCAAACGGAAACGACACGCCCGTCTGCAGGTTCATTCCACCCGTGCGGGCCGCGGCCATGAACCGTTCCTTGTCGGCCGCCGTGATTGGGACGGCCGTGAACGACCGGTGTGCCCCGATGGTCCAGGTGCCATCGGGGGAACGCCAGTCCACCGAGTTGCTGCTGGCCCGCGCCACCCAGACCCAGCCGTCAGGTGCCACGCCGAAGACATCACTGGGCGAGAAGACCACCGGGACATTCTTCCTGTCTTCACCGAACTGGCCTTCACCAAACTCCGGCAGCTTGAGCATGGCCACCGTGTCGGCAGCCGTTGCCCCGGATCGCGCAAACCGCAGCACCGGGGCGCTGTCGCGGCGGATGATTACGCCGGGCTCGAGCCCGCCGAGGATCACGCGGTAGTCCTGCTTGTAGGCATGTCCGATGGTGTCGTACACGATCGGCATGCTGAACCCGGTGATCTGGACCCCGGTGAGGGTCGAGAGATAGACCCCCTTTTCGTTCCAGAGCGTGGCCCGCTGGGTGGCAAAGTCGATCAGCGCGATGGTGTCACCGGCCAGGTGGGTGACAATGCCGGGCAGCTTGTGCTTGCCAGGAGCGGAATCGGTGGCCACGATGGTATCAGCATGAACGCCGACGGTGTCGAGCTTGCCGCTGGCAAAATCGGCGAACAGGAACTGGCGGGTCTTGAAGTCCGACAGCGCCACCCGTCCATCCAGCAATTCGGTCAGTCCGATGACCTGTCCGAAATCGTGGGACAGCGTGGCATCTGGTCGGGACAGCACGGTGCGGCCATCAGTGGCGCGGGGCGCACAATTGGTGGCAGCGGCGATGAACAGCAACGGCAGGACACGGCACAACGAGGTCACAACCTTCATCCGGACATTTCTCCTGGGAATTCGAGCGCTAGCGGGGAATACGGTAGGTCAGCAGCCGGTGACCATCGGGATAGGGCTCGGCCAGCAGCACCAGGTCGGGCGTCACGCCGATCAGGATGCCATCGCCGCGGACCCGGACCACCCGCTGCAAGGCGCCGGTGCGGTCGACCAGCTGCCACTGCTTCAGCGTGTCACCATAGGCCCGGCTCTTTTCCAGCCAGATCGTTCCGTCGGGGGCGGCCACCGCGCGCTCGAACGCCGGCTTCACGATCGCGAAGCTCACGTGCTGGGCGTTGGCGCGGAGTTCGGGCGGAAACTGCCGGAAGAACATCTCGCGATCCTCGGCCGTGACCGGCAGCACCGGATCCGGCAGCGCTTCACCGCGGACACTCTTGCCGCCGGGTGCAATCCAGTAGACCCGGTTCGGTCCCGGCCGCGCCAGCCAGATGGTGCCGTCGGGCAGCACGCCCCAACGGTCGATGCTGCTCAGGGCCCGCCGCTCGAACCGAGTCTTGTCCTGATCCGTGATCGGGGCCAGGTCGGGTGGAGAGGTCTGGGCCACCGTGTCGAACCGGGTCAGACCGGGCGTGGTCCGGACAATCGCACCGCTGTCGCGATTGCCGCTGCCATCCGCCTTGGGCAGCGGATGGATCTCGTAGTAGAACTGGCCGGCGGCATCGCGGGCTCGTGGCAATGCGCCGCGGAGCGGGTCGGCGGCCGGCACCGAGCCAGCCAGCACCCCCGCCAGGGTCCACGCCGTCGCTCGGCGCATGCCCCAGTCATCGACCCATAGCGAATCGCCGGAGCGGAACAGCGCGAACGGATTGTGATAGGCATCGGTCTTGGGGCCGCCGAGCCGGCTCAGCTTGTGGCTGCCGAACTCCGCCAGCGAGACCACCCGCTGATTGGCATCGACCAGGGCCCAGCGATCGGCGCCAAGCCAGGCCGCATCCGGCAGTTCGGTGATGGTGGTGACGACGGTATCACCGGTGGGTCGGAGGTCGACCACCGGCACGGGAGGCTTGGGCTTGGCGCAGGCGCTGAGCCAACTCAGCACCGCGACCAGAATGGCAGACTGTCGGGCGGACATGGGCCCGAATCTAACCCGGAACCGGAGGAAGGTCAGACCCACCGGTGCCAAAGCAGATCGCCGCCCGAAATCCGGACGGCGATTACGAGCAGCGAGTCCCGATCTGGTTCAGCGCCCCGCCAGAATCTCCTCGAACACATCGATGGCCCGTGGATCATTGGTCTGGCCCAGCCAGAACAGCGCCTTGCGGCGGACATCCGGGTGCTTGCTGGTCTTGGCCAGTTTGACCAGCGCGGGCACCCCGCCGCCATCGGAGAGCTGTGAGAGCGCAAAGACCGCGGACTCCCTGACCTCACTGGCATCATCGTCGGCATCGGCCAGCTCGGTCAGGCCGGCGGTGGCCTTGTCACCCGCTTCCTGGCCCAGCCAGAAGATCGACTGTTTGCGGGACTCTTCCGGCGCAGTCTTGCGCCGCGCCAGAGCCAGCAGATCTGGCCAGATCGCGACGCTATCCGCAATCGTCGCGGCAAAGATGGCCTCGGCTGCCCTGGCATCATCTCCCGCCAGTGTAATCAACGCCTTGGCCGCGTCCTTCGGCGCCACGAGGCCGAGGTCGGTCACGCCCGGCTTGGCCGAGGGCCACTCGGGGCCGACAACGGTCTTTACCCTGGTGATGCGGCCTTCGGTCATCCGGAAGCTGACCCGCGCCGGTCCGTGCACGCACGGCCTGCCCCAGCTGTTGCCTTCGGTCCGCATGTTGTGCTTGCCGGACTGGATCATGCCGGCGCCATCTCCGCAGACGTCGGGCCGGGTGGCGAACCCGACCCATACTTCCCCATCCTTGGTCTGATGAATCCGCTCGGCCAGGCTCTGGGCTCGAACCGGGAGCGCGGCGCCGAGCAGCGCCGCGACCGCGAGCACACCGGAGCGGCTCATTGGTTGAGAATCTCCTCGAGCACCTTGGCCGCCCGGGGATCCTGGCTCTGCGACAGCCAGAAGATGGCGCGCTTGCGGAGCTCCTTGTCCTTCTCAGTTTTGGCGATCGTCAGCATCTTGTCGACCGCGGCGGTTTCCCGGCTCTGCGACAGCACGAAGATGATCTGCTCCCGCATCTCGCTGTCGGTCGACTTGTCGTACAGCGCCGCCATTTCGGCCACGCCGACTCCCGACTGGCCGGCCCAGAACAGTGCCTGCTTGCGGAGTTCGATGTCTTCCTTGTCATTCCCCGCAATCGACAGCAGCCACCGCTGGTTCTCGGCATCGTGCGATTGAGCCACCGCGAAGAAGACTTTTTCCTTCAGGTCCCGATCGGCCAGCTTGGGATATAGCGTCTTGAGAAAGGCCTGGTCCTCGGCGTTCTGGGACTGGCCCAGCCAGAAGATGGCCTTTTCCTGCAGTTCGGGCGGCACGTCGTTGCCGCCGGCAAAGGCGCGGAGCGACTTGCGGGCCTCGGGGCTGTCCTGCTGGGACAGGGCGAACATCGCCTTTTCCCGGAGATCGGTGTTGCCGTCGGTGCGCAGGATCGAATCGAGCGCGGCCAGCGCCTTGGGGCTCGACACCTGGGACAGCCAGAACACGGCCTGTTCGCGCACTTCGGGGTCCGGGTCGGTGCGGGCCGCCGTCAGCAGGATGTCCTCGGTCCGGGTGGTCCGCTGCTGCGACAGCAGGAAGATGGCCTTGCGACGCAGGCACGAAGAGCCCGCGTCACGGCGGGCCATCACCTTTTCGAGCACCGGCTGGGCCCGCTCGGCATCCATGCCGATCATCGCGTTGAGCGCAGCCACCCGGGCATCGTCATCCTCATCCGGACAATCGCTGTCGCTGCTCGATACGGCACGAGCCGAGCCGATTCCCGCCGAGACCGCACGTGGAGCCCGCGGGGTGCGCGGAGCCGCCATGGCCGCTCCGGGTGTCGGTGGGACCGGCGCCCTCGGAGCCGCAGGGCCATAGGCAACGGCAGTGGCGCTCGAGGTCACCGCTTCGGCAGCCACGGCATCGCCGCGACGGGCCAGTTCGCCCTGGATCCGCGCCAGCAATGACTCGGCATCGCCGCGGGTGGCGGCGCTGGCGTACTGATCGCGCTGCACAGCCAGCACCGACCGCGCCGAGCGAAGATCGGTGGTGGCGCCGGTCCGGTACAGCGCAAAGGCCTCCCAGTAGCAGGCATCGGGTGCGTAGGTGGACTTGGGGTACTGGGTCCGGATCTGGTGGAACAGGCCGGCCGCCTTGCGGTAGTCGCCCTTGTTGAGCGCCTCACGCGCCGAGCGGTAGGTGCTGTCGGCGGGATCGCCGGGGGCCCAGGCGGCACGGACGTTCGCCGTGTCGGCCGACTGCTGCTGGATCTGGGGCACCGAGGCCAGTGCGCCCACCAGGGCGACGGCCGCAAAGATCAGGCGGGTCATGTTCAGCTCTCTCCTCTGGTGTGCCGCGCATCCAGTCCGGCGGGAATCGCCGTGCGGAGGCGGGGCAGCATGTCACGCTGTTTCAATCCGTTGGTGATGATCTCGACATCGTCCGGACGAGTGTCGTTGTGCAGCTGGGCGATCTGGACCAGAATGACCTCGAGGTCCTGGAGCAGCGAACGAACCCTGGCGTCCTGCAATGCCGGGGCGTCCATCAGCAGCCGGGTTTCCAGCAGCAGGTCACGGGAAGTGGCCGCGAAGTGATCGGGAACCGCGGTGCCGCGCGAGGCGGCGCGGAATTCGGTTAGGAACGCCTCGGTACGACTGAGATGTTCATTGGCCACCACCGTGATGCTGCGGTTGTCGGGCGTGGCCGGAGCAATGGTGGCCACGGTCTGGACCGGGCGGGGCACCACCGGTCCCGGGGCGCTCCAGCGACCCAGCCCGATGCCCAGCGCGATCAGCGCCGCGATGCCGAGCGGAAATCCGTACCGGCGCCACGCGGGTCGGATGGAGCGGCGGGCGGCCCGTCGCCGGCCGATCTCGCGCCACATCTCATCGCGCGGCGGTGGCGGTGGTTCCCGCCATTGGCGCGCGGCATCGAGCAGATCCGGTTCCAGCGGTGAATCGTCGGGCAGTTCGGTCATTTCCAGTCTCCAGCATGGGCGGCCAGCATTTCGCGCAACCGGGCCCGGGCCCGGCTCAACTGGGCCTTTGAAGTTCCAGTTTCGATTCCCAGGGCAACACCGATCTCTTCGTGGGTGTAGCCCTCGAGATCGTGCATCATGAATACGGTCCGGTATCCAGGCGCCAGGCGGTTGAGTGCGTGGCTCATTCGTTCCTTCAGGTCCGGCTCACTCTTCCGATTCGGGCTGGCCAGGTCGGGCACCAGCTCGAGCTCGGTCTCTTTTTCCCGAAACCGCTTGGTCTTGCGGAGCGCGTTGAGCGCCATCGAGTGGGCAATGGCACAGAGCCAGGTGGCCAGCGACGATTCACCGCGGAACCCGGCCAGCCGTTCAAAGGCGCGGACGAAGGTGTCCTGGGTGCAGTCCTCGGCCAGATGGGCGTCGCAGGTCAGGCGCCATGCCATCCGGTAGACCCGGTCCACGTGCGCCTCGTAGAGCGCCCGTTCCGCTGCCGCATCACCGCTCAACACGCGGACTATGAGTTCCTGGTCAGTCAACCGGGCTCCGGCGCCGTTCGGCTCGTTGGGGTCTCCGGTGCGTTGACACCGGGTGTCGGAAAAGGGTTGCGCGCCCCCGAATCGGGGTGGTGATGCAACCCTTCGGGGGCTGACCGGCATCTACCGGTCGTCACCAGCGAGGGATACAGCAATGGCACCACCAGTCGTCTCACTCCCACTGGACCGCCTCGAACTCCCCGAGGAGGCGGGCTGTCCACTCGGCCGAGTGGCGGGGCCGATCGGTCCGGTGGTTGGGCCGGGAGCCCGTACCGTCTATTTGGACCGGAAATCGACCGTTCGATAGGCAGCTGGCTGGTCAGCCGAACAGAGGGGATCCGGCAGTCGAACGGCCGGTCGGTGGTATCCGACCGGCCTTGTCTTGTGCGCTGCCCACCCATCCACCACACTTTGCAGCCCGGCTGAGCCGCCGCCGGGGCTGAGCGGAGCCGCAACATTCAATTCTAGCTGAGCGTACTGCTGATATGTCTTTCCGATTTGCGGCCGTATCATGCATCGGGCTGGCCACCCTCCTGGCCCTCAGCTGCGCTCCGCCGCCACCACATGTCAACGGGGTTTCCCCCACCGCTTCGAGCCCCGGCTCCCGCTGGGTACCTCCAGCCGCCGCAGTCACGGCCGATTCGGATACCTCGCTGGCGCCGGTCCTGCCGGCCGAACTGGGGATCCGGAAGGGAAACCTCGATCTGGCCGACTTCCTCGGCCTGGCGCTGAGCCGCAGTCCCGATACTCGGGTGGCTTGGGCCAACGCCAGGGCCGCCGCCCAGAACTACGGGGCGGCCAAGGGTGCGCTGTTCCCGGAGCTCAGCCTCGACCTTACCGCCACCAAGCTCAAGACCGCCGCCACCCAGGGACGATCGGCCGTTCGGCAGTCCGTGTATGGGCCATCGTTTGCCCTGACATGGCTGCTGCTCGACTTCGGGGGCCGGTCCGGTTCGATCGGGGCCGCGCGTGAGGCGCTGCTGTCCTCCGATTGGACCCATAACGCGGTGATCAATGACCTGATCCTTCGGGTGGCGGGCTACTACTACACCGTGGCGGCTGATCGCGCGCTGGTGCAGGCCCAGCACGCCACGCTTGAGGAGGCCCGGACCAATCTCGATGCCGCCGAAGAGCGGCGGCGAAACGGGGTGGCCACCATCGCGGATGTGCTGCAGGCGCGGACCGCGGTGGGGCAGGCGCTGCTCGAGGCCCAGACTGATGAGGGCAACCTGGCCATCAGTCGAGGTCAGCTGGCCACCTCGGTTGGAATGTCCCCGCTGGCCGAATTCGAGATCGACAGCCTGGCCGGCATCGGAGATATCGGCGCCGTTTCGATTCAGATCGACTCGCTGATCGGAACGGCGCTGCAGCAGCGGCCTGACTTGGCTGCGGCCCGGGCGCTGGCGGCCCAATCCCACCAGCAGGCCAGGACAGCTCATGCCCAGCAGCTGCCCTCGCTGTCGCTGACCGGCAATGCCGGCCGCACGTACCTCACCGATCCAACCCGCCACGGTGACACCTACACCGCGACGCTCGGCCTCAGTATTCCGATCTTCAATGGATTTGCCTGGACCTACAGCGCGCGCGCAGCTGATGCCCTGGCCGAGGCGGCCGACTACCGGGCGACCGGAGTGGCGCAGCAGGTGACGCTTGAGGTCTATACCGCATATCACTCACTGCAGACCGCCACCCAGCAGGTCAGCACCGCCCGCGATCTGTTTGCCAGCGCCACGCAGTCGACCGAGGCGGCACTGGGACGATATAAGGAAGGGGTCGGCAGCCTGCTCGAACTGCTGCAGGCCCAGCAGGCCCTGGCCAGCGCCCGGGCCCAGCTGATCGGGGCCCGGCTCAACTTCCACACGTCGCTCATGCAGCTGGCGCACGATGCCGCGCTGCTTGATGAGCAGGGCGGCAGCAGCCTGCATATTTCACCGGATTCTACCAGCGGAAATACTCGATGAAGCGGTCCTTCAGGGTGCGTCACGCGCTATCAGCCGGACTGGGCATAGGCCTGCTCCAGTCCTGCTCCGGCCATAAACCCCCGCCTCCAGCGGATCCCGTGGTGGTGGTGGCTCCGGTCGTCGCGCGGGATGTGCCCACCGTGATCGAGGCGACGGGAACGGTCGAGCCGATCCGCACCGCGGCCGTCGAGGCCCAGGTCGGTGGCTTGCTCGAAAAGGTGGCCTTTCGTGAGGGTGACCAGGTCAAGCAGGGCCAGGTCCTGTTCCAGCTCGATGCCCGCTCCTATCAGGCCAGTCTGCAGCAGGCCGAGGCGGCGGTGTTGCGCGATGCGGCGCAGCTGACCAGTGCCTCGCGCGACCAGCAGCGATTCGAGGCGCTGGCCGCCAAGGAGTTCGTCACCTCACAGCAGCTGGACCAGGCCCGGGCCACCGCGGCGAGTGCCGCGGCCACGGTGAGTTCCGATTCGGCGATGCTCACCCAGGCTCGGCTCAATCTCCAGTTTGCCACCATTCGGGCGCCGATCGACGGCCTGGCCGGCGGCCTGCTGGTAAAAGAGGGCAACCTGGTCAAGGCGAACGCCTCGACGCCGATGGTGGTCATCAACCAGATCAGCCCGATCCTGGTCCGGTTCGCGGTGCCCTCGACCCACCTGGGCGAGATCCGTCACAAGTCCTCCCAGACGCTGCAGGTCCAGGCCACCCCGGTCGGGCAGGCCACTACCGGGACCCAGACCGGCCAGCTGACCTTCATCGACAACGGTGTCGATTCCCTGACCGGCACCGTGCTGCTCAAGGCCAGCTTCGCCAACAAGGATGGGTCGCTCTGGCCCGGCGGGCTGGTGCGAGTGGTGCTGCGGCTCGATGTGCAGAAGGGGGCCATGGTGGTCCCCGCCACCGCGGTGGTCAATAGCCAGCAGGGATCGATCGTGTACGTGCTCGGGGCCGACAAGAAGGTCTCGGTCCGCCAGGTGCAGGTCGGCCAGAGCGACGACACCACGTCGGTCCTGCTGTCGGGAGTCAAACTGGGAGAGACCGTCGTGACCGATGGGCAGCTCCGCCTCACCGAGGGAGTCAAGGTGGCCGTCAGGGCCGACAGCTCCAACCAGGCCGGGATGGCGAGGGACACCCTCGCGTCGGTCCAGCCGTGAACATCTCCGGACCGTTCATCCGGCGGCCGGTCATGACCACGCTGATCATGGCCGCCATCCTGATCTTCGGGATCGTGGCCTTCCGGGGCCTGCCGGTCAGCGACCTGCCCTCGGTGGACTACCCGACGATCACGGTGGGCGCCAGCCTGGCCGGCGCCAGCCCGGAAACGATGGCCTCCTCCGTGGCGACACCGCTCGAACGCCAGTTCTCCACGATCGCCGGCCTCGATGTGATCACCTCGTCGAGCTACCAGGGCCAGACATCGCTGACCCTGCAGTTCGATCTGGACCGCAACATCGACGCGGCCGCCGCCGACGTGCAGGCGGCGATTACCCAGACGATCCGGACGCTGCCGCAGAACATCGTGCCGCCGTCCTACCGGAAGGTCGATCCGTCCGCCGCACCGATCCTCCTGTACGCCCTCAACTCCGCCACCCTGCCGCTCTCAACCATCGACGAGTACGGCGAAACCACGATTGCGCAGCGGCTGTCCACCGTATCAGGCGTGGCGCAGGTAGTGGTCTACGGCACCCAGAAGTACGCGGTCCGGATCCAGCTCGACCCCCAGGCGCTGGCCGCCCGCCAGCTCGGCATCGATGAGGTCTCCAAGGCGGTGGACGACGGCAACGTCAACCAGCCGACCGGCATTCTCTGGGGCACCGACAAGGCGTACGCCGTCAAGGCGGACGGCCAGCTGACCAACGCCGAAGGGTTCGGCGCGCTCACGGTGGCCTATCGCAATGGCGCGGCGGTCCATCTCAAGGACCTGGGCAACGTGCTGGACGACGTCCAGGACAGCAAACAGGCGGCGTGGTACAACGGCAACCGCGGCATCGTACTGGCCATTCAGCGCCAGCCCGGCACCAACACGGTCGAGGTGGCCCAGGGCGTCCGCAAGGCGATGGCGGAGCTGGAGGCTTCGCTGCCGGCGTCGGTGAAGGTGGCGGTGATGTACGATCGCTCGGTGACGATCCGCCAGTCGGTGAGCGACGTGAAGTTCACCATGTACCTCACACTCGGCCTGGTGGTCCTGGTGATCTTCCTGTTCCTCCGGAACATCCCGGCCACCATCATCCCAAGCCTGGCGCTGCCGATGTCACTGGTCGGCACCTTTGCGGTCATGGCGCTACTGGGCTACAGCCTCGACAACCTGTCGCTGATGGCCCTGACCCTGTCGGTCGGTTTCGTGGTCGACGATGCCATCGTGATGCTGGAGAACATCGTCCGCCACATGGAAATGGGGAAGCCGGCGATGGAGGCGGCCCTCGAGGGCTCGGCCGAAATCGGCTTCACCATCGTGTCGATGACCATCTCGCTGGTGGCGGTCTTCATCCCGGTCCTGTTCCTCGGCGGCCTGATCGGACGGCTGTTCCACGAATTTGCGGTCACCATCGGCGCCGCCATCCTGGTCTCGGCCCTGGTATCGCTGACGCTGACCCCGATGCTGTGCAGCCGCTTCCTCAAGAGCGGGCACGAGCAGCACGGCCGGTTCTACCAGGCCAGCGAGCGATTCTACGAGCGGGTACTGCACGGGTACCAGCGCTCCCTGGGCTGGATCATGGACCGGCGAGGACTGGCGCTGGCCATATCGGGCGTGCTGCTGCTGGTCACGGGGTGGCTGGCCGTGGCGGTGCCCAAGGGATTCATTCCCAGCGAGGACCAGGACCAGCTCCGGGCCACGATCGAAGCGGCCGAGGGCTCGTCGTTCGACGCCATGAAGCGCTATATCATCGAGATCAACCAGATCATCGGCGCCGACTCGAATATCGCCGGCTTCATGACCGCCACCGGCGGCGGCGGCCGCTCGGCCAACCAGGCCCGTGCCATCATGCACCTGACCCCGGCCGCCACGCGCAGCCTCGATGCCGACGCGGTGGGCCGAGAGCTCAGCACCAAGCTGCGCCAGATTCCGGGCATCAACACCTTCGTGCAAAATCCGCCGGTGATCAACATCGGGGGCCGCCAGACCAAGAGCCTGTATCAGTACACCCTGCAGGGCTCCGACATCGACCAGCTGTATGCCACCTCGCAGGCACTCGAGGCCCGACTGCGCAAGCTGCCAGAGCTGCGCAACGTCACCACCGACCTGCTGATCAAGAACCCGGAAATCCACATTGCGATCGACCGCGACCGGGCGGCCGCGTTCGGGGTCTCTCCGTCGGTGATCGAGGACGCGCTGTACCAGGCCTACGGCGCAGGGCAGGCCTCCACGATCTACACCGCGACCAACCAGTACTGGGTGATCATGGAGCTGCTGCCCCAGTACCAGCGGGACTTGAGCGCCATGAGCCTGCTCTCGGTCCGCGCGGCCAATGGCACCCTGGTACCGCTCACCGCACTGGCCCGGGTCACGGAAGGACTGGGGCCGCTGGCGGTCAATCACTCGGGTCAGCAGCCCTCGGTGACGCTGTCCTTTGACCCCGCGCCCGGCGTGGCCGTCGGTGACGCGGTCGCCGCCGTCAACAAGGAGTCGGCCAACCAGCTGCCGGCCGGAATCCTCGCCAGCTTCTCCGGCACGGCGCAGGCTTTCCAGGATTCGCAGCAGGGGCTGCTGATGCTGCTGGTACTGGCCATTGTCGTCATCTACATCGTGCTCGGCATCCTGTACGAGAGCTTCGTGCACCCGCTCACGATTCTCTCAGGACTGCCGTTTGCCGGATTCGGGGCGCTGCTGACACTGTGGCTGGTGGGGCTCGATCTCAGCGTGTATGCCTTTGTCGGCATCATCATGCTGATCGGCCTGGTCAAGAAAAATGCGATCATGATGATCGACTTTGCGCTGGAGGCGGAACGGAAGGAAGGAAAATCGCCGAGGGACGCGATTCTGGAAGCCTGCTCGGTGCGGTTCCGGCCGATCATGATGACCACGATGGCCGCGCTGATGGGTACCCTGCCGATCGCGCTGGGCGCCGGTGCCGGCGCCGAGTCACGACGGCCACTCGGCGTGGCAGTGGTTGGCGGCCTGGCCTTCTCGCAGCTGATCACCCTCTACCTGACGCCGGTGGTGTACACCCTG
Source organism: Gemmatimonadota bacterium (assembly GCA_039930765.1). Taxonomy (GTDB): domain Bacteria; phylum Gemmatimonadota; class Gemmatimonadetes; order Gemmatimonadales; family GWC2-71-9; genus DATEHG01. The sequence continues at coordinate 378 of JBDTTF010000183.1, read as the reverse complement.
CTCGATGAGCTGCGACTCAAGTTCCGTAAAGGCGCCCCGGTCGCGGTCCAGGAACCGGTCACGAGCGCCTGATTGCGGGTGCCCTCACAGCCCCATTCAGCTTTATCGCAGCACTGCAACGGGCCCCGCACTGTGCTGGCCACGGATGAACACGGACGCTGCGCGACACGGATCGCTCCGAATCATTCCTGCACGATGCCTCCCCTCGACGAATGCCGTATTGGTGATAACTGCGGCTACCGGGCCATTCGTGGCAAAACAATGGCCGCGGATGAACGCGGACGCTGCGCGACACGGATCGCTCCGATCACTCCTGAGAAACAGCTGGCCACGGATGAACACGGACGCTGCGCGACACGGATCGCTCCGAATCATTCC